>JANODY010000001.1:0-5481 GCA_031412945.1 Cyanobacteria bacterium SOY_65_metabat_81
GCCGCCACTCGCTTCTTGGGTTTTATATTGTCCTAATTGTAGTGACTACAGCTATAATAATCCATTTGAGGATTTTTATCTTTTATATTAAAGTTGAACTCGCCCCGTTTAATCGCATCAGCATTCAGTTTGTTAATCAAGATTAAAGTTGATAATTCTTGATTAACATAGGTTTTGATTTTCAATATGACTTCTTCGCGCAATTGACCAGCAACATCATTAACGGCTTCTTTACCACTTTTATAAGAAAGATAACCGACTAATCCGACTATGACGAAAATTTCAATCATAAAAGGAACAGTAAAAATCAACCTTAAAGGCGTTTTTTTCAATACTTTAGAAAACATATTCTGCGAGTAATTTTTTTTCATGAAATTATGCTTTTGTTGACTAAATAGGATAACTGTATCTTAGGCTTTCATCGGTCAATAATTCCACGATTTCATCAAATTCAAATTGGCGAGCAAACTTTTCGAGAATTTTTATCACTGCCGATTCTTGATCAGGAATCATCTGAATAAGTGCCATCACCTGCTTACTATCGCCTTCGATCGCCGCTTCAGATAGTTGCGATCGCCATTCTTCTCCCATGATTGCTAAATTGATTGACGTTGAATTTGTTTTGAGGTGATGATCGGCACTTGCCTCCAAATCTTCATAGATAAATTGTACGCCTAAATGCTTATTCAAAGCATCAAATATGATCTGCTCTTTAAATGGTTTTCGCAAAAAGTCATCGCAACCTGCGGAAAGCACGATCGTTTTTTCTTCTTCTAAGACGCTTGCTGTTAAAGCAATTATTGCCGTTGCATTGCCCTTGGTGGTTGATTTAATATATTTTGTCGCCTCATAGCCATCCATTACAGGCATTCGCATATCCATCCAAATCAGGTGCGGTTCCCATTCATCCCAAACAGCGATCGCTTCTTGTCCATTGGCAGCTTCTTTTAAGTCGAAACCCAAAGGACTGAGCAGTTTTACTAATAATTGCCGATTAATCGATTTATCATCAACGATCAAAATCTTATAGGTGGACTGATTGGGTGCAAGAGCAATCACATGGCGCTTATGGGTTTCATATTCGAGATTATTGGCGATCGCATTGTTGATACTTTGGGCTTGGATATCAAAATAGAAGGTTGTCCCTCTATCAAGTTCACTCTCTACAGAGAGATTACCACCCATTAACTGAACGAATTGCCGACAGATCGCCAAACCTAGCCCTGTACCTTCTTGCATTTCTCGCCCTGCTTTTGCTTGCACAAACGCTTCAAAAATATTGACTAATTCCTCTTTAGCTACGCCCAGCCCTGTATCGCTAACACTCACATAGAGTTTTAATTCATCCCCAGATGCTTGCTCCTCGTGAAATATTTTCAGAATCACACTTCCTTTTTCAGTAAATTTAATGGCATTGCTCAGGAGATTGATGAGAACTTGTCGCAATTTTAATTCATCGGTGTAAATATAGCGTGGTAGAGATGACTGTCTTTCAAAAATCAATTCTAATCCCTCCGATTCTGCTTTTAGATGTAGCATATCTTCCAGATCGTCTAGTAACCGATAAAGATCGAAGTTGTAGGGATTTAGCGTGGCTTTTCCTGCTTCAATTTTTGATAAATCGAGAATGTTATTGATCAGAGTTAAGAGAAACTCGCCGCTCCGATGAATAATACTCACGTTTTCATACTGCTCTGATGAGAGACCCTTTGCGCGTAACAGCAACTGCGAGAAACCAATTACAGCATTCAAAGGCGATCGCAACTCATGGCTCATATTTGCGATAAACGTACTTTTGGCTTGGTTGGCGACTTCTGCTTTCTCTTTGGCAATTACTAACTCCGATGTACGCTGCTGCACACGGTTTTCTAGGTTTACAAATGAGTTCTGTAACTGTTCTGCCATGTTATTAAAAGAGTCCGCAAGCTGGGCGATTTCATCATTAGCAGTAGATTTTACCCTTACGTCAAAATTACCTGCGGTAAATTGGGAGACAATTTTGGTCAGATGAATAATTGGTTTAGTGAGGAGTTGAGCGATCGCTAAGGCGACCATAGTTACGATGATGGCGATTGTCGCAAATAGGAACGTTGCATCACGAATTTGTCTATCTAAAGGCGCAAGGGCAATCGCTAGGGGACGGGCAAACAGTACCGACCAAGGCTTATATTGCAAATTAGCGATCGCTACAAGATCCTGTTGATTATTAGATTGATCATTAGAACTCAGATCCGCCACTAAGTAGGATTGTTTATTATCCAATGCTCGCTTGAGTATCGGTTGATTGATGGCTAGTTCTGCCGATGGAGATTTTGGTAATCGTCCTTCTTTCTGCAATTGCATTACGATAGGATCGGGCAGAGGTACGATTGATTTAAATAGTAATTTCGGATCGTTGCTGTGAGCGAGGTGGATATAGTTCTCATCGAGGAGAATTGCAAAGGATTTTTCTCCCGCCTGTTCAGTTTGCCTTGTCACCAATTGCTGTACGACAGCAGCATTATAAGTAATTCGCAATATCCCCAAAATCTGACCCCGCGCATTGCGAACGGGACTACTAAACACCAAGATTACTAAGTCGGGAATAGTCGGAGATCGCTGCATACTGGAAACAAACGCTAATTGCGATCGCAGGGGTTCTCGAAAATAATCTTGAGATGATTCATCTTTCCCAATATCAGGGGTATTTGTATCTAATACGTTCTTTCCATTGAGGTCAAGTAAGGCATAGGATAGAACATTTAGCATATCCTTCCGACTCAGCCGAATCAAAGTTTCCATCGCTAACCTTAATTCAGGACTATTCTCTCGCTTGGTTTCTGGCAAACTTAGGTAAGTGGATAACCCAGGCAAAATCGCCTCCACACGCACCGCATTGAGATTTCCATCAATAAAAGCATCAACGCGATTAGCAGTAGCATTCGCCGCCGCCGATAGAGATTGTCTAGCATTTTCGGTTAAGGTGTTTTCCGTAGCCTGTTTATTGATTGCTCCCAATAACAGCATGGGAATTAGAGCTACAATTAAAAAAGCAAGAATTAATTTCTGACGGATACTACTAAAGCGCATATTTTTCATGTTTTGGGTTCCACGATTCAGATTTGGATGATTACACTAAGTAATTAGGAAGCTTGAAAAAATAAGTTAAGCATCTTGAAAGATTTTATGAGCATTAACAAGGGGCTTAAGCCCCTTGCCTGTGCAAGATATCTTAGGTAAATCAATTTAAAAAAGAGGAGTTAAACAGAGATTTGAGATCGGGAAGCCGCGTCACATTGCCAGAGCGGATGAAAAAGTCGGCATAGATTTTGGCAATATCATAGATAGAATTGGTACTATTAGCACGAAAAAAATCCTGATTTTCTTGGAGATTGGTGAGATTCACACCATCTAAGGAAATTGTATCGATAGGAATTTTGAGGGTTTTGGTAATAATTTCATTGCCAGCTTCAAGATTCTGTTCCCAAAAATTTAAGGCTTGTAACCAGCCTCGTACAAAAGCGCGTACATCCTCTGGGCGATCGCGAATTGTCTCATTGCGAAAAGCCACCAAATCTAATATTAAGCCTGGAGTTTGCTTGCTCGTAAATAGGGGACGCGCCCCTTGCTTAATCGCTTCCGACAGAAAAGGTTCCCAAGTATGCCCTGCTTGAATATCATTATTTTTTAGTCTTTGCGGAATTTCCAACGCATCAAACTTAACTAAATTCACATCATCGGTAGTTAAGTTAGAGATTCTCAACATTTCCGTAACAAATACTTCACTAAATCCGCCCAGATTTGTACCAATTTTCTTCCCTTTCAAATCCTCAACGGTTTTAATTTCAGGTTGAGCAACAACAACATCAGCTCCATTAGTCTCATCCACAACTAATACGCTTTGCATGTTGGGATTATTCGCGCTCAAAATAATAAAATCGCCCAAAGTCAAACCAATCCCATCATATTTCCCTGCACTAAAATCAGCTTGCTGTAACTGAGCAAAATCCACATAACTTAGTTCCACATCCACACCCTGCGATTTAAAAAAGCCCTTTTCTTGAGCAATAACGGCGGGGCGATAGCCGACAAAGGTGATACAGGCTACTTTCAACGGCGATCGCTTGATTGTTGAAGGTGGAGAAATCTGACAGCCCCATAATAGAGAAACTAGAAAGAGAGAAATTGCCGAAATAGCTAACAGAGAGCGGACGTTAATCATAGCTTGGGTTAATCTCCAAAATTGTGCGATCGCTACTCTCTTATTTTGCCATCTAGCGATCGCAGTTAACTGTCGGCTTGAGATAAAGGTTAAATTTCTGATAAATCAAAATCATTACCTTCCACTTCTGTCATTTTGACTGTTGCCAGTTCTGCTTCCAACTGTTCGATACTTGGTAAGGCATTCTGCAAAGATGCTGGTAACTCGTGCTTGTATTGAGAAACTGCAATGGGTTTATTCACATCTCGCAGCGCATATTCCGCAACTGTTTGATTTCGAGACTTGCACAAGATGATGCCAATTGTCGGTTTATCGTCAAGATGCCGCAGTAAATCATCAACTACGGGTATATAAAAGCTCATTTTCCCTGAATATTCAGGCTTGAAATTTGTCGTCTTTAGGTCAATGACAATGTAGCAGCGCAGTTTCAGATGGTAAAACAACAGGTCAATATAAAAATCATCGCCGCCTACTTCCAAATGATACTGACTACCGACAAAAGCAAATCCCGTCCCAAGTTCCAATAAGAAGCTACGAATGCGATCGAGTAAAGCTTTCTCTAGATCTCGCTCTTGAGCATTTTGCGCCAAAGTTAAGAAATCGAATGTGTAGGGATCTTTAATCAGTTGTTGGGCTAAATCGGATTGTGGCTGGGGCAAGGTTAAATCAAAATTGGTAATTGCTTTGCCCTGCCGTTGGTAGAGTTTTGTTTCAATCTGGTGTTCTAATACGGCGCGACTCCAACCATTAGCGATCGCTTGTTGGATGTACCAAATGCGCTCTGGTTTTGGCTTTACCTTGTCGAGTAGAATGCAATTATGAAACCAAGGAATTTGTGCAGCAACTTGCTGTACTATTTGTTCGTCTGTCCAAGCCTCCGCAAATATTCGCATATATTTTAGATTGCGAGACGAGAATCCCTTCATTTCGGGAAATTCTTGCTTGAGGTCTTTGGCAAGGCGATCGATTACCTTAGTTCCCCAACCTTCTTGCCCCTGTCGCTGCAAAATTTCGCGCCCAATTTGCCAATAGAGTAATACCAATTCTCGGTTTATGGCTAAGGCTGCTTTGATTTGCGCTGAACGGATGCGATTTTTTAGATCTCGCAATAGTTGCTCGTAGTCTGCGGGGATAATTTGATTATCGCGGTTTTCAAGATAGTGAGGACAGAATTAAATGAGAACGGTCATGGCATCACAATGAGAAAACCATCCCAAAAGATCCTTCTTGGTGACGGTATTAAATGCATCAGTGATAGCTTGATCTAGTTCTTGACGAGT
>JANODY010000002.1:0-13788 GCA_031412945.1 Cyanobacteria bacterium SOY_65_metabat_81
CCCGCGTAGCGGGCGACTTTAGGCTTTATATCTGGTTTTTATTTATTCGTAGCCACGTCCTCTCGATGGGCGATCGTTAGAAGTCCGTTCAGTACGAGGCTTAGCCTTATTAACTCTCAAAGTTCGTCCCATCCATTCAGCCTCATTCAGCGCCGCGATCGCCGCATCTTCTTGAGCATCGTCCTCCATATCCACAAAGGCGAAGCCCCGAACCCGACCCGTTTCTTGGTCAGTGGGCAATTGCACGCGCTTTACAGTGCCGTAGTCTGAAAAGACGCTTGATAAATCGTCTTTAGCAGCTTGATAAGATAGGTTTCCAACGTAAATAGTCACAGTCAGTTCGCTCCAGAAAAGAAATCAATATAATAATTTAGGTAGCTAGGCGTAATTAAATACAAAATCAGAACCGAAACCTGTGGCGCGGCGTGCACCAAAGGTTTTAGGGTTTTATTAAGCCCAATTACTTAGGTAGTAATTTAACGAGTCTTGGGAAAAAACTCGCTCGATGCAAGATCTTACAAATCCAACCTAAATTTCATCTTTGGTATAGTCTACCGTTTACCCGTAATAATTTGCGTAGGCTGTATTACAAAGATTTACAAAAGTTTTAAATTTTTTGTTAAGAATGGCTCTTCATGGCACTTTTAACAAAAAATTGTTTTTTATCTGAGTCCAAAGCTCTGTGAGTGGTTTGATTCGTTGGGGTTAAATGATATTGTGTAGATATTCGTTCAGTAAGTAGTAAACGAGAGGGATTTGTTTGACTCAGTCAATTAATCTGCCAAAGCTAGACGACTTTTTGCAAGAGCTTGCCACGATTCAGCAGCAAGGCTCAAAGCGGATCGCGTTTTTAGGCTCCCGCCATGTACCATTGACCCACCAACTGCTGATCGAACTGCTCAGCTATGCTTTGGTGCTGTCGGGTAACAGTATCATTACCTCTGGGGCAACAGGTACAAATTTTGCGGCGATTCGGGGTGCATTACGCGCTGATCCAAATTTATTGACCGTGATTTTGCCACAGAGCCTCGACAGACAGCCCTATGAGTCTCGCGATCAACTAGAAAATGTCATTCACCTGATTGAACATGGCGAGAATGATATTTTGTCTTTAGCCGAGGCGAGTAGTGTGTGCAACCAAGAGATTATTTCTAAATGCCAGCAACTAATTTGCTTTGCATTTCATGGTAGTGAAACTTTAATGCAAACCTGTCAAGATGCCGAAGAGCAGCGCAAGGTTGTAACTTTGTTTTATTTTGACTAGTACATTACTTTACGCTGACATAAAACCCAGAGAAAAGTTGAAGCCTGAATAGCTGCCGCCACTCGTTTCTTAGTCAATAGTAAGAGCGCTTCGCGCTCTTACTATTGACCACAAATTATTTAGATATAAAAATTATGAGTAAAACAATTAAAGGTCAAGTATTTGTCTTAGACGACAATATTGATACCGATCAGATTATCCCTGCCGAATATCTGACCCTTGTGCCGTCAAAACCTGATGAGTACGAAAAGTTAGGGAGCTATGCGATGATCGGGCTGCCCGATCGCTACGATCGCTTTATTGCTGAAGGTGAGAGCAAGACCGTTTACTCGATTATTGTGGCGGGTGAAAATTTTGGTTGCGGATCTTCGCGAGAACATGCGCCAATCGCCCTTGGAGCCGCAGGGCTTGAAGCCGTGGTCGCTCAGTCCTATGCGCGAATTTTCTTTCGTAACTGCACATCGACAGGTGAGTTATATCCTTGGGAATCGATCGATCGCCTGATTGATGGCTTCAAAACGGGAGAAGAAGCAACCATTGATTTTGACAATAATGTGATTATTAATGAGACTACGGGGCAAACTTTTGCGCTAAAGTCCCTTGGGGATGTGCGTCCTGTAATTGATGCGGGTGGCTTATTTGATTATGCTCGTCAAACAGGCATGATTCCTACTTGTGTATAAGTGTTATGTTTTATCACGTTCGCATTCACGATCGCCAAAATGACAAGGTTTATGAAGCCGATATCAGCAGCGATCGCTATATTCTCGATTCATTAGAAGATCAAGGAATTGGCTTACCTTTTTCTTGTCTAAATGGTGCTTGTACGGCTTGTGCCATGCGGGTCAAGTCTGGAAAAATAGACCAGCATGAAGTAATTGGTTTATCTAAAAACTTACAAGAAGAGGGATATGCGCTGATTTGTTCAAGTTATGCCCTCTCAGATTTAGATTTAGAAACCCAAGATGAAGATGAGGTATATCAGTTACAGTTTGGGCAATTTTTTGCGAAACGTAAGCGTAACTGGTTTCAGTTCGGGGTCCCTATCGATCATGATTAAACCGTAAAATTTCATCTAAAATTGTAGGGGCAATTCATGAATTGCCCCTACAATTTTAGATGAACGCTCAAGCCAAAAATTGTGAATTCTAAAACTAAAAAGAAACAAGAAATTTCTAATTTTTCGGCGCGTCCGTTGATATTGCTTGGAATTTTAGTGTTTTTTTTAACGATCGCCAATATGGCGATCGCCTTCATGCGGCCAAGCGATCGGGTAAATGGCGAACTCTGGATTATTAATCGGGTGATCAGTGGTCAAACCGTCGAAGCCTCAGTGATCAATAACCCCAACATGACCGTGCAACGAGTCCGTTTACTTGGACTTAGTGCGCCGCTCAAAGAACAATCACCTTGGGGCGATCGCGCTCGTCAGCGTTTGTCAGATTTGATTAAAGAACAGAAAGTGACTTTAGAGTTTGATGTCAAGCAAAAAGATAATTCCGATCGCCTGCTTGCTTATATTTGGAAAGATAATCAATTGATTAATCAAACTCTGGTATCAGAGGGGTTAGCGATCGCCGATTCCTATGCCCCAAATGTCAAATATGACGCAAGGATTAGCCGCGCTCAGTCTAAGGCGAGATTGCAAGAGTTAGGAATTTGGGATACTCAAAATCCATTGCGCCTCAGTCCCAGAGATTTTCGCCGCCAGTTGGGTAATTAGTTATGCAAACCGTAGGTTTGATCGTAATTTTAGGAGCAACAGCGACAGGTAAAACTAGTTTGGCGATCGCCTTAGCGAAACATCTAAAATCCCCAATTTTGAGTGCCGATTCGCGTCAAGTTTATCGCCATTTTGATATTGGCACGGCAAAACCGACTGTAGAAGAACGGGATGAAGTTCCTCATTATTTGATCGATATCGCCGATCCTGATACCACCTTGACCCTCGCGGATTATCAAGATCAAGCCCAAACTTTAATTGCCGAGTTTCATGCTCAGGGCATAACCCCGATTTTGGTCGGTGGGTCGGGGCTATATATCAAAGCGATCGTATCGGGGCTAAAAATTCCGCGAGTGTCGCCCCAACCTGATTTGCGATCGCAATTTGAGCAGTTAGGACAAAATTATTGCTATCAAGTTTTACAACAGGTTGATCCTGCTGGGGCGACCAAAATCCATGCCAACGATCAAGTTAGAACTTGGCGATCGTTAGAAGTTTTTTATGTGACGGGGCAACCACTTTCCGCGCAGCAAGGCGAACAAGCGCCAGATTATCCGATTGTGCAGATTGGGTTGGAATGTGTCGAGGTCGATGAATATCGAAAATTAGTTAGCGATCGCACTGAGCAAATGCTAGACAATGGCTGGCTTGATGAAATTCGCGATTTGCAACATCGTTATGGGGCAGATTTACCGCTTTTAAGAACTCTTGGCTATGGCGAAATGTGCGATTATTTAGCCAATAAAACCGATCTGGAAACTGCCAAATCACTTACAGTGACTCACACCTGTCAATTTGCTAAGCGGCAACGAACATGGTTTCGCAATTCGGGTGATGGTGATTTTCCTATTCACTGGTTGCGATCGGGCAGTAGTTGGGAACAGGCGATCGGCTTACTATAGCTGTCGCCACGCTAAAAGAAAAAGGCGGCGCGATGCGTCGCCTTTTTCTTTTTAGGAACAAGAGGACGCAAAGCGTCCTCTTGTTTTTTTGAGAAAGATTATTTGATCTTGTCCATGATGGAGAAAATCGGTAAATACATGCCGACAATAATCGAACCGACCATGCCGCCCAACACGACGATCATCAAGGGTTCCATCAAACTCGTTAGCGCTTTCACCGACTCTTCGACTTCATTTTCATAAAAGTCAGCCACTTTCATGAGCATCTTATCGATTTCACCAGTTTCTTCACCGATACTGACCATTTGCAACGCCATCACAGGAAATACTTTTGTTTCTTCCATCGCAGGCGCAATTTGACCGCCCTCTCTCACCGCATTTCGCGCCGAGTCGATCGCATTAGAGATCACCAGATTACCTGCTGTCTCTGCCGTAATTTCTAGCGAAGCCAAAATTGGCACACCTGCTTTTGATAGAGAGCCAAAAGTTCGGGCAAATCTTGCCACCGCAGTTTTGACTACAAGATCACCAAATAAAGGTAATTTCAGGAAAACACCATCAAGGTATAGTTTGCCCGCAGGAGTGGCATAAACGCGCTTATAAACAAAGGCGAGTCCAAATATTAGGGCAGGAATAATTAGGATTTTTTCGCTTTTTAGGAAGTTACTAATATTTACCAATATTTGGGTAAATGCGGGTAATTCACCGCCCAAGCTCTTAAATACGCCATCAAATACAGGAATGATGAAAATACACATAGCTAAGAAGATGATCACGGCGATCGATGAAACCACAATCGGATAAGTCATCGCTGACTTGATCTGGTTGGTCAAACGCGCCGAATCTTCGAGTAATGTCGCCAGACGCGCTAAAACATCATCTAGCACACCACCCGTTTCACCCGCCTGCACCATCGCGCAATACAACTTATCAAATACCTTCGGATGTTTACGCAGAGCATCTGAGAAGTTAGTACCTTGCTGCACATCGTCTAAAACTTCGGTGAGAGCAATTTTTAACCGAGGATTGGAGCATTGATCGCACATGACCCCCAAACCGCGCACCATCGATACACCCGCATTAACCAAGGTTGCTAATTGTCGTGAAAACAAAGCTAAGTCCTTGACCGTCACTTTTGCCATCGTAAAAGTAGCAAAATCAAAACCACCCTTCACCTCTTTGACATCTTGGACAAAAAAGCCTTTTTGCCTCCAAGTGTCGCGAGCTTCCTTGAGTGATTCAGCGACCATCGTCTGCTGCACCGACTTGCCTTTAACATCCTTTAGATTTGCTTGAAACTTTGCCATGATTACACCTCTTTATAAAAATTACAGGGAGAATACAGGCTACCCACTAATCGATCGCGATCGCACCATATCTTGCGATCGGATATCTGCCGTAGATTTACGCTTCATCACTGATGGTGGGTTTGGACCAACTACACGCAATAACTCTTCAGGGCGAGAAGTTTTAGACATTGCCGATTCAAAGGTAATGTCGCCATCTAGATATAACTTAGCCAAGACTGACTCAAGAGTTTGCATCGATTCCTTGCCCCCCGTTTGGATAAAGCCGTACATCTGGGCGGTCTTACCTTCACGGATCAAGTTAGATATAGCAGGGGTGACGATCATGATTTCTTGAGCCATTACCCGTCCAAATTGACCTGGTTGGGGATTATGTCGTTGAACAAGAGTTTGACTTAATACCGCCACAAGGGAGTTAGAGAGTTGGACGCGAATTTGCCCTTGCTGCTCTGGCGGGAATACATCCACCATGCGATCGACAGTCTGAGAAGCCGAGCTAGTGTGCAATGTCCCAAATACTAAGTGACCCGTTTCGGCGGCTGATACCGCAAGCTGAATCGTTTCTAAATCGCGCATTTCTCCAACCAGAATTACATCGGGATCTTCACGCAAAGCTGCTTTGAGGGCGTTGCCAAAGGTTTTCGTGTCTTCACCGACTTGACGCTGATGGATGATACTTTTAACCGATTCGTAAACAAATTCAATCGGATCTTCGACTGTAAGAATATGCTCAGCACGGGTTTTATTGATCGTTTGGATCATCGCGGCGAGAGTCGTCGTCTTGCCAGATCCGGTCGGTCCTGTAACTAGCACTAAGCCACGCGGTTTTTCACTGAGTTCGCGGACAATCGGTGGCAAGCTAAGATCGTCCATATCGGGAATTTTGGAAGAAAGCGCTCGTAAGCAAGCGGCATAAGTTCCCCGATCTTTATACACATTGACCCGAAATCTGGCTAAGCCTTTAACCCCATAGGAGCAGTCAAGTTCCCAGTTTTGTTCGAGAGCTTTGCGTTGATTGTTGTTAAGCATGGCAAAAATTAAGCGCTGAACTTCTTCAGGGCTAAGGGGATCGCGCTCAGTGCGGGTCAGATGACCATTAATCCGAATGTAAGGAGGTAAGCCTGCGGACAGGTGAAGGTCAGAGCCTTTCCGTTCTACGACCTCTTCCATCAAGTCTTCGATGATGTAGTCCATTACCATAGCGGCGTATTCTCCTGCTCAAGTCGTAATTTATAAAAATCAGTTTTGATTAAAACTGATTCTGTTTTTTTTAGCACCGCAGGTGCTAAAAAAAAATCAGATCCATTAAATGCATAGTTCCCTATGTGGTACTTAGAATCAACTATTTCTAGCAGCTTGCGCTTTACGCAGACTATCAAAAACAATCTAGAAAGTCCTAAGTGTGGTGCAGTAAGGACATTCAACTGTTTCGGGCGTGAGCATCGCATCACAATTTTCACATTCCAGCCCTTTGCCCCGACGGGCGCGTTCTTCGGCTTCCCTCCCTTTGTCGGTGTAGACAACGCGCAGAACTTCGTCAAGGGTAGTTGCGCCATTTCTAACTAGATCAAAGGCATAGGCCATCAGAGTTTTCATCCCTTCTTGGACGGCAATCTCTTTGATAACTTCGGTAGTTGCGCCTTTATTGATGGCACTTTGGAGGCGTTCGGTCATTTTCATGATCTCATATACCCCTGCGCGACCTTTGTAGCCTGAGCCACTACATTTTGGACAGACACGTTGCCCCGGTAGCATAGCTTCGCGGTTGACGATGTTGGCTCGATGAAAGGTTTTTTCGAGGTCGGTGCTGGGTAGCCCAAAGCGATCGAGTTCTTCTTGAGATGGGTTATAGGGGATGCGGCAGTTGTCGCAGACTTTACGGAGTAGACGTTGCGCGAGTACCCCAATAATGGCGGTGCTTGCCATAAATGGCTCGACACCCATTTCTTCGAGACGAGCGATGCTGCTCGGTGCGTCGTTGGTATGTAGGGTGGTCAGTACTAAGTGTCCTGTGAGGGCTGCCTCGATCGCCGTTTTAGCTGTCTCAGCATCTCGTGTTTCACCAACAAGGATGACATCAGGATCTTGTCGTAAAAAAGCTCGCAAAATGCTGGCAAAGGTCATGCCTTTTTCCCGCAAGACTTGGCACTGAGTCAAACCGGGTAAGTTGTATTCAACAGGATCTTCCGCCGTACTGATGTTGATGCCGGGGTCATTACATTCGGCTAGGGTTGAGTATAGGGTGGTGGTTTTGCCTGAGCCTGTGGGACCTGTGACTAAAATTAAGCCATAAGGTCGTTTGGCAAAACTTTGCATCAATTCCAGACTTTCAGGATCGCTGATTAATTTGTTTAAACCAAGTTGAGTGTTGGAGTTGTCAAGAATCCGTAAAACTACTTTTTCGCCATTTTGGGTGGGGCAGGTATTTACTCGAAAGTCTACACGACGACCTTGGAAGTTGCGCTTAAGTTTTCCATCTTGAGGAACGCGCTTTTCGGCGATGTTGAGATTGGAGATAATCTTAAAGCGCGAGATAACGGCATTGACAATGTTGCGTGGTAAGCGTTTGTTGTCGCTGAGAAAGAAATATTCGCGAAGTACACCATCTTTGCGTAGGCGCACACAGAGATCTTTTTCCTGCGGTTCGATATGAATGTCAGAACATCCTTCTTTCAGGGCTTTAACAAGAATTTTGTCTACAAGACTGATGATCGGGGCGGATTCTTCGCCGCCGACCATCAGTTCATCGCCTTGAGTTGCGTCACTAATATCTTCGCCAAAGACATCATCTTTGACTTGCAGATCTTCGTCACTAATCGCGCCTTCAGCTTTGGAGCTTTTGTTGATTTGAAATTGAACTATCTGGTCAAAAGTACGGTGAAAATCTTCACGCGAAATTACGCGCCTGATTATGGTGATATTTTTGAGTAAGCGAGCGATTTCGTTTTGGACTTTGTAACTGTCGGGTGAGACAACGGCGATCGTGATACTGTTTTCAGTTTTGACGATGGGCAGCATCTCACAGTCTCGACAACTAGAGATGGGGATGATGTTGGAGTCAAGTAAGACGCTGAGGTTGGCAATGTCAAATTTATCAATTTCAACATCGGGATCGATTGGTTCAATTCCGTAGAGAACACGCAGTTCAAAAAGTTGTTGACGTTTGTAATAGCGGGTAATGTCTGGGGCTAGTTGCTGTCCCAAGATTTGCTCTAGAACGCTGAGAAATGGAACATTCTGCTCTTGGCTATCTTTGACAGCGCGATCGAACTGGTCTGAGGTGGCATGTCCCGCTTGAATCAACTTGCTCTCAAAGGGGGTGCGACCTCCTCGTTTTGCGAGAGCTTTGGTTCTATTGTTTTTTAAGCCTACGGCGGTAGTTGGTGCTTGATCTGATGTATTCATAGCCCAAGATTTCCTAAGAGTTCGTTACCCAAATAAGTTTTAAAAATCACATACTATCAGGACTTGGTTTATAGTCCTTTTTGATGTTGCATGGCGATCGCCTAAAATTACAGAGATCTATTCAATAATATTGTAAAGAAACATTTCAATAAATCTGTGATTTCTAGTCGTAAAACCTACATAACGCGATCATAGCTGTTTGCAACACTATATAGGGCAAAAATAGCACAACTAGTTCACGGTTTTTATGAAATTTTTTAAAGCTTGATCTGTGGCAAATAGGTGGCAAATAGAAAATTATGAATTTGAATAAACGTATCGCGATCGCTTTTTTTGAGTTCTTGTGTAGTGTGAAATACCGCTTTCAAAAAATACTTAAGGAACATTTAAGTTCGCAATGTGTTCATGCGTGGGATACATAGGAATACGCATAAGAGAAAATTTAAAATGATCAATCAAAACAGATTTTCTAACATCGCCTTAATTGTTGCGATTAGCTTTGTTAGTAGCTCTGCAATCCCCTTCATCAGCGCAGCGCCTACATTGGCTCAGACTACTTTTAATGATGTACCTACAAACTATTGGGCGCAAACTTTTATTCAAGAGTTGGCTTCAAGAGACATTGTGAAGGGATTTCCTGACGGTGGATTTCGTCCAAATGATTTGGTAACTAGGGCGCAATTTGCCGCCATGATCAGCAAAGCGATGAACAAAGCTCCGATTCGTGGCGGCGTGACTTTTGCTGATGTTGATGCAAATTATTGGGCAGCCTCTGCAATTCAGAAGTCATATACCACAGGATTTTTGGCTGGTTATCCGGGGAATGTTTTTGAACCTTCCCAAAATATTCCGCGTGTGCAAATTTTAGTCTCCCTTGCTAATGGGCTAAATTACACGGCTAGTCAAGCGCCTGAAACCATTTTACAGGCATATTCTGATGCTGGTAGCATTCCTAATTATGCACGAAATAGTGTAGCGGCGGCGACTGAAAATCGGATGGTGGTTAATTATCCCAATGTCCAGTTTTTAAATCCTAACCAAACTGCGACTAGAGCCGAAGTGGCTGCATTTATCTATCAAGCTTTGGTGCGATCGGGTCAGGTTAATGCGATTTCGTCTCCCTATATTGTGGGACAGAACTCTGGCAATCCTACTAATCCACCAGTTCAAAATCAGGTTAGAATTCCCGCAGGTAATACGATCGCGGTTCAGTATTCTAAAGACAAAATTTTGCTCGGTCCCGATGAAAAAGTGCCGCTTGTGTTAAATGTGGCGCAGAATATTGCTAATTCTCAAGGCGTAATTTTGATTCCGATGGGAACTCAAGTGGTTGGTGAATTGAGAACTGTTTCAGGTGGCGCTCAGTTTTTTGCTAGTGAGCTTGTGTTTGCGAATGGTCAGCGAAAGGCGATCAATGGAACCTCTAAGGTCGTTACTACAACTGAGAAGGTTGACAAAGGTGTGAGTGTTGGCAAGATTGTTCAAAATGCGGCTCTCGGTGCGGCGGCGGCGGCGGCGATCGCGGCGGTAACTGGCGATCGGGCGATCGCCACTGAAGAGATTCTTGGTGGTGCTGGCATTGGCACTTTACTCGGTCTATTTTTGGGACGTGATAGTGTGACCCTCACTTCTGTTAATCCTAATACGGATCTAGCTGTGACTTTAAATTCTGATTTACTGCTTAGTCCTTCCTTTTAGGTAGTGCTAAAAAAGAAAGAATGGGCGGCGCGATGCGCCGCCCATTTTTTGAAAAGAGTTTGAGACAGCGCGATGCGCCGCCTCAAGCTCTTTTGGTTTAAAATCTATTTGTTGAGAGATTAGCTAAACCTATGGGCGATCGCACTGAAACTTTACGTCAATTGATGCAGCTAGCGGAGATATCTAGCTTTCAAATACTGAGCGATCGCGCTGGGGTATCACGACGGGCGATCGATACACTTCGCAAAGGTAATGCGGCGACGTTACGCTACGCTGATTTAGCTAAGTTAGCGGAAGTATTACAGATTGAGTTAAATGAGTTTATTCCTAAATTTATCATTACCGATGGTTCTGGTAATTCAGAATCTTTAGATTCAAAGATCTCCTATTTACGGGAAGAATATCAAATTTTGCAGCAAAAGTTAGAGCGTCAAAAAGAAGAACTGCGATCGCAATTTGAACGAGAAACTATTCAACAATTAGAATCTCTACTTTTGCAGTTACCATCGGCGGCTCATGCGGCTCAGGTTAATCCAAATATGCTTGCCAAAAACATTTTGCCATTACTGCGCCCTTTGGATATACTCTTGCAAAAATGGGGAATTAGGGCGATCGGGGCTGTTGGGGTAGAAGTTGCTTATGATATGCAAAAGCATCAGTTAATGGAAGATAGTGATGAGATAGAAGAAGGAGAAACGGCGATCGTGCGTTATGTCGGCTATATGCAGGGCGAGAAGCTGTTGTATAGGGCTAGGGTTGCGAAGCAATGATTAGAGTTTCCCCATATTTGCTTTCATGATAAATCTTTCAAGGGTGATAATCTCCACTCGATTGCCATAGGGAATATATTGTTGCAAATCACCTGAAATATAAAATTCCCGCAAAGTCCAACCTTCTCCACCAAGAACTAAATAGGCTTTTTGATAATTGGGATTTTGGGTCATTGCGTCCATTAAGCAAATTACCTCAAACGGAACTTTTTGTTCAGCAGTACCACCGACCTGTTGCCATTTTAGAGAAATTAAAATATTGCGATCGCCACGATTTGCCACCACATCAATTTTGTGCTTGCCTCCCCCTGGGCGACTGCCAATATATTGCTGTGATTGAGACAGATAACCTCCGTAAATTAAGGAATGCAATACCATCTGTTCTAAAACTGCACCAGTTTCTGTATTGCGAAGACTCATGATGGTTCTAGCCCATTCTCAAATCCTTTATAAGCGAGCATTTCCTTAGCAGGAACGCGATCGCCATTACAGCTAATACGGCGTGGTGCATAATGAATTTGATATTTAAATCCTAAGTCTTGATAAAGGGTGAGAATACGCTCAGTGGCTTGATTAGAGGCAATAATAGGACAGCTCTGATGCGCCAACCAAGTGGCTAAACGCTCTTGTTCTGACCATTCAAAACCAGTTTTGGCATACTGCCGAAACTCAACATCATAGGGGGGATCAGCATAAATCAGATCATTAGAGCCAATCTTAATTTTGCCAAAATCAACATTAGTGAACTTCCATTGTGAAAGTATCGCTTTATATGCAGATAAGTCTTTGCTGTAATTAATGGTCTTATACTGTCCAAAGGGAACATTAAAACCACCCTTCTGATTGAAGCGACAAAGCCCATTATAGCCAGTCCGATTGAGATAGTAAAACAGTTGCGCTGCTTGGGGACTTTTTGCCTGCCCCGTTTGAATTAAGCGATTAAATTCAACGCGCTGAGCATAGTAAAACTCGCGATCGTTTTGAGTGTCAATTTCTAAGGTTAAGCCTTTTTGTAAACACTTATAAAAATTAACTACATGGGGATTGATGTCATTTAGCAAGGCTGTTTGGGGTTGCAAGCCTAAAGCGATCGCTAATCCGCCACAAAATGGCTCAACTAAGCGGCGATCGCCATGTTTATGCCAAGTATTTTGTAAATATGGCACAAGCCAGCGCTTGCCGCCAGCCCATTTTAGAGGAGGCGTGAGGCGTTCAGGCTTTGCCATAGATCCAGTAATATTTGCTACTTGTTTTGCCAAGGGAGTCATGAGCAGGGACGAACGTAGCGACGGTGGCATAGTAACAATCAAAAATTTAATGCTTATAAATTTAATGCTTATTCAATTTAGTATTACTGCGTTGCAACTAGCAACTCTCTTTTGAATTTATATCTAGAAAAAGTTTAAAAATGCCGCTTTGCGGCACTTTTAAACTTTTCTCTGGGTTTTATTTAAATTTTGATAGTTGCCATCCCTTCTTGCCAATCAACGGGGCAAACCTCATTTTTATGGGTTTGAGTATGCTGAATTGCCTTGAGTGTCCGTAGTGTTTCATCGATACTTCGTCCGAAGGCAAGATTGTTAATGGTCGCGTGCTGTACGATTCCAGATTTGTCGATGATAAATAATCCACGCAAAGCCACACCCACTAAAGGATCAAGCACATTAAAAGCCGTGGCGATCGCCTTAGTAAGGTCAGAAACAAGCGGACATTGAATATTTCCGCCTAGACCACCATCAGCCAAAGGTGTTTGAATCCAAGCCAAATGAGCATACTGACTATCAACAGATATGCCGATGACTTCAGTATTTAATTTGGCAAACTCGGCATAGCGATCGCTAAAAGCGAGTACTTCGGTAGGACAGACAAAAGTAAAATCAAGCGGGTAAAAAAACAGGACGACATATTTCTTGTCTCGATAACTAGAAAGTTTAATTTTTGTGAACTCCTGATCGACTACCGCATCGGCTACAAAATCTGGGGCAAAGTTGCCCACGCGTAAAAACTCAACCATAGCGCACTTGACCTAAGTAAACGATTAAAAAAATTAATTAAAGCGAGACGAAGCAAACAGTCTAATAAATAATCTCAGTTGCGATTATTTGGCTTAATGTTATTGTAATAATCAATTAGATATCTAAAATCACAGTTATGTCACCAGCAAAAGAATCTCCTTCCGCGATCGCCGGCTTAACGAGTGTAAATGGAGATGTCGGCAGGCACAGTGCCACTGTTGAGCGTCCTTGGGGTTCATTTACTACTCTAGAAGAAGGGCGCGGCTATAAAATAAAGCGCATTGAGGTAAAGTCAGGGCATCGTCTCAGCCTCCAAATGCACCATCATCGCAGTGAACATTGGATCGTAGTTTCGGGTACAGCTAAGGTGACTTGTGGTGATAAAGAAACCATGATTAGCACTAATCAATCAACCTATGTTCCTAAATGTACCGCGCACCGTCTAGAAAACCCAGGGATAATTCCACTAGTGCTAATTGAAGTCCAAAATGGCGAATACTTGGGCGAAGATGACATTATTCGCTTCCAAGATGACTATGAACGTCACGAAAAGAAGTAATTGTAATTACAATACAGAGATATCTGATATTTTCCAATTGGTCTAATGGTGAGGAACCATGAATTAGTGTAATCAGAAGGTTGAGAAAGAATAGGAATTGAGAATACTAGAGGCAGAAATAGTGAATCGGTATGAATGAGAAGAG
>JANODY010000003.1:0-10127 GCA_031412945.1 Cyanobacteria bacterium SOY_65_metabat_81
GAACATTTTTTTTCAAATATTCCAATTTTAACCCAAAAAACAACCACAAACCTATTTTCCCCCCCACCGGCGGCAAAACTCTACTTTGTTAGCACTAATACTCCCATCATGCCATTGGCGATCGCATAATGTTTGGCTTGACTAAATCCTGCGGCTTTGGCAAGTTTTACCTGCTCAGAGCCAATCGGAAATCTTGCCAAACTTGGTGCGATATAGGCATATTCTGCGGTCATCTCAAAGCGATCGGCTAATGGCACGACAACACGTTCTAAGTAAAAATCCTGAAAAATTTGCATCAAGCGATCGCTAGGACGATGAAAATCTAGAATCGCGGCTTTGGCATCACCTTTCAAAACCCGATGCAACTCTGATAAGCATTGAGGAATATTAGTCACATTTCGCAAGCCATAGGCTAAGGTCGCACCATCAAAAGTATGGTCAGCAAAGGGTAAGCTCAACACATTGCCCTCTTGCCATGCGATGCATTTTTGAATATTTGAGGAATATGTTTGGGCTTTGGTCGCGGCGATCGCCAATAATTCCTTAGAAAAATCTAACCCGATCGCCTTACCCATTGGCGCAACTTGTTTGGCTAGCAAAGCGGTCATATCGCCCGATCCACAACATAGATCGAGCCATATTTCGCCTTGTTGAGGTTCAGCCCAACGCAGCGCCATTTTTTTCCAAATCTTATGCTGACCTAAGCTTAGGAGGTCGTTAAAGCGATCGTAAACGGGGGCAATGCGATCGAAAATTTGCTGAATATCTATTTCTGATGGTTGAGACATGGATTGGTCCGAAAGGTAACATTGTAGCTTTCGCCACTTTTATTCTAAGTAAAATCGCTGAGACAATCGATCGGCGGAATTTTTATCGTCATGGGACAATATAGTGGGCTGGAGTTTTATGGCACGGGCGGCGGCAGCAACAATTTTGGCAATTGGCAAGGCTCTCGCATACCAAATTAAGCGATAAGTAGATAATCTCAATTAAATTATGACCAATTTCACTTATTTATTACTACTAGAAACTAGCGCGATCACTGAGACTGATGCTAATACTTGGCAAGCGATCGCCAAACTCGGTGAATGTTTGCTGCCCGAAATCGTGGCGATCGACCTTAAAAATATGGCTAATGGTAAATCCGAAGGCAATGAATCCACGGCTAAGCAGTTTCAAAATTTATTACCACAGTTAGATTGGCAAGTAACGCCATTAATCGGCAAACATCCCGAATTGGTATTAAACACCAGTCAAAATCTCAGCCGTAAAGCAAGATTAATTTTAAACGTGGCTCAGAGTGCGCTCGGTGTCGCTACGGCTTATCCGCAAAGATGTGTAGTTTTAATCTCTAATGAGATTTTACTGCGCGATCGCATTGCCAAATTAAACTGTCAAAATCTCGCGGCTATTCCGGCGGCGATCGCCCGTCAATGGTCTAGAACCAATCAAGCCCCACCAATTGTCCAGAAATTAATTAAAAACTTAGAACTACCTCTAGATCTAAAATCTAGCGTATCCTCTCATCCATCCAACACTATCGATTCAATCTATTCTCATCAAGTGGCTAGTCCAAAATGGAGTGAAAAAGCCAGTCCAAAAGCTATAAATTATGCACAATTTGTCATTAAACTTATGAAATTTGGACTAACCACAACATTTTTAGTTACCATCTTGTTGATCGGATGGAGATACGTCCAGCCTCAACAATTTCAGCAGTTATGGGAAAAAACTGGTTTACCACCTTTTCCAAAGGTATTCAGCCAACCTCAAAACAAATAAAAATATTCTTTCTAAAATTTTATCGAAAAGACACTGTTGACAAATAAGGCGCAAACTATGGAAATTAGCGAAACCACAACCGATAACAAAGCTGCCGAATCTTTTGAACTAATCGAAAAGCTAAATGAGATCGGGATTGCGCTCTCGGCAGAAAAAAACACGCCCACATTGTTAGAGATGATCTTAAAAGGGGCTAAAACGATCTTAAATGCCGATGCGGGGACACTTTATTTAGCGACAGAAGATAAAAAACATCTTCAGTTTGAAATCATCATGAATGACTCGCTGGGCATCATGATGGGCGCAAAGCTAGGCGATCCGATTCCTTTTGAAGCTTTGCCGCTCTATGATCAATTAGGAAATCCTAATAACACCATGGTCGCGGCTCATGCGGCGCTATACAAAAAAACCATTAATATTCCTGATGCCTATGTCGCCGATGGCTTTGACTTTTCAGGAACTAGGGCTTTTGACATTAAAACGGGCTACCGATCGCAGTCTTTTTTGACTTTGCCCATGCTCAACCATGAGAACGAATTAATCGGCGTTTTGCAATTAATTAATGCCCAAGATCCTAGTAGCAATCAAATCATTGAGTTCTCTAAAATTTCGCAGCGTATCGCCGAATCTTTAGCCTCACAAGCGGCGATCGCCTTGACTAACAACAAACTCATCGGTCAATTTCGCGAACTGTTTGAGTCGTTTATTAATCTGATTTCAGAGGCGATCGATAAAAAATCGCCCTACAATGGCGCTCACTGTCGCCGCGTCCCGACCTTGACGATGATGATTGCTGACGCGGCTTGTCAAGCTGATTATGGCATTTTTAAAGATTTTGAATTGGATGAAGATGAACGATACGAGCTGAAAATCGCAGGTTTGTTACATGATTGTGGCAAAGTAACCACTCCAGTCCATGTCATCGACAAAGCGACCAAATTAGAGACAATTTTCGATCGCATTCATTTAGTAAATACTCGCTTTGAAGTGCTAAAACGAGATGCCGAAATTACCTTTCTCAACCAAAAAATAGCGGCGATCGAGTCTGGAAATATGAGTGTAATCGAGGACCTTGAAGCCAATTTGCAACAGAAACTAGCTCAATATTCTAGCGATCAAGCGTTTCTGCGCGTCTGCAACATTGGCGGTGAATTTATGAGTGACGAATATAAAGAGCGTCTCCAACAAATTGCCCAATATCGTTGGCATGATCCTCAGGGACTAGAAGCTAATTTCTTGACCGAAAATGAAGTGTATAACCTAAATATCTCTAGGGGAACTCTAACCGCCGAAGAGCGTAAAATTATTAATGATCATATTGTGGTCACAATTGAGATGCTTGAGCAGTTGCCCTATCCGCGCAATCTCCGCCGCGTGCCAGAATATGCAGGTGGACATCATGAACGGATGGATGGCAAAGGTTATCCGAATGGATTAACTCGCGATCAAATGTCTTTACCTGCCAGAATGATGGGCATTGCGGATATTTTTGAAGCCCTTAGTGCTAAGGATCGCCCTTACAAAAAGGGAAAAACTTTGACGGAATGCCTGCAAATTCTCGGTAAGATGAGTTTAGGCGGTCATATCGATCCTGATCTATTTAATTTATTTGTTAGTGAAAAAGTTTATATGCGTTATGCCAATGAATATCTTGATGCCGATCAGATCGATGAAGTTGATGACCATAAAATCCCTGGGTATATACCACCTGCGCTCTGTCTTTAATCTCATTTTTTAGCAAATCTAACAGAATTAACTCGATTGGCTCTATCAAACTCTCGACTTAAAGTATTTTTCTTGAGCATTGCGGCGATCGCCACGATGGTCGCGATCGCCGCGATGTATTTAGAGCGCGATGAACTGGTGTATATCAGTATTGGGGTGATCTCGGCGATCGTTTTGCCAATTTTGTTGCCAGCATTTGTGAGGGCGATCGCCAATTCGCCCCTAGGTCAGCGCTGGGATATTACGGTATCAACGATTTTGATCGGGATTGTGATTTTTCTTGCCGCGCATGTCACCAAATTTGATTTAGCTTTTGCCCGATGGTTTGACAGCCTAAAATGGGAAGCTCTGGGGGCGGTGGGACAAATTTTGATTGCAGTTTTGGCGGTATGGGTGGCTTGGCGACAAAATCAAATTTCCGAAAGTTTGACAGGACAGCAAAATGTCATCACCCAACAGCAAACCATTGATTCTTATTTTCAAGGAATTTCCGATTTAGTGCTTGACCCACAGGGGCAATTGGAAGACTGGCCCCTAGAGCGGGCGATCGCTCAAGCGAGGACGGCGGCTCTGCTCGGCGGTTGCGATAGTGATGGACGCGCTAAGATCATTCGTTTTTTGGCTAGTGCCAATCTATTAACTCCGCTCAAACGCGATGGTTTACTAGGTCGCCCGATTCTGGATGGAACTGGTGGCTATGTGGTTGATCTGGCTAATGGAGTACGGGTGGTTAATTTGGGAATGATGTTGGCTGGGCGGGAGATTAATAATACGGATTTGCGAAATGCGGACTTGAGCGGGGCAAATCTGATTAAGTCGAACTTCAATAATTGCGATCTCACAGCAGCTAACTTCGGCGGGGCGATCTTAGTTAAGGCAAATCTGCGCGGCACAGATCTCAGTCGGGTCAAGATGTTTTATGGCAAGCTAGAAACTGCGTCTCCCCGCGATCGCCAACATCTTCCTGATTTCGAGACAGGGGCTTATACGGGCGCTGTGGTAGAAGATGCCGACTTTAGCAAAGCGATCGACCTATCCGAAGAAAACCGCCAATATCTATGTGCTTGGTGTGGTAAAAAGTCTCGTAAAACTATCACTGGAGGTTGTGACGATGTACCAAATCGATTGGGACGCTAAATTGAGATTGAGAAGTCTGGCGATCGCCACTTTTATGAGTTTACAGATAATCAGTTTGCAGATAATTCCTAGAGCCATGTTTGCAGAAACACAATCAACACAAAATTCACTAGAAGATGCGCCCGAAGAAGTCTTGCGAACCGAAATCTATACCGATGCGCGATCGCCTATCGATGGCACTCAATTAAGCGCCGCCGAATATGTCGAACTGATGGAAAACTTGCGATCGCTTGATCATATTCCTCCTGAAGATCTAGTCCCATCAAAATTTCGAGAAGTGATTGATTTATTACGACTGCGTAAATTTTTACGGCAGTTTATCCCGTTTATTCCTTAACACCAAAACCCAAAAAGTAAAAGGCGGCGCAACGCGCCGCCTTTTACTTTTTGGGTTTTAATTTATTCATCTTTTGAGTCATCACTGGCGCTAGTAACCTCAAACTTATTGCGGGGCAACGCTGCCACGATCGCATCCAGCACTTTGCTGACAGGAATTATTTCCATGCCATAATCTTGTAGAACTTGCATATTCGGAATAATCGCCCGTTTAAAACCTAACTTAGCGGCTTCTTTTAAGCGTAAATCTAGCTGAGAAACTGGGCGAACTTGTCCACCTAGACCAACTTCACCGATGAGAACAGTACGCGGATCGACAGTGCGATCGCGAAAACTTGCCGCCACCGCGATCGCCACACCCAAGTCTACCGCAGGCTCGGCTACACTCAATCCCCCCGCCGCCGCCACATAAGCATCTAGTTTTGATAAGGGAATCCCAATTCTCTTTTCCAAAACTGCCAAAATTTGTAAAAAGCGATTGGTTTCAATGCCTGTAGTAGTACGGCGCGGCGAGGAATAACTAGTGGGACTAACTAGAGCCTGTAATTCTACAACAATTGGGCGAGTTCCTTCACAAGCAACAATTGTGGCTGTTCCGGGGACAGATTCATCACGATTGCCGAGAAACAATTCGGAAGGATTGGAAACCTCACGCAAGCCGCGATCGATCATTTCAAATACGCCGATTTCTTGTGTTGCCCCAAATCTATTTTTGACCGATCGCAATAATCTATGCGTGGCAAAGCGATCGCCTTCAAAATAGAGAACAGTGTCCACCATATGTTCCAAAACTTTTGGTCCCGCGATCGAGCCTTCCTTTGTCACATGACCAACAATAAACAAAGAAATATTCTCGCGCTTAGCCACTCGCATCAGCGCCGCCGTGCATTCTCTCACTTGCGAAACAGAACCGGGGGCAGCATTCAAATTAGAAAAATAAAGGGCTTGAATACTATCAATTACGGCAACTTTAGGGCGTAATGATTGCAGTTCTCTTAGGATAGTTTCTAAATCAGTTTCGGGTAATAGATAAAGATCATCGGAATTTTCTTCTAAGATGCCCAATCGCTGCGATCGCAGTTTTACCTGTTGCGCTGACTCCTCGGCACAGACATACAAAGTGGGATACCGCGACATCAATTTTTGCGCCATGCCCAACAACAGTGTACTTTTACCAATTCCCGGCTCACCACCAATCAACACAAGCGAACCCGCCACAATGCCACCACCTAACACGCGATCGAGTTCTTCATAACCAGAAGGCGATCGGGCTTGATCGTTATCGGTAATTTGCGAAAGAGTTAAGGATTCTCGCGGTTGGGCTTTGCCCGCAGATTTGGTTGCCCCTAGATGCGAAAATGTGGCGATCGCATTAGTATTTGTGGATATCACAGGAATTATTTCCTCTTGTAAAGTTCCCCAACTGGAGCAGGCGGGACATTTCCCATACATCTGCGGGAAGTCTTCACCGCAGTCATTACATACATATCGAGATTTTGCTTTTGCCATTATTTAAATATATTGCATCTAGCGATCGAGCGGACTAATTACGCCTTTCCCACCCCGATTCAGCACATGAGTATAAATCATCGTGGTTTGCACATCTTTATGTCCCAATAACTCCTGTAAAGTGCGAATATCATAGCCATTTTCTAACAAATGGGTAGCAAAGCTATGACGCAAAGTATGCGGAGTGGCATTTTTGTTAATCTCTGCTTGCCTCATGGCTCGTTTCATCGCCCTCTGAATCCGATCTTCCGAAAGATGATTGCGTCCTTTGCGACCAGTGATCGGATCGATAGAGCGCGTTGGCGATGGGAAAATATATTGCCACCGCCAATCCTTTGCAGCGTTGGGATATTTAACCGCTAACGCATAGGGCAGTTCTACTTCGCCCAAACCCACCCCCAGATCGATATTATGCAAAGCTTTTGCATAGCTCAACTGTTGCTGCAATGGTGCGCTTACTTTTTCAGGCAACATCGTCATCCGATCCTGCTCGCCCTTGCCATCACGAATGACAATCTCTTTTCGCTCAAAGTCCACATCTTTGACCCGCAGTCGCAATCCTTCCATTAGTCGTATTCCCGTCCCATAGAGCAGTTGCAAAAACAGTCCCTCTACTCCATCGGCGATCGCTAAAACCTTCTGAACCTCACTACGAGTCAAGACCACAGGCAATCTTTTTGGTCGTCTCGCTCTCTCAATATTATCGATATCAGGTAAGTCGCTCTTGAGAACCTGACGATACAAAAACAGTAGTGCTGACAGAGCAATATTTTGAGTGGAAGCAGCAACATTTTTGTGCGTGGCAAGATGCGACAAATAACCCCGAATTTCATCAACTCCCATTTCTTGCGGATGACGCTTGTTGTGAAAATAAATATAGTCGAGAATGTAATACAGATAACTTTTTTCGGTACTACGACTCATATGTTTGAGTCGTAGTATTTGGCGCACTTGATTGAGCAAAGGCGAGTCGGATGGCTTGTAAAAATTTGTGATGTCAGACATACAAACAATGTGTTAAACGATACAAAATTACCGTGAACAAATTTAGAAATTTAAAAGTGAAAAGCTATTGACAAAAAATACGGTTACGCAGTAATGTTATCACATATAAGTAGTTATACCGCATTTGCGATAGAATTACTAGTTATGCTCAATCGCGAAGTCCGTTGAAGTGACTGACTTCTAGCCAAAGTTGAGCAAGCAAACATTACTGACTTCGATGTTTAGTTCCGAGAGATTATCGGCGATCGCGTAGACAAGAAATTGAAAGGCGATCGATGCATAACAGGTCGTTGGAGCGGACAGAAGTTAGAGATTAGTTGCAAAACAAAAAAACAAAAACTGCCGCTCAACTCAGGGCGTTATGCTTAACCGAGAAATCCGTTGTAATTAGGTAGAATAGCTTGAAAAAATATTTGATTTCGGTCTCTTTAGTTTCGATTTTAGTAGTCGGATGTGGTAAAGGAGATGATGTAGCTAGGACTGTAATTAAACAATTTGACCCACCGCCTGTCCCAAAAAAAATTCCAATCCCTGTCTCTCGAGCCTCTGACGGCATATCAAATTTCATTAAACAAGCTGGAAAATCTAGAGGTCAACAATATATTAGTCAACAGGTCTCTAATAAACAACCTATTTCAAGGCAGACTTTATCTGACGTGATATTCGACGAAACTGTTAGTGAGTTAAAGAAAACTGCACAGAGGTACGTCATCAGTGAAGTCAAGTCTTTAGCTCGTGAGGAAGGTGATGCATTGATAGACGAGTATAATTCACAAAACAACAATAGCGCTCAGGTTACTCAGTAATGGCTTCTACGACCGAAAAGCAGAAAAAGATCAAAAATATTGTAAAAGGCTTAGCTGAAATGAAAAAGCTTCAGCAGGAAGCAGTAAGAAAGAAAAAAGCAAGGCAATACATCAAAACTGCTGGAAGAGTAATTAGAACGGGTATGTGGTTAGCTCCTATGGTTATGGGGTTAATGAGTTCACTAATTGAACCAGCAGAAGCAGAAGAATACGATGACCCTGATCAATATGATATCAGTGAAGAACTTGATGCTTTTTTTGAATTTGATCCAGACTTGATTGATTCTGTTAATGAGATTTTCGAGCAATTCGATCAGCTTAATGGCTTATTTGAGGATGACCTTATCAATTCAATTGTTAACGATATCGATCCTAACGATCTCGACATGTCTGATATCAATGCGGCAGAATCAATGGTTACTGAAATATGTATACAAATCAGACGTTTTTCATAGAAGAATTGGACGAAGCCCAGCTATAGTTTTTGTTGCAAACCGCATAACACTGCGTTGGAGCCGACCGCTCAAATACAATCTTTAAGAGTCAAAGGTTGACTGAGTCGGCTCAACTTGGTCGTTATGCTCAATCGCGAAGTCCGTTGAAGTTATCTGTTTAAAAATATCTAAAGCCGCTCAATTTAGCCGTTATGTAGGTAAAGCGAAATGAAAAAAAAATTACTATCCGTTTCTTTAGTTTTGATTTTGGTAGGCGGATGTTCTTCTATTGCTAAAGGTATTGGTAGCGGAGGAGATGATCTTGTAAATGGTGTTGTTAAAAATGTACCTAAAGCCAATCCAGTCGTTGTGTCTAAAGCCTCTGCTGGTATATCGAATTTCATTAAACAAGCTGGAAAATCTAGAGGTCAACAATATATTGGTCAACAGGTCTCTAATAAACAACCTATTTCAAGGCAGACTTTATCTGACGTGATATTCGACGAAACTGTTAGTGAGTTAAAGAAAACTGCACAGAGGTACGTCATCAGTGAAGTCAAGTCTTTAGCTCGTGCGGAAGCTGATGCATTGATAGACGAGTATAATTCACAACCATCAGATGCTCCGATGACATCTAACAGTTCTAACAAGGAACAACAATGGCAGCGATACTATAAAGGTTGTGGTGGTGACTATCAGAAGTTTGAACGTACTTATAGGGATTACTTTGAGAAGACGTGGAGAGAAACAGGAGCTAGACCGCGTGGTTGTGGTTAATTACAATTTCCTGTTAAGCTTTGATAAGTTATCGATGATCGCGAAGTCGAATAATTGATAAGTGATCGGTGCATAACACACCGTTGGAGCGGACAAAATTGCAATATTTAGTGTTAATCTGGAGGCGATCGTTTGCCGCTCAACTAGACCGTTATGCACAATCGCGAAGTCCGTTGCAGTGAATGACTTCTAGCCAAGATTGAGCAAGCGAATATCATTGGCTTCGATGTTTAGTTCCGAGAGATTATCGGCGATCGCGTAGACAAGAAATTGAAAAGCGATCGATGCATAACAGGTCGTTGGAGCGGACAGAAGTTAGAGATTATTTGTAAAATTAAAAAACAAAAACTGCCGCTCAACTCAGAGCGTTAGACCTTGCTCATGGGTTGATTTTTTACGTCAGTACGTCAACAACTAAAAATTTATAGGAGTACAATTCTTATGGAATATTATAATCAAAGAACGTGTTGGAATTCTGATTGACTGACAAAAGTCTAGGAAACCCAGTTGGAAGTAGAAGCAGAGAATTCAATACGATAGAGCTTATGTAGATGCTGTTTACTAGAAGCAATGGCAGGATCGGGGTCAATATTAGAAGTAAAAAAGTAGGCAGAAA
>JANODY010000004.1:0-55315 GCA_031412945.1 Cyanobacteria bacterium SOY_65_metabat_81
CAGCGATCTTAAACGGTGATATGGCAGCAGTTCTTAAAACATTGCAATAAAATTACTTTACATGGCACTGATAAGGTCTATATCTATGGTTATTGCTAATTCCTCGCCAACGTTGACCATTCTCGAAAACGGCGATCGCCTGAATCGGATTGAATTTGAACGGCGTTATACAGCCTCCAACATTAAAAAAGCAGAACTCATCGAAGGACTAGTATACGTGGCTTCTCCCTTACGCTTTACCCCCCACGCAAAACCTCATGGTCAAATTTTTACTTGGCTTGGTACATATCAATCTATGTCTGATGGACTTGAGGTCGGTATCGAGCCGACAGTTCGCCTTGATGCTGATAACGAGCCGCAGCCAGATGCAGTCTTATTTCGATTAGGCGGCAATGCGAGCATTGATGACGATGGTTATATTACGGGCGCTCCTGAACTAATTGTCGAAATCGCCGCAAGTACTGTTTCCTACGATTTGCACGCCAAAAAACGTGTTTATGAATGTAACGGCGTAAAGGAATACATAGTCTGGCGGACGTTGGATCGACAAATTGATTGGTTTATTTTAGAAAATGGTCAATATGTGGAACTAGTCCCCGATGCCGCAGGAATAGTTCACAGTCGGGAATTTGAAGGTTTAAGGTTAAATGTAACGGCGATCTTAAATGGCGATATGGCAATGGTTTTGAAAACACAAACGCTATAACCTAAATCTGCTCGCGTAGCGGACGCATTCAGGTAGTATGACAACTTTTTGCGGTTAATTTAGACTATTGCGCCACTTAGCTAATTGAGCCTTGGTTTTACTGTCAATGCGATTTCCTAGCAGATTATTGGTATTGGCTTTTTGAGATTTTTGACGGCTTTGCACCGATCGCATAGTTGCTTCTACTTCTTGTTGTAGGGCTGGGGCTGATAGCCACTCTGCGCCAAATCCAACCGCCGTTAGCTGTTGAGCGCGATCGGAAGTCACGACAATAATTCTTTTTAAATGTCGCATCGGATCGCGGCGATATTTGCCACATTGACGCTCGATATAAGTATCCGCAGTTTCGTTATGATCGGTGAAATATAATTTAAGATTTTTGGTTATTTTTTCAGCTTTGGCAGGGGTAGCCTGCACATAAGCATCAAATACCAAAATAGTTTTGTAACCGTGATAAGCACTAAAGTTCACCATCGTCTCGGTCAAATGCGATCGCGCAATGTCAAACCCTTGCAGATCTCGAAGTTCTTGCAAGTGTCGCCAAAAGCCAATCACGTTATAACCGTCCACCAACATCAATGGTGGATATTCCGCAGACATAATGGTAGCTCTTTAAATAAATAGATCTGTTTTAATTCTGACATTAGAATTTACAAATGTTGCGTTTGTTTTGTATCAAATTTTGATTTAGGGATCTGCGACTTAATAATGTACCAAATATAAAACCAAAATTGGTGGGGCGGCGAAGCCACCCACTTATTCTGAAAGATCTGGATCTGTCACACTTTCGGCAACTGATATTGAGCGATGATGCGTTTAGCAAATTCGGGGACATGAGCTTCTAGCTTGTGGGGATAGTTGCGGCGCACATACAAAAAATTGCGGACAAAGTGGGAATCAATGGAAAATCTGCCATATTCCAAACCTTTAGGCCCCACCTTATTAACCACAAAACTAATGATCCACGCTAGCCAAATCGGGATCGTCATCGCATTGTCATATGCCGTAATGCCTTGTTGCACAGCCGCTCGGCGATCGCCACTAGAGATGACTGGCTGAGTTTGCAGTTGATCTTTGATTAAGTCCAACATTTCTGCACCCGTCTCATTACGCACGACAATCCATTGCCAGCCAAAGGTTGCGCCCATATAACCCACCACAATATCCGCGAGGGCGTTGGTATAGTCAAAACAGGTCATGCAGGAAGGGGCAAACACATCCTTAAGTTCTTTGGTATTTAGCCCAAAGAAGGGAACCTGCTCGGTGGAGCCGTCGGAATGCTTAAAATGCACATTAAAATCTTGCATGAATTCATAATGCACGACGGTTTCAGGCGATCGGCTAGTGGTATCTAGAAATTTTTGTAAGCCCGATCGCGTGACATTATCGGTGCAGGGCGTTCCCAAAACATAGAGTTTTTCTAGCCCCAGTTCTTTCTCAACGGTTCGCAAAGCTTGAATTTGGCAACCCACACCGATCGCCAATAATCTTTTCATCCCTGACTGTTCGATCTGTTCTAAAACTGAAAGGTTGGGCGATAGAGTTGGTTTATTGACCCGCGCTGCTAATATTTCCTCACGGGTACGCGCAATGATCGGCTGTGGTTTAAAGCGATCGCTGTCACTGGACTGCACACAAACCACACCTTCGACTAAACCATTTTCGAGCATGGCGATCGCCAGACTCGACACAATTCCTGTCCATTGTGCGCCCGCGATCGGTTCAGTTTTGCGGGCGGCGATCATTTCTTGATGCACCCCAAAATATAATTCTTGTTGATTATCAAGATCCCGCGATCGCCCGTGAGATTGAGTTTCGAGTTGATCAATATGCTGCGTGATAAACGCGCAAGCCTCTTTGACATAATGGATGTAATGGGTATCGCAGAGACCACATTCACTGCATAATTCTTTAGCAGGACGGCGCTGTGTATTTGCCAGACCCTTTGACTTGCGATGGGATGGGACAACCGACATTTTGATATTTTTTTAGTGTTAGATCTAGCTAAGCATAACTCAAAAATTCAAGTCAAAAGCCGTAGCCTACACTGCGCGTACGCTACAGGTTTTGAATTAGTATCATAATTTATTCGCGCTCAAGACGATCCCCTTGTAGGGGCAAAGCATTCCCACAAAAATATATAAATTTTTAGGTTGTTTTGATTTGGGAATGCTTTGCCCTAAACTCGCAACACAGGGACAATTTATCGATAAAAGCGCAAAGCACTGTAATAATTCCAGCAATAATCCAGTAATAAATAATATGAGTGAAATATCTAGTAATTCAACTAAAGCGATCGCCCAAGATCCGATCGCTTTAGTCTGGCATCGCCGCGATTTGCGAATTGATGACAATCCTGCTCTGAGCGCGGCGATCGCCCAAGTTGGCGATCGGGGGATTGTCCTAGGCGTATTTATTTTTGATCCCGATATTCTTGATGATGGCGTAACCGAAGGACCCAAGGTTGATTTTATGCTGGGGTGTTTGTGCGAGTTGCAGACTAACTATCGGCAGTTGGGCAGTGATTTATTATTTGTGCATGGTCAGCCTGTTAAGTCGATTTGTGAACTAGCTCAAGCTGTTTCGGCGAGCCATGTATTTTTTAATCAAGATGTTGAGCCATCTGCAATTAAGCGCGATCGCCAAGCAACTCAAGCTTTACAAGAAATTGGTGTGACAGTTCAGAGTTTTGTGGATATTGGTTTAATTGCGCCCGACGCGATCGCCACGCAAGCGGGTGAACCATACAAGGTTTACACCCCATTTTGGCGCAACTGGCAAAGTAAGCCAAAACCAAATCCTTTTAATGCGCCTAAAAAATTAACAGGTTTAGCAAATTATGAAAATTTACCTATAATTTCTTTGCCGAGTTTGCGCGAACTCAAATTTATCAATGATATTACGTTGCCAAAATCTGGTGAAGCCGCCGCCTTAGAACTATTGGCTAACTTTTGCGATAGTGATCGAATTTTGCGCTATCAAACTGAGCGGGATTTTCCTGCCCATGCGGGGACATCGACACTTAGCCCCCATTTGCGCTTTGGGACGGTGGGGATCAGGCGCGTATGGGAATCGGCGATCGGCTCTGAACAGTTGGTGCGTAGTGAAGAAGAAATCAAGGGCATCACCACATGGAAACAGGAGTTAGCATGGCGTGAATTTTATCAACATGTGCTATTTTATTTTCCCAAACTAGAGACGGGCGCATATCGTCCTCAAATGCAAAATTTTCCTTGGGATGACGACGAAGAGAAATTTGGGGCTTGGTGTGAGGGGCGCACAGGCTATCCGATCGTTGATGCCGCCATGCGTCAACTTAATCAAACGGGCTGGATGCACAACCGTTGTCGGATGATCGTGGCTAGTTTCTTAACTAAGGACTTGATTATTAATTGGCAATGGGGCGAGCGCTATTTTATGCAGAAGTTACTAGATGGTGACTTAGCGGCTAATAATGGTGGTTGGCAATGGAGCGCCTCTAGTGGCATGGATCAGAAGCCTTTGCGAATTTTTAATCCTGCCTCACAATCTCGTAAATATGATCCTGACGGTGAGTATATTTTGCGCTGGTTGCCCGAATTAGTCGGCTTAACAACTGCCGAATTATTAAGTGGCAATATTCCGCCGCACCAGTGCAAAAAGCGCGATTATCCTTCGCCCATTGTCGATCACCATATTCAGCAGCAAAAGTTTAAGCAGATTTATCAAGATTGCAAAATCGTCTAATCAAAACCCAAAAGGCGGCGCATTGCGATGTGCCGCCTTTTGCTAAAAAAATTTGTTGGGCTAGACTTGAGCGCAAAGCGCTGTCTTAAGACTGCTTAGAAGCTTGCAACTCATTGAGTTGTAAATTTTGGCTACGGATGCGGCGCGACAGTAATCGAATAATATTGACGGCGATATCGGGAGTCTCATCGATCGCCTCATATAGTTGTTGCTGGGTCAGCACTAAGCAATCACAACTAGAAATTGCCGACACTGAAGCCGATCGCGGTTCAGCATCAAATAACGACATTTCACCGAAGCAACTGCCCTTATCTAAAATTGCCAGATCCTTATCGCCGATATGCACTCGCACTTTGCCAGCCACGACAATATATAGCGATCGCCCCTCTTGCCCTTGAGCAAAAATCATTTTGCTCGATGGATAGGACACCTCATTCATGATCGAAGCAAGACGCACCAAAAAGTCATCGCGCAACTCTTTAAAAATTGGAACGCCACGCACTAATAACAATCGATCAATACTGGTTAGCATTATCTAAGCTCCCCATTCCCATGTGGTTTGTCGCCCTTTTTGGCTTCAATTTTTAGATCTAACAATTTGCTGTCATGGGAATTATCACTTAGTTTTGAAGTATTTCTGTCATTGTTTTGAATATTTTGTACTTGCTTATTTTCAAAGTAGTAAGAAATAGCTCGTACCTGAGCCAGCACCAAAGAATCCCGATCTTTTAATAAACGCGGCAAAATCCTGACTAGCGATCGCGGCGAAGCAACTTGCAAATAAGCAATCACTGACTCTCTAACAAAACCTGTCGGATGGGCTAAACACTTGAGCATCGCCTCTGTCGGCAAACTCCAGCACTGAGTCCTCGCCACATGAAAGCAGCAAGCCAATGTCCAATCTGATAGACAATAGCGCAACTCCACAAGTTGATGTAAGCGCTTGAGTGATGACAACGGCTGATAAGGATGGATCGTGGCAAGAATGCTCAATTTATCGGCGATCGAGCGATTATCAACAACTGACAATAAAATTTGCTTGATGCTCAAATCCACCGTATTGTCCAAAATTTCCATACCCCGCGCCAGACTGCCCTTAGATCCAGACAAAATATTAAAAGCAGCAGCCTGAATTGCCGATGCTGAGTACAGTAATTTCATCAGTAAGAAAATCCGCTCTAAACTATCGATCGCTTCAGTTTGCAGAGACTCTAGCAATAATCCTACTTCGGTACTGGCAGATTGCTCCAAAGAAATATCTTCTACCCCCGCCCAAGCCTCAGTCATGACTCCAAGCTCTTGAATCACCATTTTTTCAATACCACTGCGCCCCATCAACTCAAGGATGGCTTCGATGCCCTGCTCTTGAGGAATCCGAATCAGCGTTCGCAAGATTTGTCGCCGAGGCTTACCCCAAGACTTGGGTAAATTGGTGGCAAGCACTGAAATCGAAGTCGGTGAACCAATTTCTCCTAGAATATCCCATGCATTGATTCGCACATTGTCAGGACTGCGATCGTTGTAGGCCAGCTCTAATAACGAAGCGATCGCATCATCGCCGAGCGTAACCAGAGCTTCATGGGCAGCCTTGCGCGTGGCCTTGTAATGTAACCCCCGAATCACCGATGGAAAATACTCACTGGCGCGAGTCGAGGCGATCGCCCTCAGTAAAGCGCAACGCACTTCAATCGAAGGATCTTGTAATAATTTCGGCACATAAAACCGTAAAGATTGCATAAAGGCGGCTTCAGCCAAGGCTCGACAGCCTAATACGCGCTCTGGTTGGGATGAACTGGTGATCATATGCCGCAAAGTATTAGTCGCCTCGGCAACCTGTGATGAATCACCTAAACGCATCATTAGCGCCACGGCTGTACCTCGAATAATCGGATTTTGCTCTGGTCCCAAATACTTGCGTAGCCCATCAATATCGCGATTATTTTCATCAGCTAGCAACACATAGCGCAAACATAAGGCTTGTACTTGAGGGGAGGCTTGATGCGATTGCATCACTTCCCGAATATAAGGTAAATATTTTGGCTCAGGATTATCCAGCATGGCTTCTAGGCTCTGAGCTTGCAAATCTGGAGTCATCTGCGACAACATCGGCGCAAGAGCCTCGCCCACCGCCTGCGGCGCAATTTGAGTCAACAGGTCAATACAAACTGATTGCTCGATCTGGGTTGAGGCTCTGGTCATCGACTCCGATACTGCCCGCCGCATTTCCCGCGTATCGACCGCCAGCAAACTTAATTGTCCCCGCTCTACACTTTGGATCAATAGTTCCAGATATCCCCGCCGCAGCAACCAGATCACCACGACCCAAATTAGAGCCACAACAACGATTACCCCCGCAAACCATTGCGAAAAAACCGCCGAACCAATACCACTTTTTTTAAAAATCTCACTAACAATCCAGATCAATAAGCCCGCGCCGCCAGTTGCCATCGGATCAGCGATGCCTCTGACAAAGGATTGGATCTGGCTGCGAAACTGATCTGGCACTGCTTGAAAAAGAGTCGGCGCAGTGGCGGCGACAATCGTAAACCGAAACAGTTCGTCAAAAAACTTGAGAACCACAAAACCAATTAATAATCCAAATGGCGCAAAACCCGCGATCGTCCCTGTCATGATGATGCCAATAGGCGGCATCAGGACTGCAAAAAATACACCAATCCTTTCAATAATGCGACTAGAGCCGAAAAGCTGTAGTGCTAGTTTAAAAACGCCTGTGATTCCTCCAAATATTCCTAAAAAACTACCGATCGCCTGTTCAGTTTTTAAGTGAATTTCAAGCTGAGTCTGGTATTGAAATTCGATCATAAAAAATAAAACTTGAGCCGCTATAAAAAAGCCAAATAATAGCCAGACATATTTAAGAATGTTGCCTTGTAGCGATCGCGTTGAAATGTCAGAGTCGGCTTCGCCGCTATAGACTGAGTTGGGAAAGGCTTGTCGATAGCGAGTACTCAGATAGAACAGGACGCAAGAACCGATAAATAGCATCAAACAAGTGGCAAGGGGCATATTCACGGCTCCGCACCAACTGGCTAAAAATGGATAAGAAAATCCCCCCACAATCTCCGCAACGATAATGCCCGTACTAATTAATGGAAATGCGCGTTTAATTTCTCGAATATTAAATAATTGATTTGCCGCAATATCGTTATTGATATTGCTAAGTACATAAATGCCTTCAACCCATAGCCGAATCCCAAATACCGCCGCCATATAGACAAATGTACCTTTTTGCATGAGTCCGATCCATGCCAATGGCAGGGGTAAGACAAGTAGCAGCGAGATGCCGAGCATCACCCAGCGCAAAGGAAATAGCTTTTGTAACCATGAGTAAAAAACGCCAAAGGCAGTTACCACAAAAGCAGTGGCGATATATACCCAAGTTAGGTTTTCGGCTTTGTAGGCCTCCAGAAACAAGGTGGAGCTAGAATACTCCAGCCAGACGGCTCCGATCGACGTTGAACCGTAAAATAAAAACATCAAAAGCGTGCGCTCAGCTTCGTCTGGACGCAGGTTGACGATTTTTAAAAATCGGCGCATCGAAGAGTTAGAGTTAGGAATGGCAGGCGCATTCGCTGGTGAATTCATTTGGGTGCGTGATGGCGATCGGTTGACGATATGGTACTACAAGAACGTAAATCTGCAATGACGGCTATTTCGGCAATTACTTCAATTTCGCAAGGACATCTAAATATCTGGGAAGCTTGCCAGCGCAAGTATCAATACAATTATTTAGAGGCTCTGAGTATTCCCGAAGCTGATCTGGACAGTAAAGCCAAATCGCAACTGGGATCAAAGTTTCATTTGTTAATGCAACAAAAAGAGCTGGGGCTAAATGTGTCGGCATTGGCGAGTAGTGAGGCTAAGTTGCAAGATTGGTTGACCGCCTTTGAGCAGCAACCACCCGCCATGATCGTGGGCGATCGCCTTTGTGAGCATCGACGTACTTTAGAAAACAATGGCGATCGCGACCAAGGGCATTTTGTCTTAACTGCAATTTATGACATGTTAATTTTGGGCGATCGTCAAGCTCAAATTCTTGATTGGAAAACGCATCAAGTGGCGATCGCCATGGACAAATTGCAAGCCAATTGGCAAACTCGTCTCTACTTATATGTCTTAGCTGAAACCACTAATTACGCTCCTGAGCAGCTATTCATGACCTATTGGTTTGCCAATACGGCTCAATCAGTGATCATTGCTTATTCTCAAGCTGAACATGAACAAACTAAAAAAAAATTACGACAAATTTTGATCGATATTGCCCAAGCCTTAGCTAACTTTCAGGATAATCCCCAATTACCAATGCATAGCCCTGCTTGTAATTACTGTGAATTTCGCGATCGCTGCGATCGGGGTCATATATTAACGAGCAATGCGCCCAACAATATTGAAGATATTCCCGAAATCATAATCTGATATCAGCCTTGTCCTTAATCATTCCTTTTGAATATGCCCATTCCCATTCTTTATTCTTTTCGGCGTTGTCCTTATGCGATTCGGGCAAGAATGGCATTGGCTTATGCGGGTGTTATTTATGAATTAAGAGAAGTCTCTTTAAAAAATAAGCCCAAGCAAATGTTGGATATTTCGCCAAAGGGAACTACGCCCGTCTTGCAGATATTTAAAGAGACAGAAACTTCTGCTCAAGATTTTGTTCCAGATTTTATAGTGCTAGAAGAAAGTCTAGATATCATGAACTGGGCGATCGCCCAAAATGATCCCCAAAATTGGCAAGAGCTATCAGCGCCATCTTTGGCGATCGCCAATCAATTAATCACCACCAACGATCGCCAATTTAAGCAAGCCCTCGATCGCTACAAATATGCCAATCGTTTTCCTGAGCGATCGCCCCAATTTTATCGTCAACAAGCTGAAGAGTTTTTGCAAGTTCTGGAACTTCAACTTCATCAAAATGCAGGTTTTTTGGTGGGCGATCGGCAAACTCTGGCTGATGTGGCTATTTTTCCGTTTGTGAGACAGATGGCTTATGTCGATATCGACTGGTTTCATTCAAGCGATTACCAACATTTACAAACATGGCTAACATGGCACGAAACCAGCGCCCTATTTGAGCTTGTCATGCAAAAATCTCCTGTGTTTGACAGCGCTGTGCGCTTTACTTAAAAAATTATTTGTGGTTCGTGTAAAAAGTGATCTGGGTTCTGGTGTAGCGCAAAGCGCTATAAAATAGAGGCTTGAACGAAATATAGAGCTAATTTTATGAAACCCCTTGCCCTTTTGAGTGTCTCCAACAAAACAGGACTACTCGACCTTGCGCGTGAACTATCGACCACTTATCAGTTTCAAATTATTAGTAGCGGTGGTACTGCCAAGGCGCTCAAGGCGGATGGACTTGAAGTTACGAAGGTTTCTGACTATACGGGCGCACCTGAGATTTTGGGCGGACGGGTCAAAACCCTGCATCCGCGCATTCACGGCGGCATTTTGGCAAGACTTGAATTACCCGAACATCAGCAAGACTTAGATGATAATCACATCCAACCAATCAAGATTGTGGTTGTTAATCTCTATCCATTTGCCGAAACGATCGCCAAACCTGATGTGACTCTCGAAGATGCGATCGAAAATATCGACATCGGTGGACCGACCATGATTCGCGCCGCAGCCAAAAACTACGAGCATGTCGCCGTATTATCTAGCCCTAGTCAATATCCAGCATTTTTAGCCGAACTAAAAGCCAATAATGGCGAGACTACCCTAGAATTTCGGAAACAACTGGCGATCGCCGCCTTCCGTCACACTCAAGAATATGACACGGCGATCGCTAAATATCTAACTGATGATCTAAGTGATGATCTAACTGGTGATTTGAGTGATGATGCAGAACAGAAGCCATCAAACACCCTCTCTTCTTCTTATACCTTGCTGTGCAACAATCCTAAGCCTTTACGCTATGGCGAAAATCCACACCAACCCGCCACATGGTATCAAGTCGGAGCGACACCTAAAGGCTGGTCAGCCGCTCAACAACTACAGGGCAAAGAACTCAGCTTTAATAACCTGCTCGACTTAGAATCAGCGCGGAGTATTGTCGCCGAATTTAGTAATGACCTGCCCTGCGCCGTGATCGTCAAGCACAATAACCCCTGTGGCATCGCGATCGCCCCCACCATTGCCGAAGCCTATCAAAAAGCTTTTGATGCTGATGCCACTTCCGCTTTTGGTGGCGTAATTGCGCTCAATCGTCCAATTGATCAAGAAACTGCCAATCTCTTAACCAAAACATTTTTAGAATGCATAGTCGCCCCCGCTTGTGTGCCAAGTGTCGCCGCGATTTTAGCCAAAAAGCCCAATCTGCGCGTATTGGTTCTATCTGATCTCAAGCATGGTTCTCATGAAACGGTGAAAACGATCGCGGGTGGAATGTTGGTACAGCGATCGGATGATGAAGCCGTTCAATCTGAAACATGGAAAGTCGTCACCCAAAAGCAACCCACACCTGCCCAGTTGCAAGAATTAGTGTTTGCGTGGAAAGTGGCGCGTCATGTCAAATCTAATGCGATCGCCATTACCAAGTTCTTAACCACATTGGGAATTGGCGCAGGGCAAATGAATCGAGTCGGCTCGATCAAAATCGCCCTAGAGCAAGCGGGTGAACAAGTTCAAGGCGCATTCCTCGCCAGTGATGGGTTCTTCCCATTTGATGACTCAGTGCGTACCGCCGCCGCCGCCGGGATCATCGCGATCGCCCAACCCGGCGGCAGTATGCGCGACGATGATTCGATCAAAGCCGCCGATGAGCTTGGTTTAATTATGGTACTTACAGGCGTGCGCCACTTCTTACACTAAAACCCCCAAAAATATGGTTTTGATAACCGCCATTTATATCGCGCAAAGCGCGGTACAAATGGCGAAAAAGGTTTTTTGTGGCTATTGCGATTGAGCAAACTTAGCGATCGCCAAATCATAAATTTTTCTTAAACGCTGAGCATGAATGGCGATCGTAAATTCTTGATGCAACAAGGCATTACCCGCTAAACCGATCGCCCGAGCCTTATCAAAATTAGCCGCCAGATCATTAATGGCATCCGCCAATTTCTGCACATCATTAGGCGGAACCAAAATCCCTGTTTTACCATCCACAATATGTTCAGGAATGCCGCCCACCGCACTAGCGATCACAGGACGAAATCGAGCATAGGCTTCTAAAGTCACCAATCCCGCAGGCTCTGGCCAAACACTCGGAAAAATCACCGCAAAACTCTGACGATAAAGCTCTTCTAACTGCTCACCCTGACACCAACCATGCCAAGTCAAGCGATCGCCTAGCTGCAAATCTTCAGCCAACTGACGCATTTGCGACATCGACCAGCCATCCCCCGCAATATCAAGATGAATATCTGGATCTAATAACGGCATGGCTCTGAGCAACCAATCTAGCCCTTTTTGCAAAACGATTCGCCCTGCAAAAAAAATCCGTTTTTGGCGATGAACAGATCGCTCTAAAGGCAGATGCTTACTCTCAGGAGACGCAATTCCACACCTTAAAGTCACGACCTGCGATGCGGGTAATCCATTCTCAATTATTTGCGATCGCACATAGTCACTATTGGCAATTACTGTAATTCCCAATCTTTTAACCGTTTTAAATTCACTAAATACGCGACTAAAATTAGCCATAATCTTATGAGGTCGCCGACTACCACAGCCATCAATCAGATGTCCCCAAGTACAGCCCAAAATTGACACCTTGCGATCGCACACTACGCCCGCGATCGGAAAATATTTAGAACCGCTAGGGCAGTAAAGATCATGATTATGCAAAGTATAAATTACAGGGCATTTTTGATTAAGACTAGTTAATATCTCTCCCTCATGAATATGCAGTAACGGATATTGGCTTTGATCGATATCAGCCAAAGATGTAACTAATTCGCGATCGCAAATATCTGGCAATAAAGGCAAAAGTCCATCTAAATATGACTTAATTCCACCACCCGCCGCCGATATACTTCCGCCACAATGTTGAATTTTATGCATTTAATTAACTTTCTATGTTTTATAAATTCTTAGAATCTGCCGCCTAAACAAATAAAGTTAATATTTTTAGCTTGACTGAGAAAAGGAGAATGCCTAGTATAAAAGAGATGATTTCACCTGACTTTTCTAGGAATAAGCGAAAAAATAATAAAATCTACAATAATTTTCAGCTATTCAAAAACATTTTTTATTTTAGCTGATATTCTTACCATAAACTTATAAAATATCTAAAGATTAACCTTTAAAGAAAATTTTGCATGAACAGTAAAAGCCAGTTAAAAGTTTATTTCTACTGCTTTCCGCCAACTCTAAATGGCGACGGAGACTATGCTTCAGGTTATCACTACTATCAACATGGACTTGTCTGTTTAGGCGAGGGACTCAAGGCTTTAGGTGTTGAAATTTATGCAAATGTGAACTTTTGGCTACCCGCCCCTGACGCACCATATCTGTTCCGTTATGATCCTAATGTGAAACCAGATGACTGCGATCTCGTCATCATCAACGAGTTTTCGTGGGATCGCCAGTCTCAATTTGCTAAATCTTTATGTGATACGGAGCGCCTATTGCGTGAAGATCGTCCGCATCAAACGATTTTGATTAGCTTATCTAGTGATAATCCCCGCACAAATTTTCTTGAAGCAGGGCTTGATCGATTTGACCATTATTTTAAATCCCATATAACTAAATCTACGCCGCTATTTCCTAACACGCATTCATTCCCTTTTGGTTTGTCGGAAAGAATTATCCAAGAATTAGAAAATGTCCCGCCCTATAGTGAACGCAATCATAACTTATTAGTGAATTCCCGTGGATTTAACTATGGCGATCATTCTCTGCGAAACTATATTCAGACTCACTTTTTACCAAAAATCAATTCTATTATTCCTCTAGAATCAAAAGTCATTACAGATGCACGCGATCGCGGAGCCTATCATGCACTGCAATGGGCGCAGACTAGCGGTCGGCACAACCCGGGGTATTATGAGCTTTTGCTCTCAACTACTACTTGCAGTAGTTTTGGTGGTTACTTTATTTCGCCATTTCCTCACCATCCTTGGACGCTTTTAGGTAGAGGTTTTCGCAAAGCGATTAGTAAGTTAGGATGGAAAACTCAACGGATAGTCCAATGGGACAGTTGGCGGTTTTGGGAGGCGATCGCGGCTGGCTGTGTGCCAATTCATTTAGATTTTGAGAAGTATGGATTTGTACTGCCAGTCATGCCCGAGAATTGGCAGCATTACATCGGCATTGATCTCGATAATATCGATCGCTCTATCGAACTGATTAACCAAAACCTAGATCGATTACCCGACATATCCGCAGCAGGTCGAGCATGGGCGCTAGAACATTATTCACCTGTGGCGATCGCCAAACGCTTCTTAACAACCGTTGAAAAGCTATGATCGCACATAGTCACTATTGGGAATTACTGTTGGCAATTACTGTAATTCCCAATCTTTTAACCGTTTTAAATTCACTAAATACGCGACTAAAATTAGCCATAATCTTATGAGGTCGCCGACTACCACAGCCATCAATCAGATATCCCCAAGTACAGCCCCAAATTGACACCTTGCGATCGCACACTACGCCCGCGATCGGAAAATATTTAGAACCGCTAGGGCAGTAAAGATCATGATTATGCAAAGTATAAATTACAGGACATTTTTGATTAAGACTAGTTAATATCTCTCCCTCATGAATATGCAGTAACGGATATTGGCTTTGATCGATATCAGCCAAAGATGTAACTAATCTGTTTATGTGAGATCAGGAATAAATCAAAAAATACCTGCGGACTCGTAAAGACGGCGGATGAGAGAGAGGATTTTGCGATCGTAGAGAGGATCGATCGCCCAACGTCCAGTTAGTTGGCTTAAGGTTGGCGCGACACCTCTAGCGACTAGATGGAATCTGGGGGCAACTAAGGGCTGAAACAATGGCGCATTGCTCGCATAGGCTTTGAGATGTTGAACATGCGATCGCACACCTGTACGTTGATCAGCAAAACTCGCTCCAAATGGATTTGTCTTGCCATTAGCACCCAGATTTGCAAAATTATTCTGATCAGGTTCAACACCTTGACCAAAGCGTAAAAATCCTGTCTCAATACACATTTGACAAAAAGCAATATCGTGATTTACGCCCTCGATCGCCGCTTCTTCGCGATATAAAAGTGGGATATCACCATATTTAGTCAGCGCCGCTTCATTATTATGTTTCAGGAACATCAGCATCTGCACTTCGGAAGTGTTACCAATTCCCATAATTTGATCGATTTGTTCAACATGAAACTTCAAGATCGTTTTGAGATAGAGAGTGCGGTTGGCACTATCCCAAACGATGGAAGTATTTAGTTCGCGCAGGGCGATCGCTTGCACATAGACAATATTTTGATAACGAAGACGGCATGATAGCGGAATTTGGTTGAGGGCGAAACCAAGGCGATCGACTAAATCCGCAGGCACAAATACATTTCCTGAAACTAAAATCCCTTTCTCTTCATAACTGTGAGCATTGAGATTGATATTAATTTCTGGATAAGTAACGGGCTTGATATTAATCGGGCGATTTGCAGGAATAAAGACAGGAATAGTGCTGGCATTTTCATTGATCCATGATTGCAAACCATCAGCAAGCCCGATCGCATAGTCGCGCCGTCTGGTTTGCATCAGCAATCGATCTTGAGGATTATTTAAAAAGACTAATTCCAGCAAAATAGATGGAATTGAAATTTGGCGGCAAAAGCTTAAACTGCCAATGCTAGCGATCGTGTCGGCTTTTGCGCCGCGATTAATTAATTCGGGTATGCGTTTTGTCAAAGCGCTAGTAATGATTTCAGCTTGACGTTTTCGCAGCGCATTATTGGTAATGTAATAAGCTGTTGTACCGCGTAATTCTGAAGTATTAGCGGTATCCATATTCAGAGACAGCGCCACATCTTGGTGGGTCGCTCGCGCATTGATCCAAGCGATCGCCTCAGCCAAATTTAAATCATCGCTAACAACAACGATGCCCCGCGATCGTAACTCGGCAATCACCAAGTCACGCGTGGCGACTAATTCAGCAGTTTGCATCGGACTATCTGTCACTTCACCGCGATCGCGAAATGCACCTTCAAAACCAATATGTCCTGTGGAAATAAATATTCTGCCCATATCCCTATCCGCCAGTCAATTTTCAGCAAACAAAAAGTCATCGCCAGTTTATCAGTTTTTGTCCTGTTTGACCGCAGCAATTTTTTTGGGCTATGCCCTTCCCACTAAAGAAATAGACATACAAAACCAAGAATTAGCGTTGCGGCGCAACATCTAATTTTTGACTGGGAAGGGCGTATGACCACAGCTATACAGGAGATTTTTTAAAAGCGCAAAGTTCTGTAAACGTTATCTATAGCAATCCGAAATCATTTATGGCTTCGACTCCGCTCAGCCATCAGTCCACGCTGAGCGAAGCGATGCACTGAGCTTGTCGAAGCCCTATTTTTCTCATAAATGATTTCGGACTGCTATAGCAATCCTAAATCATTTATGGCTTCGACTCCGCTCAGCCATCAGTCCACGCTGGCTGAGCGAAGTCGAAGCCTGTTTCAACTCATTTAGGATTGCTATATATATTCAGCGATCGCCTGTGGATAGATAATATGCTCTTGCACTTGGATACGTTTTTGTAAGGATTCTAGCGTATCGTCTGGCAAAACTGGAACGGCAGCTTGTTTGAGGATTTTGCCGCTATCGACTTCAATACTGAGAATATGTACGGTACAGCCTGTAATTTTGACTCCATAGTTAAAAGCTTGCTCGATCGCGTGAATACCTTTGAAACTAGGCAATAAACTAGGATGGATATTGAGAATTCGTTCTGGAAAAGCATCAATTAAAACTTGGGTAACGATTCGCATCCAACCAGCCATGATTACCAGATCGACATGGTGCTGTTTGAAAATGTCGATGATGGCGCGATCGAGCGCTTGACGGGATTTGTAATCGCGATGATTGACCAAAATTGCAGGAATACCAAACTTTTCAGCACGTTGTTTAACTAGCGCATCAGGCTCGTTATAAATGACCACCGCAATTTTGGCTTGAAGTTGTCCATTCTCAATTGCTGTGGCGATCGCCTCCAGATTGCTTCCACTTCCTGAAGCTAATACACCCAGAATCGTAACAGAATTAGAACTAGACAAAATCTCTGGCGAATTCACAGATCTTCAAAGCCTCAAAACAAAAATGCAGACATAAGTTTACTATATTAAGAGATATTGGTTCTTGTCGTTTGCCTAACTTAGAATAATTTAGAAGATGTGTTTAGGTCGCTATGACTTGTTTATCAATAATAACTCCTCCTTCGCAAACAATTAGCGATCGCCAGACCTATCCTCTCAGCATCGCGCCGATGATGGATCGGACCGATCGCCACTATCGCTACTTCATGCGTCAAATTACGCGGCGGACTTTGCTCTATACCGAAATGGTTACTAGTGCGGCGATTAAGCATGGCGACCAAGATTATTTGTTAGGATTCTCTCCAGCAGAACATCCGATCGCTTTGCAAGTTGGAGGCGACAATCCGCAAGATTTGGCTGAATGTGCGAGACTGGCTGAGAGCATGGGTTATGACGAAATTAATTTGAATGTTGGTTGTCCGAGCGATCGCGTCCAGAGTGGGCATTTTGGGGCTTGCTTAATGAAAACTCCCGATCGGGTGGCGGCATGTATTGAAGCGATGACGGCGGCGACAAATATCCCTGTATCAGTTAAACATCGGATTGGAGTCGATGATTTAGACCGTTACGAAGATATGCAAAATTTTGTACGGATTCTATCAGAGGCTGGCTGTCAGCGCTTCTCAGTTCATGCCCGAAAAGCTTGGTTGCAAGGACTTAGCCCCAAAGATAATCGGGAAGTTCCACCGTTGCGATATGCTGATGTTCATCGGTTAAAGCAAGAATTCCCACATTTATTTATCGAAATCAATGGAGGATTTACGACCCTAGCGCAAGCCCATGAGCAGTTACAACATGTTGATGCGGTGATGATTGGACGGGCTGCTTACGATAATCCTTATCTATTTGCCAATTGCGATCGCCAATTTTTTGGTGATGAGTCGCCCATTCGCAGTCGGGTTGAGGTTGCTGAAGCCATGATTCCATATATTGATCAATGGACTGCCAAAGGGTTGCGATTACATAAAATTACGCGCCATATGTTGCAATTGTTTCATGGTCAATCGGGTAGTCGCATTTGGAAGCGCATTATCACTGAGAAGTCTTGTCTTGCTGGCGCTGGCTCAGAAGTGATTCGCGAGGCGATCGCCTACTTGCCTGAATCAAATAATTCTCATGAATCCTAAACCTGAACAGTCAAACTAAAGATCCCCATGACTAATGCTCCCATGACTAATGCAAATCTACCCCGCCGTGAAAGTTTGGTCAATCGCTTGATCTTTGGATTGACCACTAGCACCTCTTTACTTGCTACCGCTACCTTGATCCTGCTACTGCATATCCAACAAGGCACACCCGACTTAGAAGCCTTCACAACATGGTTGGCGATCGTCATTCTGTCGGCGGGTTTAGGCTCTAGTTTGTTTGTGGCGCTTTCAATTATCCGTAGCATTCAGCCGCCGCTTACCGATCTTGCTGAAACTGCCGAAGAGCTATCGTCAGGTAACTTGTCAGCGCGATCGCAATTAAATCGTGCTGATGAGATTGGTGAATTTGCTAAAGTTTTTAATCGGATGGCGGCGCATCTCGAAACCAAGACCGCCACATTAGAGGCTCGTGATATCCAATTTGCCTTGCAATCTCTCGATCGCGTATTGGTTAATACCGATGATCAATACAAATTAATCAAGGCAAGTTTGGAAGAAATTTGTAAATTAACAGGCGCTCAACTAGGCAGTATTTATCTTTGGGAAGCGCCCAACTCACGTCACGAAGGAGGTTGTCTCGTCTTAAGTGCTGAATGGGGCTATAAAACTAGTCAAGCGCTGACCGAAATCACTTTAGGAGAAGGCATAGTTGGACAAGCTGGGCAGTTAGAAGAAGCGATTATTTGGGAAGGCGATCGGCTTAAAGGACAAACTTTGGTATACCGTACCCCTGTGGGCGATCTCTTGCCGCAGAGCCTTTCGGCATATCCATTGATGCTCAGACGCAGCCTTGTGGGAGTGCTATTTTTAGGCAGTCTCACGCCGCTTTCAGAACGGGGACGGAACATCTTACAATCGATTGGTCGTCGTCTCGCCACTGCCATTAGTAATGCTCAAAGTATCGAGACGATCGCCCGTCAGCGCGAAGAACTGACCACTGTATTTGAACAACTTGCAGATGGAGTATTGCTTAGCGATCCTGCGGGACGGATTCTCAAAATCAACTCCGCAGGGCGTAAGATTTTGAGTTTTAATGTTGCAAATAATACTGAAGTACCAACTTCACCTGTAATTGCCAAATCAATGGAAGAGATTGTCAAGCAATTTGACATTAGGCATCAGGATGGTGAACCTGTGGAATTAGCTAATCTTGTCGTTTTTCGAGCTATGTCCACAGGTGAAGTGATCGAAGATCAAGTGGTGTTGCGCCAACCCGACGGCAATGAGATTATTCTCAGTACTAAGGCGGCTCCATTGGTGGGTTCTGAGTCAGAGTTGATCGGTAGCGTGATGATTTTGCGGGATGTCACGGAACAGCGTTATCGCGACAAGATGATGCAAGAGACAAATCGGATGATGATCGAGCAGCAAAAACGGATGAGTATTTTGCAACGCCTCACGAACTTGATTAATCAACAGTTACAGGATCTCAATATTCTATTAGAGTCTGTAGTGGAGGCAACCTGTGATGCGATTATGTGGGCAGATATCTGTGTGATCGCCCTTTATAATCCTAAAGAAAATCGACTAGTACTATCGGCAGCGAAAGGCTTGCCCGCGCCATTAGATTTGGAGCAGCCACTTCAAAAAACCTTTGAATTAGATGCGCCAAATCTAATTGCACAGGTATTTAAAGAAGGAATTCCGATTGAGATCAAAGCGGGTGAATCACTGCTAATGGAGTCTTTACCTGTTAAAAGTGCTTTGTGTGTGCCGATTGAATCAAGTCGCTCTGGTCGGTTGGGAGTACTGGCGATCGGGCATTTTCATCTAGAGCGAGCTAGTTCTCGTGAAGAGTTGAATTTATTGGCTTCTTTTGGTGTACAGGCAGCGATCGCGATCGGGAATGCTCAATTAATTAATCAAATCGAAGCCCAAAATGCTCAATTGTTAGAGGCAACCCAGCTTAAGAGTCAGTTTTTAGCCAATATGAGCCATGAACTGCGAACGCCGATGAATGCCATTATCGGTTTCTCTCAAGTACTCCTTCGTCAACGCCGTGATGCTTTATCACCAAGCCAAGTCGATATGGTAGAGCGCATCCTTCGCAATGGTAAAAACCTATTGGATTTGATTAATGATATTCTCGATCTATCAAAGATTGAAGCGGGTAAAATGGAAGCTCATCCTGAATTATTTAACTTAGATGAATTAATTCATCATACTCGTGAGAGTCTCCAACCTTTAGCCAGTATTAAGTCTCTAGATTTTGTATTTCAAAATCATATTGGTAGTTGTGCCATTTATCATGACTCAATTCGGATTAAACAAGTGATTACGAATTTAGTTTCTAATGCCATTAAATTTACTGATCATGGTCAAGTTTATATTGAACTAAAGTATGCTTCTAAAGATACTGCGGAGATATCAGACAGGGTTATAGATGGCAATAATCTATCCAATCAAGAGACTCAACTATCTCCCTTAGCAATATCAAATATTCTCATTTCAGTTCGAGATACAGGCATTGGCATTGAGCCAGAGTTTCAGCGTACAATTTTTGAACAATTCCGCCAAGTTGATCAGTCTTCTACGCGTAAGCATGGTGGAACTGGGTTAGGGCTAGCCATTACAGAACAACTTGTATTGCTAATGGGTGGAAGGATTTATGTAGAAAGTGTGGTTAATCAGGGGTCTACATTTACGGTGGAGTTACCACCGCGCTTAAGCTAATTGATAACCTGCTCTTTACCCAATCTTGACCAACTTATTGGGGTATTAGTTATAAGATACCTGTTGTCGACTCAAATTTCGATTAGACAAAACACAATATATTTCTCGAAAAATATTTCTTGAAAAGTATATTGGTTCAGATTTGAGGCGATGTAAGTTAGTGTAAGCACTAATTTACAAAATCTAATAGAATTATCCAAAAAAACTCGATATTATGCATAATAGCTCTAAGTTTCTACTACTCGGCATTACTTCCGCAATAGTCAGTGTTGCTCAGTTCTCCGAATCGGCGATCGCGCAAACCTTATTCCCTTCTCCCAAAACCTTCACTATCACTAAGGCTTGCAATGCCACAACCTCCCTCAGTGGTAGCAACCCTGTCGCCTTAACAGTTAATGCTGGTTATTCAGCTTTAGGCGAGAATAAAATCCCAGGCGGCACTCATGCTTGGATTTCTGTGCCTGGAATTGGAAGCCGATGGGTCGCTCTTACCTGTGGAACTTATGGTACTGTTTCGACTACCTTACCTGCGGGGACTGTGAAATTCTTCGATAATACGAACAATCCTGTTTCTGGTCTAAAATTTGGCAGTCCTGCTGATGTGACACCTGTAGCTCCTGTCTTAAATAGCTTTGACAATGCGATAGTCAACCTTTGCAGTACCCCCGGCACTGTAGTTAGCACCACTAACTTCAAGTCTACGATGAATGCCAATCCTGCGGTTTTGGAAAATCTGAGATTAGCCATTTCTCCAACTAGCAGCGCCGCTAGTTTCTTGGATGAGTTGACCACAATTTGGTTTAACGTTAAAGGCTTTGACCATGTATTTTGTGGCGAACCTGTAGCTGGTGGAGCAATTGGCGGACTGCATTTCGTTGGTCGTTATGTAGAACTAGAAAGTAAAGGGCTGGCTGGACGTTTGGCAAACAATCTTAGCAATGAGGAAGTGGCTCTTGGGGCTGTTTATACCATGGGTGTAAAAATGCTAGTTGGGACTGGTTCTTCTCAGTCTACGATCAAAGGTTATAGCTATACTCTTAACGCTGAGGAAACTCTCCGTCTAGGTGCGATCGCCTACAAAAAGAATCCGAATACAACTAGCACGAACACCGCTTGTCTTCTGCCAGTTGTTGATGATAGCAAGTCATTCAAGATGGTATTTGTTAGAAGAAGTGGCGGTATTCGCACATTCTATCCTGACGCTACCCCTAGCACCACTGATCCTACCTGTGCTATCTAGTTTTAACTTGTTGCGCTTTTAATAAATCATGTTACGCAGAGCGAAGATCTACCTTCATCCCATTCTCTCTCCTTGGGACAGAGGCTAGGGGCTGATTGATTGACAAAAGTGTTTGAAATCCTTGTTAGGCAAGATGCCTGACCTACAAATTTAAAATCCTTGTAGCGCGGGCATCCTGCCCGCTTTTTGGGGAGATTTGTCAGTCAATCAGGGCTAGGGGTGAGGGTCTTATAACCTTCTGCGTAACATGATTGGCGTTTCGTGGCATAGAATAGAGTAGACAATATGTAACAGCAAAGGAGACTAGCCGTGATCGTAGTAACCAAGATTGGTACACCCGCCGTAGAAATTGAGCGGATCTGCGATGAACTATCTAGTTGGGGATTGTCGCCCGAAAAAATTGTCGGTAAACATAAAGTTGTATTGGGGCTAGTTGGTGAAACGGCAAGTCTCGATCTACATCGTATTGAAGAATTAAGCCCTTGGATCGAGACAGTCTTGCGCGTAGAACGCCCTTTTAAACGCGCTAGTCGTGAATATCGTCAAAATGAGTCCAGCGTTGTCATTGTCCCTACTCCTAATGGTGATGTGGCGATCGGGGCAAACTATCCCTTAGCGATCGTGGCGGGACCATGTTCTGTCGAGAATGAAGAAATGATTGTCGAAACCGCCATACGAGTTAAGGCGGCTGGCGCACAGTTTTTGCGTGGTGGTGCATACAAGCCGCGCACATCTCCCTATGCTTTTCAGGGACATGGAGAAAGCGCCCTATCTCTATTAGCCGCAGCAAGAGCCGCCAGTGGCTTAGGCATCATCACTGAAGTAATGGATACGGCGGACATTGACAAAATTGCGGAAGTTGCCGATGTGCTGCAAATTGGTGCGAGAAATATGCAGAACTTCTCATTGCTCAAACAGGTGGGCAAGCAGAGTAAACCAGTCCTGCTCAAACGCGGATTAGCCGCCACGATTGACGATTGGCTGATGGCTGCTGAATATATTCTTTCAGAAGGTAATTCTAATGTGATTCTCTGTGAACGAGGTATTCGCACATTCGATCGCGAATATACCCGCAATACGCTAGACTTATCTGCGATTCCTGTATTACGGAAGTTGACCCATTTACCAATCATGATCGATCCTAGTCATGGTACGGGTTGGTCAGAGTATGTACCATCAATGAGTTTAGCGGCGATCGCGGCGGGAGTTGATTCTTTAATGATCGAAGTCCATCCTAATCCTAAGCGAGCTTTATCCGATGGACCCCAGTCACTCACCTTTGAGGATTTTGATAAGTTAATGCTCAAAATCAATCAAATGGCACAAGTAATGGAACGATGAACAAATCTTTTATTTACGATCGCCCAATTTATTTTCATGACACTGATGCCGCAGGAGTTGTGTACTTTGCCAATGGATTATCTATCTGTCATGAAGCCTATGAAGCATCTTTGGCGGCTGCGGGTCTTGATCTTAAAACTTTTTTTCGAGGCGCGGCGATCGCGGTTCCAATTATCCATGCGAGTATTGATTTCTTTAAACCGATGTTTTGTGGCGATCGTATAGCGATTTCCCTAGTAACAACCTTATTGAATCCTCAATCTTTTCAGATTGACTATCAGTTATATTATGAAAGTGAACCCCAAAAAGCGATCGCCAAAGCATTAACCAAACATACCTGTATTGACACCAACACCAGAAAGCAGTGCAATCTTTCTGATCAACTTTATAAATGGATAGAACTTAATCAATGACAACAATTTTGCGCGATTGGAGTTATCGCTATCAATGGTTTTATGACACCGTATCTGCCCTAGCCGCCCTCAGTGTCGGCGGAGAGACGCGATTTAGGCGCTTGTTTTTGCGAGATATGCAAATTAACCCTGACGCGAAAGTTCTCGATCTCTGTTGTGGTGCAGGACAAGCCACTCAAGAACTAGTACTACATTTCCAAAATGTCACAGGCTTAGATGCCTCCCCGATCGCCATCGAACGCGCTAAACAGAATGTGCCACAAGCCAAATATGTGGAATCCTTCGCTGAAAAAATGCCCTTTGGCGATCGCAGTTTCGATCTGGTGATTACCAATACCGCCATGCATGAGATGGATTCAGAACAGTTGGCGCAAATCATTCAAGAAGTAAATCGAATTTTGACTCCAACAGGACAATTCATCATTATTGATTTCCATCGCCCCACTAATCCGCTTTTTTGGCTTCCTGTCGCGACTTTTTTATGGCTATTTGAAACAGAAACCGCATGGCAACTACTCAAAACCGATCTCCATCAGCTTTTAATCAGATCTGGCTTTACAGTTGAGTCTTGTCAACTCTATGCGGGTGGTAGCTTACAAGTTTTGCGATCGCGAAAATAATTTTAAACTTGCTCATGAAAGCAGGTTATTTACCACTTATTTTCGCTTTATAACCTAGACCAATTAAAAATTGTAAAATCTTCTGACTGCAATCGCCCTGAATCTCGATCGCCTGATCTTTGGCAGTACCGCCCGCGCCACAATGATTTTTTAGCTGCTTAGTTAGCTTAGTCAAATTTTCTGAAGTTGTCTGAAAGCCTGTTACCTCAGTTACAGTCTTACCCCCCTTGCCGCGACGGGTCGCCTGAACCCGCACCTGTTGCTGTTGCGGTGGCAGATCGATCGCTTGCTGCTGCGTATCGTCTTGTTCGGGTGCGCCAAACTCTCGGTAAACCACACGATTTTTAGTCATCATTCCACCCACGCCGCTCGCCATGCTAACTCGGCTTCAGCGATCGTCTTTTGTTGATATTTTTTGTCTAGCTCAGTTTGTAAATGCAATAGCCGCCCTGACAATACCCGCAATTCCCCACGATGAGACATAACATGGCGATCGGTAAACTCAATTTCAGCAAGACGCATGCTCATTTGCGGAGCTTGATCATCTTTAGACTGACTATCATGATTCTCTAAAATTTTTTGATCGCTTAGCAACTTATTAAGCGTTTCCATACTTTCGTCAAGGCTTTTACTGAGCAGAAGATCAAGATTTTCCTGATTAGTGCGACTGTCGCGATCGCATTCTTCTAAGGTTTTTTGCAGGCGATCGCTAAGTGACTTGATCGTTTCGCGTAGATTCGCTTGCAAATTTTGACGTTGAGATAAAGAGAGCGCTAGAAAGGCTGTAGGACATTTTTGGGTGCAAAAATTGAAACTTGCTAGCAAAATTTGTTGCTGCGCGGCTCTGGCGATCGCCTGTGCGTACTCAAGATGGATTAAATCAATGCGACTAATAACATTAGCGATCGCCTGTTGAGTATCTTGAATATCTTTATCAATACGCACTAACATCGTCATAGTCCACTTCGTATATTTTTTATATCACAGCGCTTTGCGCTGACATCAAGCCCAGAGAAAAGTTTAAAAGTGCCGCTTCGCGGCACTTTTAAACTTTTCTCTGCACCACTCAAAGTCCAAACAAATAATTATTTGAACTTTAAATTTATTCGCCGACTACATAACGCACAAAACGACGAACTTTGACATTTTCATTAAGTTTAGTACCAGTGAGCTTCACCAATTCATCAACAGTAATGCTTTGATCTTTAATAAAAGGCTGATCAAGCAAGCACATTTCTTTCAAGCGCTTTTCGATGCGACCAAGCACAATCTTCTCGCGGATCGCTTCTGGCTTGCTTGCCAAATCATCTTTACCCGATTCAATTTGTTTTTCGTTTTCGACAAAAGCCGCAGGAATATCCGCAACGCTAACATACTCAACGTTAGGGCAAGCTGCAATTTGTTTCGCAACGTTATCAGCTAGTTCCTTGAGTTCTTCGCGACGAGCCACAAAATCGGTTTCGCAGTTCACTTCGACTAGGACACCAATGCGGCTGCCAAAGTGAATGTAACTATGCACGATGCCTTCAGAGGCCTCGCGACTAGCTTTTTTGACAGCCGAGGCTAGCCCCTTTTGTCTGAGATATTCGGTGGCTTTAGTAAAATCGCCTTCAGAATCAACGAGAGCAGCCTTACAGTCTTTGATACCTGCGCCAGTTCTCGCACGCAGTTCTTGAATTAGTTGGGTAGTAATTTCTGCCATATTAATAAATCTTGTTTGGGAGGTCTAGGGCAACATTTCAAGGAGCGAGATATTTTGCTCGTTGCCGAAAATAGTTCTAAAATGTTTGCAGTACATTAACTTATCACAATATAGCTGTTGCTATTTTTGTCAATGCAATCTAACTATAGTTTTATGCATTTTATTTAGGCTTTATTTAGGAGCTATTTAGGCGAATTATCTGACGATCGCCCTTCTTTGGCTTTGATGCGCTGCCAAACTTGCCAACAGGCATAACTCATCAATATGGTACTAATCGCCGCATAAGTCCCACCCGCAGGCATTCCTGACACTGCCATAGCGATACTACCCACCCACAGCGTCAGAGCGTAGATAAATAACACCGTTAGCCGCTTGGACACGCCTGCTTTGACGAGACGATGGTGTAAATGTTGATTGCCAGCCGCCATCGGTGATTCACCTTTCCCGATACGCTGCAAAATCACCGAGGTGGCATCAACAATCGGTACTGCCAAAATCACATAGGGCAGAATTACCGCCACTGTCGCCACTGCCTTAGATAGCCCGATGATGCTTACGCCTGCAAGAGTAAATCCCAAAAAGTAAGCGCCGCCATCACCCATAAAAATCTCAGCAGAACTTTTGGGCTTGAAATTATAGCGTAAAAAACCTAGACATCCCCCGGCCAGCGCCGCCGCAATCAGCGCCGCAGCAGGTTGTTGCATAAACAGACTAGTCACTAAAAGCACTGCCGCCGCGATCGTGGTTACACCTGCGGCGAGTCCATCTAGCCCATCGAGCCAGTTGATCGCATTTGCCATCCCCGACAGCCAAACCATCGTGATCGGCAAACTAAACCAGCCAAACTTGATAATGCCGATAAATGGCACAGATATAAAATCAATCCTGACTCCCACCCGCCATGCGGCGGCGGATACGGCTAACTGAGCGATTAAGCGCGGCAATGGCGGCAAATTAAACAAATCGTCAGCGAACCCAATCAAGAAAAAAGCCGCTCCGCCGATTGTCACACCCCAGATTTCATACTCGCTAGTTTGCGGTAATAGTCCAAACCATCCCGCGCCCCAAACCAGCAATAGAGCAGTTACGCTCCCCAAAAAAATTGCGACACCACCAACCCTGACAACAGGTGTTGTATGCATTTTGCGGCTATTGGGCTTGTCTACTAACCCTGCTTTGAGTCCAAAATGACGAATAATCGGCGTACTCAGCCACACCACGATCGCAGACACTGCAAAGGCGACCAAGTAAGGAATGGCAGTTGGATGCAGCATCACAAATATAAAATTAAGTGTTTGGATTGAGCAAATTTATGCTTGCAAGCATAGCACTGGATTGGCTAAACGCATAATCGCTCCAAAACACGAATTGCTGGATAATTTGGTATATGCAGATTTTTCAGCAAAAGTCGTGTTATGGTTAAAAGCTGTGTAAAAAATTTTCATTACTAAGTAAGCGTTAGGGATTAATCCATGAAAGTTGTTAGCTCCCTCAGATCAGCAAAAACTCGCCATAAAGACTGCAAAATTGTACGTCGTCGCGGCAGAATATATGTGATTTGTAAGTCAAACCCAAAGTTCAAAGCTCGTCAGGGGTAATCAACGATTTTTCGTTAGTTACCCAAATAAAAAGACTGTCTAACGACAGTCTTTTTATTTGGATAAAATTGGATAAAAATAAATTGGCGCGAAGCGCCAATTTATTTTTGTATGGGTTTAAATTTTGTATGGGTTTAGAATAGGAGCATGACTAGCACAACTCGTAAAGCAAATCTTCTCAATGCGATCGCCCCTGTCAATCGCGGATTACAAATGTCTGAGAATCAGCGCAAGGCGATTTTTTCGGCAGTTGCCTATCTTGAAGAGCTAAATCCGAACCCTGCCCCCACTCAAACTCCTGAGTTATTAGATGGAAATTGGTTGTTATTATTCACCACTAGCCAAGAACTTTTAGGAATCGATCGCTTTCCGCTATATAAGCTTGGCAATATCTATCAATGTCTGCGAGTTGCCGAAGGTAAAATTTTTAATGTTGCCGAAATTAAAGGCTTACCTTTATTGAGCGGACTGGTCAGCGTATGTGCAAATTTTACGGTAGTTTCAGAAAAACGAGTCAAGGTTAATTTTGAGCGGCTAGTAGCTGGCTCTCAGACTTTGCTTGATTATCGAGATGTGAATAGCTTTGTTGATAGCTTGCGATCGCCAAACAAATTACCAAATAAATTATTGGCGATCGATTTTCAAATCAAGCGCGAAGATCAAAAGGGCTGGCTAGAAACCACTTATCTAGATCAAGATTTGCGAATTGGTAGAGGCAATGAGAGTAATTTATTTGTTTTGAGAAGGATTCCATAACTCAACGTTAGATAGAACTATTAATTAAAACAATCAGAACTAAACGTTATGTTTAATTTATTTAACATCCTGTCAAACAACGCCGCCAAAGAAACTTTATCAGACTCGTCAAGACAACTGCTGCGTCAACAGGCTTTTGCAACTAATCAACCCAGTCCAATTGTGCAGGATGTTGAAACATTTATCGAGTTTCTGCAACTAAACAAGGTCGAGGTAAGCGCTAATCAAAATGCGATCGCTCCCAAATATTTAGCAGAACTCAATAGTCGCCTTAGTCATCCCATCACCATTGATTTTTTGCGAACCAACCAAAAGTCTTATCCTTACATTTTTGGACTTTATTTACTTTTGAGATGCTCGGCGATCGCCCAAGTTCAAGCAGACAAAAAGAAGAATATTCTCCACATCGATCGCCAAGTTCTCCAATCATGGCAACAGCTAAACGACACCGAAAAATATTTTAATCTCCTTGCCACATATATATTCTATGTCGATGAAAATATAGTAACTAATGATAGAAGTTCTTTCACGGACTGGTGGTATGTTGTCCATTCATGGAAAGATCTACCAACGAAGGGACTAAACTTTGGTGATGATTCTAGAAATGAGAAGTGGTTGAGTCGCGTAAAGCTACACAATGTCGCGTTGCTAGATTTATTTGGATTTATCACCTTACGAGACACTAAACCGCTCAAGGGCAAGGGCTGGCGGCTGATCAATGTTGAGCCATCGACTTTTGGTATTGCGATGATGAATTTGGTACATGCAACTAATTGGGAAAGAGGATTGTATCCCCAAATGGAGAATGAAGAGGAAGAAGTGGTTGGTTTAAATATTGTTGTTCAAGCCTTGACTCCCACTGAAGTTTTGCAAGCAGAATTTCAAGACTTGGATCTGTTTCCTGCATGGATCAAAAACTTGCAGTTACCTGACCATGAAGCTAAAGATGGAGTATTTATTTTTAAAGTATCCCTTAAGTCAGTATGGCGGAAAATTGCTATTCCCGCTAGTTTGACGCTTTATAATCTCAGTTCGGCAATTCTCAACGCCTTTAATTTTGATAACGATCATCTGCATCAGTTCACTTACAAAGATCGGAAAGGATTTCAAAAGAGTATCGGTCATCCCTATGCTAACGAAGAATTCTCAACTGATGAAGTTTTACTTAGGGATTGGCAAATTAATATTGGCGATCGCCTTACCTATGTGTTTGATTTTGGCGATTGGTGGGAGTTTGATCTGGTGCTAGAAAGTGTTGATGAATTCGATCCTGATCTCAAAAAAGCAAAGTTAATCGATCAAAAGGGCAAAGCCCCAGAGCAGTATCCTGATGATGATGAAGAGTAGAAGAAAAGGGGCGCGTTGCGCCCCCTCTTCTTTTAGTTGAGTTCGTTTTGTAAATATGCGACCACTGACTCGATCGCCACCAATGTCGCTACTTTACTTGCCCGATTGACGATTTCGACTTTACCCTCGGCGATCGCTTTACCCGTGACCACTCGATAGGGAATCCCTACCAGATCGGCATCTTTGAACTTTACGCCAGCGCGTTCATCGCGATCGTCGAGTAAAACTTCGATCTTGGCAGCGTTCAGTTCAGCATAGAGCTTTTCGCCAACTTCCATTTGCTTCGCATCGCCGACATTGGGAACGGTGATGATCACGTGGTAGGGGGCGATCGCTTTATTCCAGATGATGCCATCTTTGTCGTAGGACTGCTCAACGGCGGCTTGAGCAAGACGGGATACACCTAGACCATAGCAACCCATGACTAAGGGTAGTTCTTCGCCTTGCTCGTTAGTGAAGGTCGCCTTCATCGCTTTGGAATATTTAGTTCCCAATTGGAAGATGTGACCAACTTCGATCCCTCTAGCAGTTTGTAAGATTTGCGAAGGATCATGAACGGCGCGATCGCCTGCTTGCGCCTTATCAAGATTGACAACTGCGGGTAAGGTGAAATCCGTACCCCAGTTTGCGCCAACAACGTGATAGTCAGTTTCATTAGCCCCTGTGACGAAGTTCTGCAAATCGGCAACGGTGCGATCGGCTAGGCGTAAGAATTTTGGGGTAACTCCTGCGCTTTTATCAATGTAAGAGTCGTCCAGATTTGGAGCAATAAAGCCGACTGGAAGTTGGGAGTGCGCCCATTTTTGCTGAGATTCAGGATCGGCAACTTGGAGATTGATGATGGCTTTGCCGCCGTAGTTAGCCGCTAATTTGGTGAGTTCGTTTTGTAACTTCACTTCATTCACATCGCGATCGCCACGAATGCTGACTAACACTAAAACTGTTGTGCCATTGTCATACACAACTTGATAGAGAACCTGCTTAACAACTTGGGTCGGGTCACATTTTAGTAATTTGCAGACAGTGACGATGGTTCCCTTTTTGGGTGTATGGACTTTCTCAAACTTGTCAAAATGAGAAGGAACAGGATCGGGTGGAAGTGATACAGCTTTTTCGACATTGGCGGCATAGCTGCTATCTTCGGTAAAGAGAATGTCATCTTCACCCGCTTCAGCTAATACCATAAATTCTTGCGAACCCGAACCACCGATCGCCCCTGAGTCAGCTTCCACAGCCCGAAATTTTAGACCACAGCGATCGAACATATTTCGATAGGCGCGATCCATTTCGTAGTAGGTTTCTTTGAGACTCTCTTCGGTGCTATGGAATGAATATCCATCTTTCATGATAAATTCACGACCGCGCATCAAACCAAATCTAGGACGAATCTCATCACGAAACTTAGTTTGGATTTGATATAAATGTTGGGGAAGTTGGCGATAGGAGCGAATCGTATCTCTGGCGATCGCCGTGATAATTTCTTCATGGGTTGGTCCCAAACCAACTTCACGATTGGCGCGATCGGTGAGGGCAAACATGATGCCTTCGGCTTTGGTGTAAGTATCCCAACGCCCTGACTCTTGCCACAGTTCCGCAGGTTGCAGTTGCGTTAATAGGCATTCTTGCGCCCCTGTCGCATCCATCTCTTCGCGCACGATCGCCGAAATCTTTTGGAGGACACGCCACATAAGCGGCAAGTAAACATATAAGCCTGAACCCACACGTCTGATGTAACCTGCGCGGAGTAAAAGCTTATGGCTTGGTAGTTCTGCTTCGGCGGGATCTTCGCGGAGAGTGACCCAGAGCATTTGAGATAGACGCATATTTCGGAGATGTTTCGCTTTTGCCTGTTGATTGTATCAGAATTGGGGAACATTGAATCCAATTTCAGGATTGCTAGAATTTCAGGCAACATCAGTCGTCAGTAGCTACTTATTAAAAAATCACTCATTGCAAAACTGAGATGCACCCGTTTCGGTTTGTTGATTGAACAATATTTGTTCGGAATTAAGAATTGGCTTATTTTTATTTCAATGGCAACCCTACTGTTCGGAGATTAATCCCATTGAATTGGAATGGTTACATTTGAAGTGTGACCATCTTTCTGGGCAAATGTTTGATTCTGAGGATAATTTAATGTGGGGTATTGAAGATGCTCTTCATTCTCGCTATGATTCTCTTGGCTTTGATACTTCCTATTTTGAGTTTTCTTATGCCTAGCTACTTACGACCATTTTTAGATCGAGTTCCCAAAATACGGATAGTTCCTTCTCCTAATGGGAGAAGGAATGAAGGTTGGTTATAGTGTATCTTGCATTTTTTCGCCGTCATGATATGCCGCAAACAATACAGGACAAGTTTTGCCCCATGCGATCGCGCCAGTGGCATCGAGACAAATTGCCCCAAAATCGCGATCGCGGCTTTTTGCTTCGTTAATCGATTTTTCGACAGCCTGCTGGAGCGTCATCCCGTCAGTGACACGAACAACAACGCGAGTGGCAAAACCCTCATCCAGAATATCTTCACCCACACCCGTACAGCTAACTCCTGCAAACTTAGTAGCATAGTTACCCGCAGGCGTTGCCGAATCACTCACACGACCGATGCGCTCAAAGCCACGTCCACCTGTGGAAGTTCCCGCGCAAATACTGCCATATTGATCCAGAACCACAACCCCGATTGTTCCCATGGCAACATCCGCCATTTTACGAGTGAAGTTGGTTTTGCGCTCCTCCACCCATTCAGCAAGACGTTCATCGGTGAGGGGATTATAAATGGGAACACCAAGTTCACGAGTGAGTTCCGCCGATCCGTAGTCAGAGAGAACGCGATCGTCGCTAGTTTGCAAATGCTTAGCAAGTTCAATCGGATTCTTGACCCTTACGGTATTGATGACACCACTAAAACTTTGGCGATCGCCGTCCATAATCGAAGCACTCATCCGTACCTGACCATCGGACTGCAATACAGAGCCTGTCCCTGCATTAAATCGAGGATCGTCTTCAAGCATTTGACAAGCCTTGACGACTGCATCGATCGCCTTAGCACCATCGAGTAACATCGGATAAACGGTTTCTAAAACTGCAAATAATGATTTACGAACTGGTTCGTAACCGCCTTTACTTTCGACAGTGCTACCTGCGCCGCCATGAATGATAATTTTGGGTTGCATTTGATTTGATAATTCCTAAATTTGATAGTTGATAATTCGTAACTTATTCAAGCGCGAAACTGTTCCATTAACCATGCAGTTGTCGCGCTTTGATTTTCTTGGCGGCTGCGTTGGAGGGCTTGTTCGAGAATCTCTAGTTTTAATCCTGTTAAAACCACTGATTCGCGAATGCGCCTGATGCTGCCATCATGTCCATGAGCAAAAGCAAAAATTTGCATGTTTTGAACATTGACAATCCAATATTCCGATATGCCTAGATCCTCATATTGCAAACGCTTTGCGCCTAAGTCATCAGCAAGGGAAGTGTCTGAGATTTCAATGACTAGATTGGGTAATGGATATTGATCCAAGTCAATGATTCTCGTTCCCCAAGGAATAACATCGGCATTTGCGCCAACGTAATATGACGCATCGGGTTGAAATTCGGTATATCCTTTTTTGCGATAGGAACAACAATTTCTAGCTGTCATAGGAATGCGCTGACTGGCGGCAAAGAATGATAGCGCAAAAAGAACTAATACTTGATCTCTAGAATGATCGCAGCTTGTTGATTTCGGTTCAAACCTCATCTTGCCATTGTAGTAATAGCTTTTGAGCTTGCTAGAATCTGGAGCATCGGCAATATTCACGAATTCCTGCCAAGGGGCTGATATCCATGTATCTAGTAATGGTTTAGTTTGCAATAGTGACATAGTTTTCACCTGCACTCATTTAGTGCTTTAAGTCTATTCTAAATCCCAAAACTTAGCAGTCAACATCGTGTCAATATCACGGCTAAACTGCCATGTATCAGGGAAAGTAGTCTCATATTCGGTTCTCACTATCTCTAGAGCTTCGGTAAAAGAATCATCAAATGACTGCAAGAAAATACGTTTGAGACTTGGAGACTGTCTCAGATGTCTTTTAAGTTCACCTCGTTGGTTAATAATCGTGACTTCCCAACCTCTATAACATTCAGGCATCTTGACATAGCATCTCTTCAGAATATGCTCAATCAATCTAATCAGCCGCGACTCAACTTCTCGTTTGTTGCTCCCAGTCAAACCTTCTAACTCCTCGATTAAGTTCTCAATATCAAGATTATGGAAATCACCCGCTTTTAACTGGACGATCGCCATCTCTAACCACAGATCAAGATCGCGATCGTAGAGGCTTACTGGCGGTGCTACTGATGGTGTTGATGGCTGTATTGATGTTGGGGCGATCGCTTGTGTCATTGATTTTTCTCCCTTAATCAAGATTTTACTTCTGAAACTTATGCAAAACTACCTTGAAAATATTATTTTAATGTAGAGGCAATTCATGAATTGCCTCTACATTATTTTTACAACTCTCCAAAGCCCTTCTTCTTTTTCTTTTTTTTGCCATAGGCAGGATTGCCAGATGGCGCGTCATTGCCACCCATACCAGGAAAACCGCCGCCGCCCATGTTAGGCATCCCAGGGAAGTTGGGCATTTTGCCCTGTCCCATTTGTTGCATTAGCGATCGCATCTTTTGGAAGTCAGCAACTAGTTTAGTCACATCTTGTAGTTTATGCCCAGAACCAGTCGCAATCCGTTGTTTACGGCTAGGACTTTTGGAAATCAGGTCAGGATCTTTACGCTCAACTTTAGTCATCGAGCTAATCATTGATTCACAACGCTTGAGTTGCTTCTCCGCTTCTTGAATTTGCGTGTCATTGATTTTCATCCCTGGCAACATTTTCAACATCCCACCAAAAGAACCCATATTTTTCATCATACGGGTATTTTTTAGGAAGTCGTCAAAGTCAAACTTGGCGCTCATGATTTTTTCTTGGAGGTTCGCCGCGTCAGTGAAATCGATTTCTTCCTGCGCTTTCTCCACCAGCGTCAGCACATCACCCATGCCCAAAATCCGTGAAGCCATGCGTTCAGGATAGAAAGGTTGCAACGCCTCAACCTTTTCACCAACACCGATAAATTTAATCGGTTGCCCTGAAATCTGACGCACCGATAGCGCCGCGCCACCGCGAGTATCGCCATCCATCTTGGTCAAAATCGCGCCCGTAATTCCAATCTCGTCATGGAAAGTACGAGTCAATGTCGCCGCCTCTTGCCCTGTCATCGCATCAACAACTAGCAGCACTTCATCGGGATTAATCGCATTCTTGACGCGCTTGAGTTCATCCATCATGTCGCGATCGATCTGCAAACGTCCCGCCGTATCGACAATCACGGTATCAACGCCTAATTCCCTAGCCTTAGCCAATCCTTGACGCGCAATCTCCACAGGGTCAGCATCAACACCCATTTCAAAGACTGGAACATTGATTTGCTTACCGAGGGTGAGCAACTGATCGATCGCCGCAGGACGATATACGTCAGTGGCAACCAGTAACGCAGTGCGATCGAGTTTGCGTAAATGTAAAGCTAATTTTGCCGTAGCAGTAGTTTTACCCGTACCCTGCAAACCCGCCATCAAAATTACAGTCGGCGCATTAGCAGCCTCGGCAAGTGGCACATTTGCCTCACCCATCGTCCTTACCAATTCGTCATACACGATCTTGATAAATTGCTGATCAGGGCGCACACCTGCGATCACATCAGCGCCTTGAGCCTGTTTGGAGATTTCTTCGACAAATTCTTTGACAACCTGTAAGTTGACATCTGCCTCTAATAGCGCCCTGCGTACTTCACGAATCGCGCCTTGGATATTGGAGTCAGAGATTTTGTCCTGTCCGCGTAACTTTTTCCAAGCCGCCTCAAATTTATCGGCGATTTCATCAAACATATCTAGTTTTGCTTTTGCTTTTGGTTCTAACTACTAATTTACCTTTACCACTACTACATTGATCGCGATCGGGCAAAATTGCGATCAATGTAGTTATATCCAACTGAATTTTTATAGATATGGCTAAAATAATATAAAGTCAAGATAAGATATGATGAGAGAGTGGCTTTCACTGCCGCTTTGGTATGATTATGACTGAAAAATTAACAATTAAAAACTTTGCTGGCATTAAGGAGCTAGAAATTGAGATCAAGAAAGTCAATATACTAATTGGTCCTCAAGCTAGTGGGAAAAGTGTTTGCGCTAAACTTCTTTTCTACTTTAAGAGCTTTGTTTGGGAAATTTTATCAGTTACCGAAAACGAGCAAACAAAGCGCAATCTAGATTCAAATTATTCTAAAAAGTTTGAAGAATATTTCCCACCAGAGTCCTTAGGCAAACAAGATTTTTCTATAAGATACGAGATATCTAATATTTTTATAGAAGTTACTAAAACGCAGGAAACCAAAGGCAAAATCTCATTAAACTACTCGGACTTTTTCAAGAAAGAATTGACCGATCTAAGAAATGTATTAAAAAAATCAAGAGAGAAGAATTCCGAGAAGGATGCTAAATATGATAGCTTCGATAGGCTTTATTTAACTAGGAGGTTCTTAAGGGATAGCTTGATAGAGTCTTTGAGCAAATCTGATTGTCGAGAGTTAGCGTTTAGTCAACTCTTTATTCCTGCTGGTCGCTCTTTTTTCGCTAATCTTCAAAGCAATATTTTTTCGTTTCTTTCAAGTAACAATGCACTAGATCCATTTCTCAGAGAGTTTGGTTCAACATATGAAAGTATAAAACGTGTAAGATTTACAAATAGAAGTAGAACTGAAGAAAAAGATGCAAAAGATATCCAAGAGGAAATAAACAGATTGATAGAGAAATCTCTTTGTGGAAAGCATATATACGAAAAAGGAAAAGACTTTTTAGAGGTTGCAGATGGTAGACGTATTAGTGTGGCAAATTCTTCTTCTGGACAGCAAGAAACCCTACCACTTACGACTATGCTGGCTGCGTTACCTTTTCTCTCTATGTCAACGGCTGGACAAACGGTATACATAGAGGAACCAGAAGCCCATTTGTTCCCAAACGCACAACGGAGTATTGTTGAATTGATTGCTACTGTACTTAACTATCGAAAGGAGCAGTTGCAATTTTTTATAACTACTCATAGTCCATATGTTCTAACAGCACTTAATAATCTGCTACAAGCTGGGCTTCTTTATGAAGAATCGAGTACAGATATACGGACTCAGTTAGAGAAAATTATATCTAGATATAAAGCATTAGATATTTCTGATTTATCCGCATATGTTTTAATGGATGGAAAATGCAGAAGCATTGTGTGTCTAGATAGTGGTTTGATAGACGCACAAGTTATTGATTCTGTTTCTGATGATTTAGCAGTTGAGTTTGACAAACTTTTAAGGCTATCTTGAATTTACATGAAAAAATTTCCAGCTTGTGAGGAAAATAGAGTTGACAAGAAGATCGTCTTGCAAGAGAACAAAAGTAAAATATCTTTCCTGAATCCTAACCAAAAAAGTATCTTGGTACTCAAAGTTGATGGATGTGCGATTAAGGATAAGGAAACTTTGCGATGTGACTATGCTCTAGTTTCATTTGATGAAGTTGAAATATATGTAGAATTGAAGGGATGTGATATTCCACACGCAGTTAAACAGATAGAATCATCTATCGGATTACTCTCAGACAATCCTCAAAAAAATAAGAAACTATGCTTTATAGTATCCACCCGTGTTCCTAGACAAACAACAAGCATACAGAAGTTACAAACTGAGTTCAAAAAAAAGTTCAATGCTAGTTTTCGCGTCAAGAATATTCAAGATGAGTATAATCTAAGCGATTCTTCAAACTAACTTTTGTGGGATGTGTTTTGTTTAATGCGATCGCGGATTTTAAGATTTGGTTGATGGCGATCGCTTTTTGATGACTTGTGATTGAGGCGATCGCGGGTTGTTGAGGTTGCGATTGGGGCGATCGCTTTAACACTAACTCCATAAATTACGATTTAACAATGTATCGATATCACGATCAAACTGCCATAAATCAGGAAATTTATATTGTGGATAATCTTCTCGAACTTCGTTAAGAGCATCTTGCCAAATCTTATCAAAAATTTCAGCCAAATAATTTTTAAGACTAGGAGACTTTTCTAAGCGTCTTCTAATTTGCTTACGCTGTTCTCTAATAGTTCTTTCCCAACCGTTGTAATCGTTGGCTAGAGGAACATACAAACGCTTCAAAATATGCGATAGCAGTACATCCAAACGGCTCTCTATCTCATCCCGATAAGAACGTCCCAAATCTTCGATCTCCTCTATTAAACTATCGAAATCTACACGATCAAAGTCCTTAGCTCTTAATTTAGCTATAGTCTCCTGAGTCCAAAGCAGGTAGTCAGATTCATATAAGGATTTTCTGGCAATTGTCTGAGTCATTGATTTGTAACTCCTGTGGCAAATCCAACACGAACATTATCGTGCATAAACCAATTATAGCGATCGCTTTTTGATGGGTTGGGATTTAGGCGATGCAAGTTAGAATGCTATGAGTACCTGTAATAGGACTATAAAATTATGACAACCCAACAAGTCACCTTTCAAGAATGCAACACCCAATTTGCACAAATTTTTGAACGAGTATTAAAAAATCACGAAGTCATTTCAGTCTACAAAGAGCCAGAGCAGGGCATTGTCATACTAGACGTAAAAGAATATAGCAGTCTCGTTGAAACCTTATACTTACTAAGCAATCCTGCCAACCGCGATCGCCTACATCAAGGCATCTTGCAACATCAACAAGGTCAAGTAAGAGAAATAGATGTTAAAGCTTACTTGGACTGAAAATGCATTAAAAGACTTAGATTGGTGGCAGCAGAACGACATTTTAAACCTAAAGATATGGACGGTTTAGCTACCATTGAGAACTTGCGACCAGATAAGCTTTAAAATTTTTTGAAAGCGCCGACTTACAACCTTCTTAAAAAAACCTTAGTTTTTAACCAAGTCTTTTAACTGATCAAAAAATGACGAATACTCAATCAATAGCAACACCAATGTCTGTAACTAATTCACAATCTAGCTCATTAGCCTTGGCGATCGCAGGGATGAAATGCGCGGGCTGTGTGGCGGTGGTCGAAAAACGGTTGCTCGCCTGTGAGGGGGTCAAGGCGGCGACTGTGAATTTATTAACGGAAAAAGCAACGGTAGTTTATGGCGGTGAGGCTGCGCCGCAGGATGTAGCGTTGCCATTAATTGAGGCGATCGCCAAGGCAGGCTTTTTGGCTGAATTTATTGATATGGGACAACGCAAAGGCGCACCAAGGGAGGTCAAGAATATTCCAAAAACTCTCTGGTTGGGGATTAATCAAGAAATTGGGATACCTGCGGCGCTGGTGATTTTGGCGATCGTCGGACATTTGGGCTTGATTGGGGTTGCCGACTTTCCTTTGTTAGGCAATATGTATGCCCATTGGCTGGTCTCGACGGTGGCGCTAGGTTGGATCGGTCGCCCGATTTGGTGGGATGGCTTAAAATCATTGTGGTATCGCGCCCCGAATATGAACTCATTGGTCGGGCTGGGGACGCTTTCGGCATATTTTGCCAGCACGATCGCCTTATTTGTACCGCAGCTAGATTGGGCGTGCTTTTTTGAAGAACCTGTGATGTTGTTGGGCTTTGTGCTGTTAGGACAAGCCTTGCTAGAGCGAGCTAAGGGTAAAGCGTCTCAGGCGATCCGCGCCTTGATGGAGTTGCAACCCGCGATCGCCAGACTATTGGTAAATGGCGCTGAGGGAGATTTGCAAATACCGATCGCCGTGGAAGATTTGCAAGTGGGCGATCGGATTATGGTGTGGGCGGGTGAAAAAATTCCTGTCGATGGCGAAGTGATTAGCGGCAGTTCTAGTGTCGATGAGTCAATGTTGACAGGAGAATCAAGCCCTGTGGTCAAGCAATTAGGATCGTCAGTAACGGGCGCGACTCTAAATCTAACAGGGGCGATCGCTGTTCGAGTTTTGCAAACTGGCTCAGATACGACTTTGGCAAAAATCGTGGCGCTAGTGGAATCGGCGCAAGCCAGTAAAGCCCCGATCCAGTATTTAGCCGATCGCGTGGCGGGATATTTTGCTTACGCGGTGATGACGATCGCCGCCTGCACATTTCTAGTTTGGTACGGCGTTCTCCATGCCGAAGTTGTGTTTAGTTTACGATTGGCGATCGCGGTTTTAGTCGTAGCTTGTCCCTGTGCGCTAGGTTTAGCAACACCGACAGCGATCATGGTTGGGACGGGGCTTGGTGCGGAAAAAGGAATTTTAATCAAAGGCGGCGCAAGTCTCGAAAAGATCGATCAACTATCCGCCGTAATTTTTGACAAAACAGGTACTTTGACCACGGGCAAGCCTGAAGTTACGGACGTATTAACTGATGATTTATTAGTATTCGGTCAGAGAATGATCGATCACACTACTTTCAAAAGTCTCGGCGATCGCCAACTTCCAGATTCAGCCTCGCGGATTTTGCAATTAGCCGCAAGCGCGGAAATTGGCGCAAATCACATTCTCGGTGCAGCCACGATCGCCAAGGCTCAAGAATTAAATATTGAATTATTACCAACCCAATCTTCCCAAATCGTGGCGGGTTGTGGCGTTGAAGCGATGCTCACCACGGGCGAAATGATCCTCGTTGGTAATGCCCAATGGTTGGGCGATCGCCAAGTCCAAATTTCTAGCGATATGGTAACGCGATCGCAACAACTAGCTCAAGCGGGCAAAACCCCAGTTTTTGTAGCAGTTGATCGTCAACTAGTTGGCACGATCGCCCTGCGCGATCGCCTTAAACCTGAAGCCTATGATGTTATTCATCAGCTTGAAGCCATGGGTTTACAAGTGTGGATGCTGACAGGCGATCGGCAAGAAACAGCGATCGCCATCGCCAGTCAGCTTGGCATTCCTCCCGAAAGGGCGATCGCTGAAGTCAAACCCGATGGCAAGGCGGCGGCGGTTCTAAAACTATTAGCCGAAGGTCAGCGCGTCGCCATGATTGGTGACGGCATCAATGATGCTCCCGCCTTAGCCAGTGCCACCGTGGGCATCGCCCTCAGTTCTGGAACTGATGTAGCCATGGAAACGGCGGATATTGTGTTGATGCGCCATGACATCAGCGATATCGTCCCCGCGATCCAACTCAGTCGCGCCACTTTCAACAAAATTCGCCAAAATTTATTTTGGGCATTTGCTTACAATACTCTGGCGATCCCCGTCGCCGCAGGGATTCTCTATCCTAGTTTTGGCATCTCCCTCAATCCGACGATCGCAGGTTTAGCCATGGCGCTTAGTTCAGTGAGTGTCGTGGCAAGTTCGCTATCATTGCGATCGCAAGTTCTTAAATAATGCATTGCTAAGACCCTAATGTCACGATTTATTCGCGCCCAAGACGATCCCCTGTAGGGGCAAAGCATTCCCACAGAGATTCATAAATTTTTAGATTGTTTTAATTTGGGAATGCTCTGCCCTAAACTCGCAACGCAGGGACAATCTATCGGTAAAAGCTCAAAGGGTTGAGCATTTGCGTTTCGAGATTGTGGTGAGGAATATAAAAATATTGGCGCAAATGCTCAACCCCTACAAACTTATTTTTATTTAATTTTTGCAAGGCATTAAAGGCGCAAATAAATCATGTCACTAACAGAAAATCGGTGGCGGTGCTTCGTTACTAAATTTTTTGAGTTTGATGTAGGTAAAGATTTACAGGAAAACATAAACATGGATTGGATTTATCTCATCATCGCGGGGCTACTGGAAGTCGTATGGGCAAGTACCTTAAAAAATACCGATGGTTTTACCAAACTTGTGCCAAGCCTGATCACCCTATCCACTCTCGCCGCCAGTTTTATTTTGCTTGCCCAAGCCTTAAGAACCCTGCCCGTTGGGACGGGCTATGCCGTTTGGACAGGAATTGGGGTAGTGGGAACCGCGATCGTTGGCTCCGTATTTTTGGGTGAATCTCGCGACTTGCCTAGATTTATCTGCATCGGTTTAATTGTGCTAGGAATCGCAGGGTTACGGATTGTAGATGCGAAATGACGATTTAGAGGCGCGATCGCTTAAATTTAAAATGAGCCAGATTAAAATAAGCCAAATTAAATTATTGAGTTTTGAATATAAACATGGGATTTTTAGAAGGTCAAGTGGCGATCGTTACGGGCGCATCTAGAGGCATTGGACGGGCGATCGCGATCGCCCTCGCCACAGAAGGCGCAAAAGTTGTAGTCAACTATGCCAGTTCAGCTAATGCTGCTGAAGCCGTTGTTGCCGAAATTAATGCTCTAAATAATGGCAATGGTGGAGAGGCGATCGCCATAAATGCCGATGTATCCCAAGAAGCCCAAGTTGATAGCCTGATCAAATCCGCGATCGACAAATGGGGACGCGTCGATATCTTGGTTAATAATGCTGGGATCACCCGCGATACGCTGTTGTTGCGGATGAAACTAGAAGATTGGCAAGCCGTGATCGACCTCAACTTGACGGGCGTATTTCTCGCCACCCGCGCCGTATCCAAAATCATGCTCAAGCAAAAATCGGGACGAATCATTAATATTGCTTCCGTGGCGGGACAAATGGGTAATGCTGGTCAAGGTAATTACAGCGCGGCTAAGGCGGGTGTGATTGGTTTTACCAAAACTGTTGCCAAAGAATTGGCTAGTCGCGGCATTACAGTAAATGCGGTGTCTCCTGGATTTATTGCTACCGACATGACCGCAGACTTAAAGAATACTGACGAAATTCTTAAATTTATTCCCCTTGGTCGCTATGGTCAACCCGAAGACATTGCAGGAATGGTGAGATTTTTGGCAGCCGATCCTGCGGCGAGTTACATCACAGGTCAAGTGTTTAATGTCGATGGCGGCATGGTCATGGCTTAGAACCCATTTATATGGTTGCTTGAGATCCCCCCAGCCCCCCTTAAAAAGGGGGGGAGCATAAACTAAATTTTCTTCTTCCCCCTTTTTAAGGGGGATTGAGGGGGGATCTCTTAAGATCTAAGCGGCTAAATTAAGATTAATAAATTAGTTTTAAAAGAGAGTTATTATGCGCCACATTTTAAAAAATTTCTGGAGTCTTGTCTGGAGCTTTCTTTGGAGCTTAATATTTGCGGTTTCTTCTGTTGTGATTAGCCCAAATCTGGCGATCGCCGCACCTATTGAAACTGCCCCAGTTGATTTCACAAAACAACCTGCGATCGCCATTAATGTCAGCCTTAGCAACACTGCCAACGACCTAAAATTTATCCCCGATCGCTTCACCTTTGAGTCTGGCAAACGCTACAAATTAGTCCTGACTAATCCCAGCGCCATGAAGCATTATTTCACCAGCAAAGATTTTGCTGATGCCATCTGGACACAAAATGTGGTGGCGGGTAATGTCGAGGTCAAAGGTAACATTCGCGAACTAGAGCTACGCCCCAACACTACCGCCGAATGGACTTTTGTGCCGATTAAATCTGGCACTTATGAACTACATTGCGCGATCGCAGGACATGCCGAAGCAGGAATGCGCGGCAGCATTACCATTGAAAGTCAACATCATTATTTACAGAATTATTTACAGAAATAATCTTTTCAAAATTGATGATGCGCTAGAGATTCTCTCTACGAAATTTTCAGCTAAAGACTTAGAAATTCTGTTAAAATCACAGTCATTAAACACCGCGATTGCACAAGCTATGGTCAACATTGCCTACGCCAAGAATCGAATTCTTCCTACTGCTGAAGAATTGCCATCGTCAGACGAAACACCCGTGGATAACCAGTTACAGAACGATATTCCTAATTTATTGCTCAGTATACTAGCTTCTATTTGGGCAGATCGCGATGATTGGTACTTTGGTGTCGATATGGCGGTTTATTACAATCCTGACGAGCCAGCGATCGTGCCTGATGGTTTTTTGGCGATCGGGGTCAAGCATGATACAGGCGAGAGAGGACGGCTTAGTTATGTGTTGTGGGAAGAACAAAATATAACGCCATTCTTATCTTTAGAAGTTGTTTCAGAGCGCTACGGCAGTGAATACGAAACCAAGTTCGCTGATTATCAAGCCTTAGGGATTCTTTACTATGCAATTTATAATCCTTTCAGCGGTCGCAGAGGTCGGTTTAAAAATAGACAACGCTTAGAAGTTTATCGACTGATTGCAGGAAAATATGAACTTTTACCCTCTGAAAACAATCGCGTTTGGTTGCCAGAAATTAGCTTAGCGCTTGGCTACGAGCAGGGGAATCATCTTGCTTGGTGTCGTGAGTGGCTCTATTGGTATGACAAATCAGGCACTCGATATCTAAGCGATCGCGAAGATGCAGATATGGCTAAGGCGATCGCAAGTCGAGAGCGACTAATCGCCACTCAAGAGCGGCTAATCGCCACTCAAGAGCGTATTGCTAAAGAGCTATCTGAGCAAAAAGCACAACGATTTGCAGAAAAGTTAAAAGCAATGGGGATTAACCCTGATGAAGTTTAGACGATCGCATTTGAAATTTTAAATAACTATAAATAAATAACTATGAGCAACCCAACCCACATTATTTTCACGCATTATGGCAATAGTGCTTATCTTTCAAAAACTCTCAAATGTGCAGAAATTACTAATCAAAATGCAAAAATAGTTCTGATTGGAGATGAGAACAACTTAGAGCTAACCGCCAACAGTCAAGTCGAACATCGCCATTTTGATACATTAAAAGAATCTGATTTAAGAACTGAATTTTATAGAGTATTTAAACCTGTGCGCGGTGTTTTTCATCCATTATTTAGGAATGGTAGAAATTGGTTAATGTATGTATTTGAGAGATGGTTTTATATCTATGAACTAGCTCAAGAACTTCAAATTGAATCATTTTGGCATTTTGATTCAGATACAATGATTTTGCAAGATTTGAAGGGTTTTACTAAAACCCTTTCTGATTATGACTCAACGGAACAATGTAATGGAAATTGTCTGAATGGATTCATCAAAATAGAAATTCTTGAGAAATATCTTCGAGTTATTAATCAGCTTTTTACGGATGAGAACTTCCTTAAAATACAACAAAATGAGTTTGATACAATAAATCCTGAATATGCGTTTACTGAGATGCGTGCTTGGGTAGAAGCAAAACAAAAGTTATCTTTTAACACTTTTCATCTTGGCAAGGTGATAAATGGAAAAACTTGGGATGATTCTATTGTATTGGGGAAAGACATAGGTTACGACATGGCTCGTCTAAAGAGCGGACAGACTATGAAAAATATATATTGGAATAATGGGTTCTATTGTCATAACCATAATTTACAAAAAACAGTAGAATTTGTTTCTTTAAATTTAAGCCATGCTCCTTCATTTGTATTTGATTGGGTATTAAATTGTGTTGAGCAACAAAAAACTACAAAATACCTTGCAAAAACTCCAGTACCAATCAAAGAAATTGCGATCGGTATAGCAAGAAATATTAAAAGAAATACAACCCACTATTCAAGTAAGTTAATATCTTTTATGTCTCACTTTAGCCACAAATAAATCGCCAATTCAAGGATGAAATGCAACGCCTAGAGATCTTTGCATAAAGGGACTCATAAGGATAATCTGATAATAATCACAACCGTCAGGAAATCCTCATGAAGCTCCAAACATCTTACCACCATAGAAAGAAGCGAACTCTACAAATTGCGAGTAACAGACCAGCTATCGATGTCAGAGATCGGTAGGCGGATGAATCGAAACAAAAGTACAATATCAAGAGAGGGGGGGGGTAGCTCTCAAGTTTCCTGTCTGTTTGTACCGATTGAGTAAATTGTTTACAAATGTTTTACCTACTTCAAAGCGCTTCGCTAGTTCTCTGACGGATTGGTAGCCTTGATAATGCATCTTCTCAAACCTTCTGAATATGCTGCCCCCATTTTTTCGCCTTTAACTCTTTTTTATTCTACTCCCTGTCCTTAGTTTCCTGCAAATCGCGATATGTCTGTATTATCTGCTACTTTTTGAACTTGGAACTGCTGCTTCAGTACTGAGAAGACCAAGATTATTCCAGTTAAGCTCATGGATCAGCACATAGGAACAGGGAATCAAAAATAAGGTTAGCAAAGTACCAAGGACTAAGCCAGAAAATGTCACAATTCCAAGGGGTTGCAACAACTCACCTCCTTCGCCGCCGCCCAGAGCTAGGGGGAAAGCGCCAACCACTGTGGTAATTGTGGTCATCAAGATTGGGCGCAGGCGGATTGGGGCAGCTTGCAAAATTGCTTGAGTACGGCTGCATCTTTGTTCTTCGCGCAACTGATTGGCAAACTCCACCATCACGATCGCATTATTTACGACAATGCCGATCAGCAGGATTACACCAATGACAACCATGACATTAATCGAGCTATTGGTAACGTAAAGCCCAAAAATTCCGCCAGCCAAAGCTAGCGGAATCGTGAGCATGATTACTAAGGGATCGAGCAGGGAGTTGTACTGCACTGCCATCACCACAAACACTAAAAAGGAAGCCAGTATACCCAATACGCCAAAAGCTTTTGAGAGATTATCGTTGGCAGTTTTGGCGGTACTGGGTAGAACGGTGACACCTGCGGGTAAATCAATTGATTGAATCACCTGTTCGGTCTGTTGGAGCGCGTCACTGAGACTTGCACCACGATCTAGACTGCCGAGAATTAGAAAAACTTGACGCTGGTTAATGCGTTGGATTTCTCCTGGGGCGCGACCTTCTCGAAGTGTAGATACATCACCGAGACGGACAGAGCGATTGTTACTGGAATTATTACCAGCAATATTATTATTGGCAAATAATGGAACTTGTAATAACTGTGAGGCATTTTGCCGTAACTCAGGATCGAGTTGGACGCGCACATCGACAAGGCGATCGCCCCGTTGTAATTGAGTTGGGATAGAACCTGTAATCGCGGTCTGGAGAGTCGTGCCGATCGATTGGGTGGATAGTCCTAGAGCCTGCAACCTTTCCCAATCAGGCGTAATCTGAACTTCAGGTTGACGTGCATCGACATCAGGACGGAAGTTTGCCCCTTTGACTCCTTTTTCCAACGCACTGAGGATTTCTGCTCCTGTTTGCGCTAAGGTTTCTGGATTAGAACCTTGCAAAATTACGTCAATGTCAGTCCTTGGTACGGGAGAATTATTGACGATAATGCCGCGTACCTGACCTGGATTAACCCGAATTCTCACACCTGCAAGATTAAGCTTATTAATTTCGCGATTGACGCGGCTAATAAACCCAGTCAGATCGGCTTTAGGCTTGAGGGTCACGGTACTCGCCGCCCGTAAAGGATTAGTCGTAATATTATTGCCAAAAGCATTGCCGCCAGAGGTTGTAAAAGCGTACTGGGTTTCAGGCTGGTTGCTGAGTATTTCTTCTACTAATTCCATTACTTTACGGTTATTGGCGAGGGTAGTGCCTGCGGGAAATTGGGCATTAATTGTGACATCACCTGTTTTTACTTGAGGCAGGATTTCTTGGGGAAGTTGCCGACCCATCAAAAATCCACTACCGCCCAGAACCGCAAATAATGTAATCACTACCCAAAGTCGATAATGGATAATTTTGGCTAAAAAGCTGGCATAGCCAATGGTTGCGGCTTCAAATCGTTGGTTAAATCCACGAATCAACCAAAGTTGGCTAAATCCACTCGTCCAAGGGATATTTAGTAGGCGTGAGGCTAGCATGGGGACGATGGTAAGCCCGATCGCCACTGAGGCGATATTGCCAAAGCTAATTGTGAGGATTAGTTGATTGAAGAGCAGTGCTAAGAATCCACCTAATAATAGAAATGGAAAGATCACTACTAAGTTAGTGCTAGTCGAAGCGATCAATGCTGATTCGATTTCGGCACTGCTAGCTTGAGATTGGGCGATCGCATCTTGGTTTCCCTGCTCTTGCTGCATTTTTTTCATGCCATTAATGATGTTGTCTAACATCACAACTGAGCAGTCCACGACTCCGCCCGCGCCTAGGGCAAGCCCACCTAAGCTAAAGATGTTCAGCGAAAATCCACAAAGCCCCATGGCAATGATCGAGGCGAGTGTGGCAAGGGGAATTGCGAGGATAATAATTAGGGCTTGGCGTAGCGAACCAAGAAATAGCAAAACCGCGATCGCGGCAAGTCCGGCTCCAATCAATCCTGAAGATGTCACATCAGCGATCGAGGCTCGAATTAGCCTTGAGTCATCTAGAGTTGGGGTCAAAACTGCATCATCGGGAATTAGCGCATTTCCTCTGAGAAGCTCGATTTTTGCCTTGACCCGATCCACAACTTCGATCGTATTTGCATCGGGTTGCTTGGTGATTAAGAGGCGGACGGCGGCTTGTCCATTCAGACTTGTAAAAATGCGTTGCTCTTCAGTACCATCAACAACATCCGCAAAGTCACGCAGGTAAACCTGTTTTGTTTCATTCGTAGCACCATTGCCACTACGGACATTAAAAGACAGATTTTCCATCTCTTTGACATTACGATATTTGCCGATCGCACGGGTAAGCGGTTCGATCGCGCCATCACGCAAACGCCCCCCAGAGATGTCAACATTGCGTTCCTTGAGAGCGGTTAGCACATTATTGACATTGACACCCAATGCTTGCAAACGCTTAAGATCGAGATTAACTTGTACTTCTTCTTTGACACCACCAACGACATCCACACCCGCTACCCCAGGGACAACCGCCAGTTCGCGCCCTAGTTCTTCATCGGCAAATAGACGCAACTGCGAGAGGGTCAGCGATGGCGAAGTGAGCGCTAATTCATAAATGGGTAATTGCGATGGATCAAATTTGAAAATGCGTACATCATCAATATCATCGGGCAGCCGACTACGCCCACGATTAAAACTTGCCACGGTATCATTAAGAGCCTGATTGACATCACTACCCGCTTCAAAAAATAGATCTACCCGCACTTGTCCTTCACGAGTACGCGAAAAAAGTTGATTCACACCTTCCGTAATCGCAAGAGATTCTTCGAGGGGTTTAGTTACTTCGGTAATCGCCACTTCTGGAGTAATTCCTGCGAGATTTACCTGTACACCAATACGCGGATAAACAATTGATGGCAGCAAATCCACCTGCAATCGGTTGATATAAAATGCCCCCATTACAAAAATAGCCACTGTCAGCATCAATGTGCCAATGTGCCGCCGAATGGCGATCGCGCTGATGCTAAATTTTGTTGGTTGGCGATCGGTAGACTTCTGGTGGCTCATAAATTACCTTTGGATTGTTTAAGAATTACATTTGCTTGAAATCAACTACTTGGTCTTTGACAAATTGGTTTCTGACAAAACACTGATCCTTACCAAATCACCATCCTGTAACTTACCGCCACTTCTAATCACCACTCGATCGCCTTCTTTTAAGCCCGATAGAACTACCACTTTCCCATCACGGCGATCGCCAATGGTCACTTTGCGAGACGCTACTTTTGGTTCTTTAGCGTCGTCTGTAACTACGAAAACAGAGCCAGTTTTCGATTTGCCTTTTTCGTTGGGATTACCTTTGGAATTGACTTTATCCGTAGATTTATTAGCTGGATTTTTACTGGCTGGATCTTTAGCGTCCGTACTTTTTGGCTGCTGCTGCGGTCTACCCGATGGCTCTAACGCTGACTCGGCGATCGCAATTTGTTTGGACTGCTTACCCGCAAATTGAACTCTAGCTAATTGACCGCTACCCAGCTTACTATCTAGATTAGGGACAATTATTTCCACAGGAATTAACCGCGCCACAGGATCGGCTACGGGCGAAATTCTTCTCACAGTTCCTGTAAATTTTTGATTGGGGAAAGTGTCAAAACGGATATTCACCGATTGATTCAAGCGAATCTTGCTGATTTCCAGTTCAGAAACCTGCACAATTACCTTGATCTGACTAAAATCCCCTAACTTCAAAACTTCATTACCCGCAAACAGTAGATTCCCAATCTCACTGACGCGCTCTAAAACTACACCCGCGATCGGGGCGACAATCGTGGTGTAGGACTGACGCTCCTGTTCGCGTAATTTGATCGCCTCTTGCGCCAAAACCCTTTGAGAACTCGCGCCCACGGTTTGTTCTTGCAAGTTCACTTGCTGCCCTGCCGATCGCCATGATTGTTCGGCAGTTCGGGCTTGAGTAATAGCATTTTCCGCAGTTTGCGATGATATCACGCCTTCTTTAGCCAGTTGGGTAAACCGATTTGCATCTGCCTGTGCTTGCTGATATTGCAGTCTAGCGCGTTCGACTTGCGCTTGAGCATTCCCAACTGCGGCATTTGCTTGCGAGACTTCTGCTTGTCTGGCGGCAACTTCTGCTTCTGCTTGCAGCACAGTTGCGGAGAGAACAGCATCATCCAATTGGGCGATCGCCTGTCCGACTTCTACCCGATCGCCAACATCGACATTCAACTCTAACAAACGACCTTCCAATCGCGATCGCACTGACACCTCGCGAATGGGTGCAGTTGTCCCCGTATATTCTGTTTCAGTTTGGAGATTATCAGCACTAGCGATCGCCACATCTACGGCTGTAGCAGCTTTGGGACTCTGAGCTTGATTTTGGGCTTGAGATGCACCTTTATCACTTGTTGCACCACAGCCTCCAGATACGACTGACAAACAGGCGATCGCTACCAACAAGCAAATAGCTTTCATAGATCAAAGAACGAGTGTTAAGTTTTCTAAACGTATTCTATGCGATATCCTGTGCGATATCGTCAATTGTGAGACTAAGCCCTGCGCTTTTTTTCTTTAAGAGTCGTGAGAGGCGCACCCTGCGGGTGCGCCCCTCACGACTGATTTAGGATTGCTTACACAAAAGTCTAGTTGTAAGAGTCGTTACCCTCAACGGGAGGCTAAAGTATAGGTAGAAATTTAACTATGGAGTCAAATAAGTTGTCACAAACCCAACTCGCAAATACGGTCAATCTAGACATATCTGACTTAGATGCATCCTTAGATCAACTCAAAACTAGCGACTTACATGTGGTCGAAACTTGTCCACTTTTAGCACCCGTGGCGGTAAAGACCGAATTACCGATTACAACAGCGATCGCCAAGGTGGTCGCAGGGGCTAGAGCTAGAATCAGAAATATTTTAAGTGGTAGCGATCGCCGCTTATTGGTAATTGTCGGACCCTGCTCAATCCATGACGTTAAGGCCGCGCGTGAATATGCGGAAAAACTTGCCACATTTCGCGATGGCGTGAGTGATGCTCTCGAAATTGTGATGCGCGTTTATTTTGAGAAGCCGCGCACGACTGTCGGTTGGAAAGGGCTAATTAACGATCCGCACCTTAACGGCACATTTGATATTAATTATGGTATTCAGATGGCGCGGGGACTGTTGCTAGATATTGCCAAATTGGGCTTGCCTAGTGCTACGGAGTTACTTGATCCGATCGTGCCGCAATATCTGGCGGACTTGATCTCATGGACGGCGATCGGGGCGCGGACAACTGAGAGCCAAACCCACCGCGAAATGTCTTCGGGCTTGTCGATGCCTGTCGGTTTTAAAAATGGTACTGATGGCAGCATCGATGTGGCGATTAACGCGCTGCTCTCGGCGCGTCAGCCTCACCGTTTTCTCGGTGTCAGCAATGAGGGTTTGGCCAGCATTGTCACCACCACGGGCAACCCTGATGGACATATTGTGTTGCGCGGCGGTAAGCAGGGTCCAAATTATGACCAAACTCATGTCAATGCGATCGCCAATCGTCTCCGCGATCGCCAGTTGCTACCTTACATGATGGTTGATTGCAGTCACGACAATAGCGGTCAAGATTATAAAAATCAGCCGATTGTGTTGCAAGATATTTGCGAACAGGTGCGAAACGGCTCTGAAAACATTGTGGGCATCATGCTTGAAAGCCACCTAAATCGAGGTAAACAGCCTTTGAAGGAGTTGGCAAAATTAGAATATGGCAAGAGTATCACCGATGGCTGTATTAATTTTGAGACAACTGTTGATGTTTTAACTGATTTGGCTAATGCAGTGCGATCGGGACGTTTTTAAACTCAACAATCACCAAAAAAGCGCCCAAAGGGCGCTTTTTTGATTTTTTGGTGTTTTTACCTGATGTCTGATAATGCTTTACGGGTTTGGGCTAAGCCATCGATATTGCCTTGTTGATTAAACAACCGCTCAGCACTTTCTAGCATCTTGCGAGCCTCGATCGCCCTCTGTTGAGTTGCTAATAATTTGCCTAAAGCCAAATAAGTCGCCGCGTCTTCAGGTTCAGTTTCGATAATCTGACGATAGGCAACGATCGCCCCTGATAATGAGCCTTGCTGAATATACAGATCAGCGATCGCCCGTTGGATTTCGATCACATTATTAGTGGGCAGATTGCGGACTGCGGCAGCGCGGCGGAGAGAAGCGATCGCCTCGGCATAATTGCCCTGACTTTGAAATACTTTAGAAATGGCAAGATTGGCTTGGGGATGGCGAGGATTTATTTGTAGCGCCCGTTTATATTTGGCGATCGCCTCCTCATTTTGATTTTGTTCAGCAAATAAGCCGCCGATCGCCACTAAGACATCGGCATTAAAAGGCGCAATTTTGTCAGCTTGATTGTAAATATCAAAAGCGGCTTGGCGATCGCCTTTTAGCTGTAAGACATAGCCCAAATTGATATAGCTCTTCGGATTTTTAGGAATAGCAGCGATCGCTTGACGATAAATTTTGGCAGCTTCAGGATAATTTTTTTGTTCGCTCAGCAAAAAGCCAACACTGTTATAGGCATCAATATTTTCCCGATCTAAGGCGATCGCCCGACGATAAGCACTTAAAGCGTTGGCATAGTCTTTGATTTTGACATAAACAAACCCAAGAGCATTAAAGGCTTTGGCATTATTTGCATCCAGTTTTGTAGCGCGTTCTAAAGCGGCGATCGCCCCAGAATAATTACTTTGTTGAGTTAGTAAAAATCCGAGGCTAGTTAAAATCTTAGAATTTTTCGGCTCTAGTTGTGAAGCTTGCTGATAAGCGGCGATCGCCCCTGAGATGTCATTTTTTTGCCAAAGTTGTCGCCCCTGTTTGAGCCACTCTGTGGCATCTTTTTGGGCTTGAGCATGAACGCGATCGGTGATAGGACTAGCGATCGCCACTCCGATCACCGATGAGATCACCACAACTAAAGTGAAATTTGTCAGTTTAATTACTGAGCGCAACAAACGCATAAGCTTCTTTGATCTGAATCCGCGATATTACTGCCACTATACTGCAAGGTCTATAATGGTGGTCGCAACATTCGATAAATCATTTCGGATTGCTATAGTATCCATACAATTCGATTGTGTTTATATCATGCTAGAGACGGTAAGTGAAGCAGTGCAATCTAAGGACTTTTCTGAAGAGCTAGTCAGCGATGATGCAAATAAACTGGCGATTGTTGATGAACCAGTTGATGATGACGATCTCGCGGGAATCGATGATGTAGAGATGTCTCTATTTGATCATCTTGAAGAATTTCGATCGCGGATTTTTTATGCGCTGATCGCCGTTTTTGTTGGTGTGATTGGCTGTTTTGCGATCGTTAATAAAATCGTAGCTTTGTTAGAAGTCCCTGCCCAAGGGGTCAAATTTTTACAGCTTGCCCCGGGGGAATACTTTTTTGTATCGATCAAAGTCGCTGGTTATAGTGGCTTGTTGGTAGCTAGCCCTGCAATCTTGTACCAAATTGTGCGCTTCATTCTTCCCGGACTGACGCGCAAAGAAAAACGGGCGATCGCGCCGATTGTTTTTGGCTCTAGCATTTTATTTGGCTTAGGAATTGTGTTTGCTTACCAATTGTTAATCCCCGCCGCCCTCAATTTCTTTATTAGCTACGGCGGCGATGTGGTGGAGCAGTTTTGGTCTATCGATCGCTATTTTGAGTTTGTGCTATTGCTGTTATTTAGCACTGGTTTAGCATTTCAGATTCCCGTCATTCAAGCGTTACTCGCCATGACAGGCATTGTCAACTCTGACAAAATGTTGGCTGGTTGGCGCTACGTCATTCTTGGCGCGGTCATTTTAGGCGCGGTGCTGACTCCATCTACCGATCCGATGACCCAAAGCTTATTAGCTGGGGCGGTGGGGATGTTGTATTTTGGCGGCATCTTCTTAGTCAAGTTAATGGGCAAATGAACATTAGTGTCTTTATTCATTAGCGATCAAGATTTTAGAATTTTGAAACCTTGATGATGAGTCACTCGATTTTTTATGCCTTTTTATGACTTGGGCGATCGCGAATAATTAATGCATGACACCAACCAAATTTTGCCAATAATCTGCCGTTACTATTTCGGGATCTGAGTTTAAGCCCTCTTGCAATAAATCCGCTAATTTTGCTTGAGCCTCTTTTTTTTGCCGATCTTGATTTAACAGTGCTAGGAAATAGTCTGCGACTGTGTTGTAACCTCCAGAGTGCATCTGCACTTGGATATATGTCTCAAGTTCTTGGGGGACGGGGACGCTAACATTCATAATCTTTGGTAATGACAATTCTCTGTTCACGAATTGAGAGTGTATTAATTTCCGTATCTGGTGTGGCATTTTTTAGAGCTAATTCTTTGGTGTGGATTGCATCATGTCCCATTGATTTTAAAAGATGGGATAAACGCACTGGTAATTGAGCGTCAATGAGAAATTTCATACGAGAACCTTGTGGATGCTCTTTACTTGGCTTAGCTTAGTGGCATAGGTGAGGACTGCAAAAATATCATCTCGCTCTAGATCGTCATAGTCTTCAAGAATTTCTTCGTTGGTCATGCCTGAACTGAGGAGTTCTAAGATCATCTCGACTGGATAGCGCAAACCTCTGATGCAGGGTTTGCCATGACAGATTTACTCTGGATTAAATAGAGAGAAATTTTTCAAATTCTTGTTTTTTATCAGAGATTAAAGAACGAAGGCGATCGCATTCTAACCGTTGTTTCCTCTCCTCAAGTTCTAGGATACGAAAGATTTAAGCGTATCTATAGCTTTTATTTATCGTACAACCCATGATTGAAGTACGAATATATATAGGATATTTTTGATAAATGTACGATAACAAACCATGATGCTAAGCTAAAATAGCTGGAATATGTTGTAAAATCTAAACCAAAAACTAAAAGCAGAAAATATACGATACATTTATGACAAATAATGGTGTTTACATAAAGGCTATTAAGGGAAACTCAGAATATGCCGATCAAGTAAAAACTTTGGGAAAAGCTAATTCAAGTACTTTATCTCTCTTTCCTGAAGGAGCTTTCGAGCAATACATATGGAAAGGAAATGTGTTAGTAGCTCACGTTACGCAGAAGTCTAAAAAGGTTTCAGGGACTGCCATTCCAAGTAAGACTATTGCAAAGCCTTGATGTAGAGTTTGGATTTGAGAGCGAAATGATTGAGCTTAGAATTAAGTTTGAGAACCTCCAATTTCACATATCCCCACAAAGCTGCAAAGAAGTGATTGGCTTGGCTGTCAACTGTCCTAGTTGGCGATTTCGATAGACTAACATTTTGTTTCAAAGACTTGTGGTATTCTTCAACTTTCCACCGCTTACGATAGATTGCTGTGATTTGCTTGTAACTGATTGCTAGGTCGCTAGTGACTAGATAGAGAACACCAATACTGTCATCTTCGTTTACGAAAACTTGCTTGATTAGCGATAGTGGAAACTCAACTCCTTCGAGATAAATTTCTTTCTTGCTGTTTTCTTCTAAATCCACTGCTTCTAATTTTACATACTTGCCTTGGGCTTTGTCTTTTTGGCTCAATGCTATGTTGCGATTAACCTTCAAAGGCATGACGAAATC
>JANODY010000005.1:0-14434 GCA_031412945.1 Cyanobacteria bacterium SOY_65_metabat_81
TGGCTGAGCGAAGCCGAAGCCACAAATGATTTCGGATTGCTCTATGCTTTACTGCAAAAATTTATCCACCAAGACATAGAAGGCGATGAGGTGTACACCAAAGTCGGGCAGAACGTTCCCGCTCCAGACTTAGAAGGATGGACGATAGTGTTGATGGAAAGAGCTAGTCGATTTCTCTGGGAACTACAATGTGGGCGCAAAGACCAACTACTATTTGAAGAGGCGATGTAAGTCTTGGCTGAGGTGATTGCCCAAACAGGAAGTCTCAGTTTGTTTACTGATGGGGAAAGACGATATGGGAATCTGTTGTTTGACATCTGCCATCAGGTACTCAGCAATGGTTCTGTGGGTCATAAGTTCATGACGACTGATGGTGAGAAGAAGAGCGATCGCTGAGATATATGAGCATGGGTTAGATTTGGCTGTAGCAAAACAAACTTGAATGGCGATCGCTCTCAATTAACAAAAAATTTAAGCTATGATCTAGCTACTATGAAATTATATTAAGGAGTCCAAAATGGATGCAATGACGACTCAGCAAGCAAGCCATAACTTAGATAGATTGATCGATCGCGTGATTGACAACGTACAGCCAACAATTCTCTGTAATGATAAAGGAAATAAGGCTATTTTGATTTCGCTAGACGAATTTTCTGCTTGGCAAGAAACTTTATATTTACTCTCCAATCCTTTTAATGCTAAACATCTGCTCAATTCAATTGAATCAGCAAAAGCAGGCAAAATTACCGAAAGAACTTTAATCGAAAAATGAAACTAACATTTACAGAACGTGGTTGGAATGATTATCTATGGCTTGAAGATACTGATAAAAAACTTCTCAAAAGAATTAATCTTTTAATCAAAGATACTTTACGCAATCCCTTTGAAGGAGTGGGAAAACCAGAACAATTGAAAGCTAATCTATCAGGCTATTGGTCAAGGCGCATTAATACAGACTAAAAACTAATTTCAAATTTAATGATAATTTTTATATTTTATTACCCTCATGTAGATACAATAGATATACATTGTTTGGGTTATTAATTATGACAGCCGCGATCGCTAAGTGGGGCAATAGTTTGGCTGTACGCATCCCTCAAGCTATAGCTGAGCAGGTGCAAATTCAAGCAGGAAGCGAAATTAGCATAGATATTATTGATGGCAAGATTATTTTGACACCGCATCGGCGGAAAAAATATACTCTAGACGAATTGCTAGATGGCATGACCTTAGATAATCTTCATGCAGAAATTTCTACGGGTATTCCTGTCGGTAATGAAGCATGGTAAAGCTATATATTCCTGATCGTGGTGATATTGTCTGGCTAGATTTCGATCCGCAGGCTGGACATGAACAATCTAGGCATCGTCCTGCTTTTGTGATTTCACCTCTAGCCTATAACCAACGGTCAAACTTAGCTTTGCTTTGTCCAATTACTTCTAAGACTAAGGGATGGAAGTTTGAGGTTCTGCTTACAGATACTAAAACTAAGGGAGTGATTCTTGCCGATCAGATTAAGAGTTTAGATTGGCAAGCGAGAAAAATAAATTTTATTGAGAAGGCTTCAGAAAACATTATTAATGAAGTTATCAGCAAAATTGATGCTCTTTTAACCTAGCTTACGATCGCGGTAATCAAGAAGTCTTTGAATATGAACTAGAAAATGGCGATCGCATTAAAGCTACTAAGGATCACAAGTTTATGACTATTGATGGTGAGAAGAAGAGCGATCGATGAAATATTTGAGCGCGGGTTAGATTTGGCGATCGCCAACTAAATTACCCAATTTGACTAAAGAGTGGAAAGCGCTCTGGATTGCGAATTGATTCAACGGATATATCAATGTCTAAATCTGACCAGTAAAGATGGGATGGAAGTTCTACATTAAATATTTTAGATATACTTGCATCTCGAAACCAAGGAAATTCACAAAATGGTAAAAAAAGTCCTTCATTGTTTAAAAGCAACCAAAGCCCATGAGGGGATATGTTAGTTACTTCAACTTGGGAAATGTCTCTTCTAAGCAATACGCAGTTTAAAAATTAGCTCTAAAAAATTAGCGATGTTACGCGATGCTCTGGCGTAAACTTGTCACAACTAAAAAAGAGGTAGCGCAAGCGCTACCTCTTTTTAAGAAAATTATTCAGCAACAACTTGGATTTTGATGGTAGCGGTGACTTCAGCATGAAGCTTAATCGACACATCAAAATTACCTGTTTGATTAATTTCAGGAATGGTAATGTCGCGGTGATCGATTTCTAACATCGACTTTGCAGTAATCAACTGAGCAACTTCGCGATCGGTTACAGTCCCGAAAATTGCATTACCTTCACCGACTTTTTTCTTGATAATAAAGCCGCCGATGGTCGAAAGCGCCACTTTACGGCTTTCAGCTTCTTGGCGAATCGCGATCAAACGTTGACGCTCAACCTCTTTACGTCTTTCAACTTCTCTAACCACACCTGTGGTAGCACGAATAGCCATACCCTGAGGTATGAGGAAATTTTGGGCATAACCAGGCTTTACAGCGACTAAGTCGCCAAGTTTACCTAATTTTGTGACATTTTTGGTCAGCATGACCTGCAAATTACTCTTTGCCATGTGCTTTTGACTCTTGCTCGTTTAAAAATAAATTGATGCCTGAGAGAGTTCGCCATGGGCTGACTATCTCAGATCGTGATCAGAATTACGGATAACTATGGTCTAACATCGTCGTTTGACCTAATATAGATACATTAGGATTTACGGTTTTAACCAGACTTTCTAGTATAGCGAAAAAAATGGCTTTGTAGACTCTACAAAAAAATTACGATGCAGCGTTGGCAGTTATTTAAAATTTATGGGCAGTTATTGCCGCTTTTGGTCTTATCTCTGACAGCTATAACGCTGCCTAGCTGTACGACCACTCAGCCTGCTAAACCCTTTAGCTCTGAGGCTTTACCGACTGAAGCGATCGCCGAAATTAGTGAAATTCGTAGCTATCCTGTACGCATCAAATACGTCAATAGCACATCGGCAAGACCTGCCACTGTCGGCGCATCGCTCAAAGCTAATGAAAGCGTGAGTACCGAAGAATCCTCAACCGCCCAATTGACGCTGCGAAGTGGGACGATTGTTCGCATTGGCGGTAATTCAAACTTGACCGTCAAACCTCAAAATCAAGTTGAAATTACTGCGGGGCGATTAGTAACTTGGAGCGATCGCAAAGCCCCAGTTCAAATCAGGACTCCTTTTGGTGAAATTTCTAGCAATGATGGCACTGTATATCTAGAAATCCCCCCCAAAGCATCAGATGATCGCCGCATTATCGCCCTCGATGGCACTGTAACTTTTTTGTTGAAAGGCTCATCGGACATCGTAACCTTGGGTAAAGGTGAAGAAATTAGAATTAAAGCTGACGGTAAAGCATCTCCGCCAAAACGCATTGATAAGGAAGGTATTGACAAACGCATTGCCAATAATGCTTTGATTTTTGGGTTTAGCACTCAATTGGCTAGTTTGCCCCAGATCACCTCTGAGTTTGGGGTGACATCTACAGTCAAAGAAGCAAGTACCATTCAGTTTCGGCGCTCTGATTTACCCAAAAAGCCCAATGAAAGCAACAATTTACCAAAGGTCACTTATAGTTCGGGTTCACCGACTAATAGCGATCGCAATGATCGACAAGATGAGCCAGTCGATCGCCGCCGCGAAGAACCATCGGCAGCCAAAAAACCAGACAAGACTGTAGAACCAACCACATCTCCAGATAAACCAAACGAATCATCGTCAAACTCTACGACTGCACCGAAGCCCACCGAGACAAACCCAGTCACCACCAATCCCACCGCAACGCCTGTCCAACCATCAGCGCCCCCGTCAGTGCCGCTAGAGCCAGTGCCGCTAGAGCCACCACCACAGCCAGTTCAGCCCGAAATAGCTGCTCCTGAGCCAGCACTTCCTAAACCACCCAAAAAACCGTAATCGAATTATTCGCGTTCTCAGCGTTGGGAGATTTTGGGCAGAGCATTCTCGAAGAAAAATTATCTAAAAGTTTACAAATTCTTGCGGAAATGCTCGGCTCCTACCGTTCTATCTATGACCGTTCTATCTATGAAAGTAGCTCAAGTCGCTGTTTACCAGTCCCAATCAGAGTCTGGCTTGTTTCTGTCGCGATTGTTATAGCCAGTATCACGGGTTTCCCGATTGCCATAATCGCGACCCGAATCACGATTTGGATAATCACGCTCTTTGGCAAAATTATCTCTACCGTAATCGCGTGGATTATCACGAATATTTTCTCGTGGAGATATATCGCGATTTTGGTCGCGGTTAATGTAGTTAGAAGGAGTTGTCGTCCTAGAGTCAGGGATGCCTCCAAAAGCGATCAGTAAAGGAAATCGCAATAGATCGACGGCGATTAGTTCTTCAGATTCATCAATGATCACCAAAGGTCGCAGTCCTTCTTTGACAAGGCGATCGCCTTTGACGGCTAGCGGCTCTGGATCTTCAAATAAGGCGATACCTTTGTCCGAGCCAAAATGTTCTCTGGTCAAGCCCAAACAATCTTGAAATCCGCGCCGCCATTCCCCAAGACGTTCTGGAGAAGTCGCCAAAACTAAAATTCGTAATTTTTCGCCATAAACCGCTTTTAACACGGAAATCGCCGCCGATGTGACCAAAATATTTTGCAAGCGAGTTCCCATCGTGCGGATAGCACCGCGCCCCGATTGCTCAAAAAACCAGTTAGAGACGCGATCGGCATGAACCTGCTCGAAAGTCCGCCTCAGTTTCCATGCGGGACCATAGTAGTCGGGTAAAGTTCGATAACGCTCTAAAAGTTGATCGACTCGTTGTTTATATTCGGCAAAAGTTTGCTCAGACAAAAGCAATGGCTCGACCGCTTGAGTTACCTTCTTTTCGGTAACTACAACAGTTTCCACTTCAGCCTTGACCGTTGGGGCAATCAGATTAAGCTTTTCGGCATTGGCAACCAAATCTTGCAAGCTGCCCACTAAATAATCTTTAAAACCCTGTACTCGCACTGCGATATCTTGCGATGCTCCCGCATAGGTGCTAGTCATTTCTTTGTCGAGTCGATCTTTTTTCTTTTCAAGAATGGCGATCGCGGCTTGTAGTTCTTGTTTTTGATATTCTAAGCGGGCGATATCGGCTTGGGCTAGACGAATAATTCCTGACTGTAGGTCATCTATCTGTTCTTGTAAGATTTTAGACTTTGTGGTTTTAAGGTAATCTAGTTCAGCTTTGAGTGCAGATTCTTCCTGTTTTAGTTGATCAATTTGATCGATAATTTCTGGCTTATTTAATGTGTCGGGTGTTACGACTACTTCAGAGATTGGCAAATTTTCTTCTAAACTCAGATCTGATTTAATTTCTGATTTAGTCTCTGTCATGTCTCCAGCGATCGCCTCAGGTTGTGCGGGTAATTGTTCAAGGCTAATTTCGGTCACAGGCTCATTTAAAACTCCTAATATGGCGATCGCATCGGGGGACTCTCCTTGGTTAGATGAATTTAAATTTGCTTCAACAGGTAGTTGATCGGACTCCATAAAGTTCTCATCGCATCGGGCTTATCTATTTTATACCAATTTTTAATATTGCGCCTTAATATCGCATTTTGTAAGAAACCTTGGCTCAGACAGCTAGCCTTATTTTGGGACAATTGTGAACGGACACTGTATAATTTTAGAGTGATACGTTAAATATTCTGCTTCTAATGACTCAAAATAAAGGCACTATTCTTGTTGTTGATGACAAGCAATATAATCTAAAGATTCTTGCAAATATGCTTGCTAATCAAGGCTATAGAGTCTTAGAAGCTGCAAATGGAACTATTGCTATTAATCTTGCTCAAGCACATGTGCCGAACCTAATCTTGCTAGATATTAAAATGCCAGAAATGGACGGCTATGAGGTTTGTATTGAGCTTAAAAAAAATTTAATTACTCAACAAATTCCAATCATTTTTATTAGTTCAATCGAAAATATTGAAGAAAAAGTAGAAGCTTTTGAAGTTGGGGGCATTGATTTTATTAATAAACCATTTCACCCAATTGAAGTGTTGGCACGAATCAAAACTCATCTGCGGATTAGCTATTTACAAGCTCAACTTCTAGCACAAGCTAAACTTTTAGAAGACCAGAATATTAGCTTGCAAAAAGAAATCTCTGATTTAACGGGAATTGATTGGGTTTTATATGCAGAACTAAAAGTAGCGATCGATCGCCAAGATCTGAGATTGTTTTATCAACCGATTGTCAATTTTGAAACTAACTTAATTACTGGGTTTGAAGCTCTAATTCGCTGGCAACATCCTCAGAGGGGATTGATTTCTCCTGATCAATTTATTGGGCTTGTAGAAGCAACAGACTTGATTTATCCGATTGGTCAATGGGTGTTAAAAACAGCCTGTCAACAGTTGCAAATTTGGCAACAATATTTTCCTAGCTATGCTAATTTAACGATGAGCGTAAATGTGTCTACCAAACAGTTGTCAGAATTTAATTTGGTGAAAGATATTAGGGAAATTTTATGCGATTATCAAATTAATCCTCATTGTTTAAAGCTAGAAATTACGGAAAGTGCGGTGATGGGCGATCGCGATCGCACCCTGCAAATTCTTGATCAACTAAAAGATTTAAATGTTCAGTTTTGTATTGATGATTTTGGGACAGGTTACTCATCACTGAGACGGCTAACTGATTTCCCGATTGATGTTCTCAAAATAGATCGTTCCTTTATTCAAAATGGAGAATGGGTAATCGTCAAAGCTATTGGTTCATTGGCTTTTTCGTTAGGGAAGACTATTGTGGTTGAGGGAATAGAATCAGTTGCCCAACTAACAATACTCAAGACTCTATTCCATTCATCTCTAACGGAATGCTCTGGTCAAGGATATTTGTTCGACAAGCCTCTTAATCCTGAATCGGTCTTTGATTTGCTGTCAACTACTCCATCTTCGGCAAATGTTAGGGGTGTTGGGCAGAGTATTTCCGATTTAGGAAGATCTAAAAGTTTGTAGGCGCTGATGATTTGCTCCTACAGATCGCGATCGCCTAAGAGAGCATCTTGCAGATTCTATTTCTTTACCTATTTTGATTTTTCAAGCCTCACCATAAAAAAGCCATCCATGTCGTGTTCGTGGGGTAAGACTTTCACCCAACCCCGATCGCTGGCAAAGTGAGCAGCAGGATTATTGACATCGGGCGGGACAATCTGCCAATCGGGATGATTTTCTAAAAACTGCGTAATTACTTCTTCATTTTCGGCAGGATGCAAGGTACAGGTGCTGTAGACAATTACGCCGTCAGGTTTTAGCCATGTCGTAGCGCGATCGAGGATTTCGGCTTGAGTTTTGGCTAATTTATAGGGTTCTTCAGGAGTTTGTCGCCAACGGGCATCGGCGTGGCGGTGAAGTGTACCGAGTCCAGAGCAAGGCACATCTAATAAAATGCGATCGCATTTAGAATTGCATTGGGGATTTGCAGAATCTTCTGGGAACCCCACAAATTCACGCGCATCAATCTCGATGGTTTGCACATTAGTGATCCCCAGTCTTGCTGTGTTTTGATCAACTTTTTTGAGGCGGCTGGCTAGGCGATCTAAAGCGTAAACTTTGCCTGTATTTTTTAAGCGATCGCTGATATGCGTAGTCTTCCCACCCGGAGCGGCGCAAGCATCAATAATGATCTCATTTGGTTGGGGATCAAGCAGATAGGTGACTAATTGAGCGCTCGCGTCTTGGACTGACCACCAACCCTCTTTAAATTTTGGCAATTTACTAACATCGCCAGCCCCTTGCCCCACACGAATACCTTCGGGCAGATGGGCGATCGGCGCGGCTTCTATTTCGGCTTCAGCAAAAGCGGCGAGAACTTGATCTCGTGTTGCCTGTAAAAGGTTTACGCGTAAATCCAAGTGGGGCGTTTGATTAAACCAATTGCAAATGTCGGCGATCGCCTCTTGACCAAATTCTTTTTGCCATAGCTCGATTAACCATCGTGGATAACTGTAAAGGCTGGCGGGATCAGTAATATTTGCAAGCAGATCTCCCTTCTCTTTGGCTCTGAGTATCGATCGCATTACCCCATTTGCGAAACCAGACAAGCCTTTGAGATTATTTTCTTTAACCAATTCCACGGTGGTATGCACGATCGCCGATGACTTAATGCGATCGAGAAAACATAGCTGATAGACACCAATCTGTAGGATTATTAATAAGTCAGGTGGTAACTTGGCGATCGGTTTTTGTAAGAAGTTTTGCAAAACCGCTTCTAAGGTTTTCTGACGGCGCGTGCATCCATAGACTAATTCAGTGATCAGACGGCGATCGCTTTCTGGGAGAATATTGTCATCTTGTCGCGATCGCGAAAGGGTACAGTCCAGTGCAACGTCCGCATAGGCTTTGCGTCTTTGGATCAAGCGCAGGGCTTCTAAAGCAATCTGTCTAGAGTTCTTAGTTGTCATCGGCAATTCAATTGGTAATTTAAGGGCTGTTTAAGAGTTGTTTTGAGGAAATCAAAGGAATTAATTATCAGAATTCAAGAATTATCAAAATACAATGCTTGGACAGTAGACAAATGTGACCATTATTTGGTATCTAACAGCGTAGATCCAGATAATTTAGAATGGTTTGTTACAAAGCTGTAAAAAAGCTGTGGCAAATTTTAAATTTAAAAAGAATGTGGAGATTATTGTGGGTGTGAGGAGTTGCCATGGTTGATACGGGTGTAAGAGTTAGGAAAGCGAAATTTCCGTCAGGAAATAGCCTAGCAATTGGTTTAGCAATCGGTTTAATCAGTTTAATAGTTGGTGTCGATCTTTTATTGCATCCGAATATAAGTTCAACTCTTTTGCTGCCTTTCACTTTGGGGAGTGCTGGTGTTGCTTTACTAGGAAATTTTGCTGTACCCGCTTTGCGCCGTCTTAAGGCGGGGCAGATCATCCGTGAAGATGGACCCCAATCTCATCTCAAAAAACAAGGCACTCCGACCATGGGGGGGATATTCATTATACCTGTCGGACTGATGCTTGCTCTAGTATGGTCGGGCTTTAATGACAAAGTGGTAGCAAGTAGCTTACTAACTTTCTCATTTGCTTTTATTGGCTGGTTAGATGATTGGAAAATTTTGCGTCGTCACTCCAATAAAGGGTTGTCACCGCGCACTAAACTTTTACTTCAAGCCATATTTGCGTCTTGCTTTTGTGGTTGGCTAGCCCTAACCCAAAATTTATCCGCGATCGCTACGATTAATTTGCCGCTCAATTTGGCGATCCCGCTTGGACTCCTATTCTTTCCCCTCGCCCTGTTCGTATTTCTTGGCAGCAGTAATGCCACTAACCTCACCGATGGGCTGGACGGCTTAGCGGGTGGAACAGGGGCGATCGCCTTATTCGGGATGGCAATATTACTATTTCCCCAAAACAAAGAATTAGCGATTTTCTGTATGTGTCTTAGTGGTAGCTATTTAGGCTTTCTCTGGCACAATCGCTATCCTGCGCGTGTGTTTATGGGTGACACGGGATCGCTAGCATTGGGTGGCGCACTTGCTTCAGTGGCAATTCTCGGCAACTTGCTGTGGGCTTTTGCAATCATTGGTGCAATTTTTATCTGGGAGTCAATCTCGGTGATCGCACAGGTTGGCTATTATAAGGCAACTAAAGACGAAACCGGTCTAGGCAAGCGCCTGTTTAGAATGGCTCCTTTTCACCATCATTTAGAATTAAGCGGCTGGCATGAGTTGCATGTGGTCAGGGCTTTTTATCTAACGGGTGTTTTTTTGGTAGGAATTGCGATTTTGATTAGTAAAGTCTAGATTTTACTCTCAATTAACTTTCAATTAACGTTTAATTAAATAGTGCTACTATTATCGCGGTTTTCTAATTGTCACAGACATGCTGAAGACCGCGATAATGCTATATTTATGCCACAATCAGCCCAATAGTCAGCCTCAAAAAGGCGTTTTACCAGATGCAATCTAGTTATAAGGTTAATTTTGCCAATGGTGGTGTGGCTCAAGCCATAGAAGTTTTGTCGGCTGATGATCTGTCGATCGCCTTTACAGAAATGGGATTGATAGAAAAGCGCCCCGTATTAGTGGTGATCGGCGGAGCTAGTTTGATTTCGGATGCAGATTATGCAAGGTTACAAAGGTTGTTTACGGAAGTGCTTGCGCCCCTCGCTAAGGATTTAGGCTGTTATGTGGTGGATGGGGGGACGGATGCAGGGGTAATGAAATTAATGGGAAATGCGAGACATGAGAGTGGTTCAGCTTTTCCCTTGGTTGGGGTTTCGCCAATTGGACTTGTTCGTCTTCCTGACGCAATCAATCTGTCACCAGAATCTACACCTTTGGAGCCGCACCATACACATTTCTTTTTGGTGACGGGCAACAATTGGGGAGATGAGTCGCCTTGGTTAGCGAATATTGCGAGTTTGTTGGCTGGGAATCATCCATCGGTGACAGTGTTGATTAATGGTGGAGCGATCGCCTTAATAGATGCCAAAGAAAATGTGAAGGTCGGTCGTCCCATGATCGCGATCGCGGGTAGTGGCAGATTGGCTGATGAGATTGCGAATGCAATGGTGCATCCTGATTGGGAACGGCGTGAGGAAATCGGATTGTTATTGGAACAGGGACAAATCCATTTATTCGATCTTGATCAACCGATCGCTGAGTTAGAGAAAGTTCTTAGACAGAAGCTATCGGGAGATAAGTTGTAATGGCAGATCAATCTCAGTCAACTGGACTCAACCCAAATTTATTAAAAAAAGCGTGGGAACTTTTTGATGTTTACGATCGCACAGCGATCGCAACTCAGAGGCGATTTTTAAGCTTTCGGATTGCGATTTTAGTTGTTGGTGTAGTATCCACAATGCTGGTTGTGATCAAGTCGCAGTACCCACTAAATAATAGTAACAACCAAGTTGTAAATATGTTAGGGATGGGGTTGAATGGGTTGGTGATTCTTGCACCGATCGCGGTCAGTGTTTTGTTAGCCGCTTCGGTGAAGTTGGATCGCGGTATGAATTGGATTTTATTGAGGGCTAGTGCAGAAATAATCAAGAAACAAATCTATCTGTATCGAGTCGGTTTTTACGATCCAAAGGATGCTGATAGGTTTTTAGCAAAAGAAATTCAGGTGGTTGGCGATCGCTTGATGAAAACACAGGTAAATCGGTCGGGGTTGGTGATAACGGCTAATAAGTTAAAAAAGTCGCAAATTGTGGATAGAGAGGCGCTTTTTTCACCGTTGACGGTCGAGCAGTATTTAGAATATCGGTTGATCGATCAACTTAGTTGGTATCGCCGCAAAACTGTGAAGATTGATCGACAATGGCAATTTTTGCAATGGTCGATTTATCTTTGGGGAGGTTTTGGTACTTTTCTGGCGGCTACTCGTGCTGAGATATGGGTTGCGATTACTAATGCGATCGCTACGGCGATCGCTAGCTTCTTGGATTTTAAGCAGTTGGATAGTACGCTAATGTGCTACAACCAAGCGGCTTGCAATCTAGAAAATCTGTTGTGTTGGTGGCACGCGCTGACGGATGAGGCGAGGGCTAATCCAGATAATATTAAGAAGTTAGTTGAGAATACGGAGAAGGTGATCCAGTCGGAGACGAGCAGTTGGGTGGAGGAGATGCGCGAGGCGTTGTCAGAACTCTATAAGGAAAATGACCAATCAAAAAACAATTCATCAAATAAGATGGATTAAGCTATCACCAAAAAAGTTATGCAAAAACTGACATTAGAGCTACCTGAGCCACTTTTTCGCCAATTGACTCGTATTGCTGAGCTAACTGCTCAACCTTTAGAATTCCTAGCATTACAAAGTATTACAGGCAATTTGCCACCCTCGGTCGAGAACTTGCCTTTAGAAATGCAAGCTGAGTTATCGAAAATGCAATTATTAAAGATTAATCAGCTATTAGAAATTGCCCATAGTCAAGTCTCAGACATACATAGCGATCGTCACCAGTATTTGCTTGAAAAAAATCAACAGTCTGAACTTTTAGAAGCAGAATATCAAGAACTCCAAAATTTAGGAAAGACAGTCGATCGGATGATGTTGACCAAAGCTCATGCATGGGCAATCATACGGTGGCGCGGATATCCAATCCCAACCCTAGATGAGTTACCAGCAGCAGCATAATGTCATCTATCCCAAAGGCTATCCGCCAACAAGTTATTTCTGAAGCTGAGCATCGCTGTGAATACTGTCTTACCTCTAGTCGGCTAATCGGTATGCCATTAGTTATTGACCATATTACTCCTAAAGCGTTAGGTGGCGGCGACGAACGCGAAAATTTAGCGGCTTCTTGCTATCGCTGTAATGAGTTTAAAGGAGCGAGAATTCAAGGTGTCGATCCTGTAACAGATGAGTTGACAATGTTCTTTAATCCACGAAACCAATTATGGATAGAACATTTTGCTTGGGTAAATGGAGCAACTCAGGTTATTGGTGTCACAGGAATTGGAAGAGTGACAGCTATAGCTTTACGAATTAATAATGAGTATATTATAGCAACAAGAGGCATTTGGGTTGCTAGAGGCTGGCATCCACCATATTAGTTGTAATTTTTATGGCTCAGAAAGGACTGTCAAACAACTGTTGTTCGGCAAATCGTGATAATCTAAATTTAAGTCAAGTTAGGCGGCATAAAGAGACATTTTATGGCTGATATTTTTGTCTCGTATTCTCGTAAGGATAAAGATTTTGCTCACGTTCTCCATGATGCTCTAGAGAATAGCCAACAAAAAACATGGGTAGATTGGAAAGATATTCTGCCCACATCTGAATGGTGGCATGAAATCGAGCGGGCGATCGAGGGAGCCGATACATTTATCTTTGTGATTAGTCCAGATTCGATTGTTTCCGAATATTGCGGTAAGGAAATCGAACACGCCGATCGCCTTAACAAGAGGATTTTACCCATTGTGCGTAGAGATGTCATGGGTAGTGAGGGGGATATCCATCCTGCTTTATCTCGACATCAGTGGATTTTCTTTCGAGAGAGCGATGATTTTGATATTGCTTTTCAGAGGTTGATAGAAGCTCTTGCTATAGACATCGCGCACATTCACGCGCATACACGGCTGTTGGTGAGGGCGATCGAGTGGAATGATAAGGGGCGAAAGGATGGTTTTTTATTGCGGGGTGAGGATCTCCAAGATGGTGAAATATGGTTAGAGAAGGGTGCGGTTAAAGATCCGCAGCCAACTGAGCTTCAGGGGACATATATTAAAATCAGTCGCGAGATTGAGGATGCAAGCGATCGCGCGGCGGCGATCTTACGAGAGGCAGTGGAAAAGGCGGCGGTACGGACTAAGATTGGCTCGGCAATTTTGGCGGGGACGATTTTGTTAGCGATCGGGGCATCGGTATGGGCTACTAAGTTGGTGAAGGATGCCAGCGATGATATAAAAATTGCAGATATAAGGCTAAAAAGTCTCGATGCTAAGGAGGACTTTCGGGGAGAACAGGTATTTGATGCTTTGGTCAAGGCGGTTAGCGCGGGACAGAAACTCAAAGATTTAGATCCTACAATTTGGAAAAAAGACAAGGCAAATACGCAAATGCTGGTGACAGCTAATTTATCGCGATTTGTCTATGGAGTCCAAGAGAAAAATCGCTTCGCCCATAGCTCTAGGGTCAGTAGCGTAGCCTTTAGTCCCGATGGCAAGACAATTGCGACAAGAAGTGGGGACAACAGCGTCAAATTGTGGGCGCTGGAAGGTAAAGAACTCCAATCCTTCAAAGCCGTCAAGAACGTTGTCTTTAGTCCCGATGGCAAGACGATTGCAACAAGTGGGGACAACACCGTCAAATTGTGGAATCTCGAAGGTAAAGAGCTCCAATCCTTCAAAGCCGATAGCGCTGATGAAATAGCCTTTAGTCCCGATGGCAAAACTATCGCCTCCTCCAGTTGGGACAGCACCGTCAAATTGTGGAATCTCGAAGGCAAAGAACTCCAAACATTCAAAGCCCATAGCGCTAATGTCAGTAGCGTAGCCTTTAGTCCCGATGGCAAGACGATCGCGACAGGAAGTTTGGATCGGCAAGGCTTTTGCCGATGCCGCAACATTCGCATGAAAGTGCTGATCCTCGGCGCGGGCGGGCAGGTGGGCAGCGCGTTGCAAGCGCTGGCTCCCGGTCGTGCAATGCTTACTGCGCTAGATCGCACAGGGCTTAACCTCGGCGACGTCGATGCAATCGCACCGCTGATCCGGCAGCTTGAACCATCGCTAATCATCAACGCCGCAGGCTATACCGCCGTCGACAAAGCCGAAAGCGAGCCCGACCTTGCGCAGCGGATCAACGGTGAAGCGCCCGGCACACTGGCACGGGCCGCAGCGGAGATCGGCGCGCGCTTCATCCATATCTCGACCGATTTCGTGTTCGATGGCACCGGGCACATGCCTTACGCCCC
>JANODY010000006.1:0-108502 GCA_031412945.1 Cyanobacteria bacterium SOY_65_metabat_81
TCCAAAAAAGCCAAACTCAGCCTTGCGTAAGGTCGCACGTATTCGTTTAACCAATGGTTATGAAGTCACTGCCTATATCGGTGGTGAAGGTCATAACTTACAAGAACATAGCGTCGTTATGATTCGTGGCGGTCGTGTAAAAGATTTACCAGGTGTTCGCTATCACATCATCCGTGGGACTCTCGATACTTCAGGCGTAAAAGATCGTAAACAAGCTCGCTCCAAGTACGGTGCAAAACGTCCTAAGCCAGGTCAAGCCCCAGCCGCATCTACTGGCAAGAAGAAGAAGTAAGCATCATTCAGTAAATAACATCCAAAATAAACATCCAATAAACTTAGTAATTCATTGTATAAGGTGAATTTAGTACCGTAATGTCCCGTAGAACGAAAGCTTCAAAGCGCATAACCCCCCCTGACTCGGTTTATAACAGTCGCCTCATCACCATGCTCACCCGTCGTGTAATGTCACGCGGTAAATACTCTGTAGCATCTCACATTGTTTATAAAGCTTTAGACACGATCGGAGAACGCACAGGTAATCCCCCTCTAGAAGTATTTGATCGGGCAATTCGTAATGCTACCCCACTAGTTGAGGTCAAAGCTCGTCGAGTTGGTGGTGCGACCTATCAAGTACCAATGGAGGTGCGTACCGATCGCGGTGTCGCTCTGGCCCTTCGCTGGCTAGTCCAATATTCGCGCGCTCGTGCTGGACGTAGCATGATCACCAAACTGGCTAACGAATTAATGGATGCCGCCAATGAAACTGGTCAAACCATTCGTAAGCGCGAAGAAACCCACAAAATGGCAGAAGCCAACAAGGCGTTTGCTCACTACCGTTATTAATAGAAAAGACTTGTATAAGTAACTAGCAAAGCTAATATTTTGCTAACCCTTACTTATCTATACTATTCTTAATGTAACTTTTCAATTCCTGATAAACACGAGGAAACTACTGTGGAACGCTCTATTGCCTTAGATAAGGTACGCAATATAGGTATTGCGGCGCATATTGACGCTGGTAAAACCACAACTACAGAGCGGATTCTGTTTTATTCTGGCGTTGTTCACAAAATCGGTGAAGTCCATGATGGGAACGCCACGACAGATTGGATGGCGCAGGAACGTGAACGCGGTATCACCATTACAGCCGCCGCGATCAGCACCAATTGGCAAGATCATCGCATCAACATCATTGATACGCCTGGACACGTAGACTTCACAATTGAGGTTGAGCGTTCTATGCGTGTACTTGATGGCGTGATTGCTGTTTTTTGTGCTGTGGGTGGCGTGCAACCTCAGTCGGAAACTGTATGGAGACAGGCCGATCGATATAAAGTTCCTCGTCTTGTATTCGTCAATAAAATGGATCGCATGGGCGCGAACTTTTTGCGGGTAAGAGAGCAGATTCGCGGTCGTTTTGGCTCTAACGCGGTTCCGATCCAGCTGCCGATCGGTAGTGAGGCAGAACTCGTCGGGATTGTCGATCTCGTCAAAATGAAAGCCTATATCTATAAAGATGAAATAGGTAAGGATATCGAAGAAATAGATATTCCTGCCGACTTAGTCGAACTAGCCAATGAGTGGCGCGGGAATTTACTTGAATCAGTATCTGATTCCGATGATGTCCTGATGGAAAAATATCTTGAAGGTGAAGAACTCACTGAGGATGAAGTCAAATCAGGGCTGCGTAAAGGCACGTTGAGCGGGAAGATCGTGCCGATGGTGTGCGGTTCTGCCTTCAAGAATAAAGGCGTGCAGCTATTGCTAGATGCCGTGATCGATTATCTTCCTGCCCCTAGCGACGTTAAACCAGTTACAGGTTTGCTGTCTAGCGGTGAAGAAGCTCTTCGCGAAGCCAAGGATGATGCCCCGATGTCGGCACTTGCCTTCAAAATCATGGCTGATCCCTATGGTCGTCTCACCTTTGTGCGCGTTTACTCAGGTGTCTTGAAAAAAGGCTCTTACGCTTTAAACTCTAGTAAGAACAAGAGAGAACGTATTTCTCGCCTGATCATCCTCAAGGCTGACGATCGCCAAGAGGTTGATGAACTCAGAGCAGGAGATCTTGGTGCAGTATTGGGACTCAAAGACACCTTTACGGGTGACACCCTTTGTGATGAGAGTTCGCCGATTGTGCTTGAGACTCTGTTTATTCCAGAACCTGTGATCTCTGTGGCGGTTGAGCCGAAGACAAAGCAGGATATGGAAAAACTATCCAAAGCCTTGCAGTCTCTCTCTGAAGAAGATCCGACCTTCCGCGTCATGACCGATCCAGAAACCAATCAAACGATTATTTCTGGCATGGGAGAACTTCACCTTGAAATTCTTGTCGATCGCATGAAACGTGAGTTTGGCGTTGAAGCTAACGTAGGCGCACCTCAAGTCGCTTATCGTGAGACGATCCGCAAAACTGTCACCGATATTGAAGGCAAATTTGCCCGTCAAAGCGGTGGTAAGGGTCAATATGGTCACGTTGTGATCAATTTAGAGCCGACCGAACCTGGTACTGGGTTTGAATTTGTATCAAAGATCGTTGGTGGTGTAATTCCTAAGGAATTCATTAAACCATCTGAGCAAGGTATGAAAGAAGCCTGTGAATCAGGAATTTTGGCAGGTTATCCTGTGATCGATCTCAGAGCTACCCTCGTCCATGGCTCATTCCATGACGTTGACTCTTCAGAAATGGCTTTCAAAATTGCTGGTTCAATGGCAATCAAAGATGCGGTAATGAGAGCTCAGCCAGTACTGCTCGAACCGATGATGAAGGTTGAAGTTGAAACCCCTGAAGACTACATGGGTGATGTAATTGGTGACCTTAGTCGTCGTCGCGGCAGTATTATTGGTATGGAAGATACCGCATCGGGCAAAAGCGTTGAGTCAAGAGTTCCTTTGTCGGAGATGTTTGGTTATTCAACTGACCTGCGCTCGTCAACACAAGGTAGGGCTAGCTTCTCGATGGAATTTAGCCATTATGAAGAAGTCCCCAGAAACGTGGCTGAAGCCATCATTGCCAAAAATAAGGGCAAAAAAGAGTAATCCTTTGAGATACTCTACAAATACTCTATAAACTAGAGCCACAATTAATAAAACTTAAGGATAATTAAGAAAAAATGGCACGCGCTAAATTTGAGAGAAATAAACCCCACGTCAATATCGGTACTATCGGTCACGTTGACCACGGTAAGACCACTCTAACTGCGGCAATCACTATGACCTTAGCAGCAGCAGGTCAAGCGACAGCTAAAGCATATGATCAAATCGATGCGGCTCCTGAAGAAAAGGCTCGTGGTATCACCATCAACACAGCTCACGTTGAGTATGAAACCGAAGCCCGTCACTATGCTCACGTTGATTGCCCTGGTCACGCTGACTATGTAAAAAACATGATCACGGGTGCAGCGCAAATGGACGGAGCAATCTTGCTCGTATCTGCTGCTGATGGTCCTGAGCCTCAAACTCGTGAACATATTTTGCTAGCACGTCAGGTTGGCGTACCTAACCTCGTAGTTTTCTTGAACAAAGAAGACCAAATGGAAGGTGAAGATGAGCTGGTTGAGCTTGTGGAAATGGAGGTTCGCGAACTGCTTTCCTCCTATGATTTTGATGGCGACAATATTCCGATCACTCGTGGTTCGGCTCTAGAAGCGACTAGACTGATGAGCGCCAGCCCTAAAACTCAGCGCGGCGAGAGCCCTTGGGTTGACAAGATCTGGAATTTGATGGATTCTGTTGATAATTTTATTCCTACTCCTGAGCGTGAAGTTGATAAGCCATTCTTAATGGCAGTTGAAGATGTGTTCTCGATCACGGGTCGTGGCACAGTTGCAACAGGTCGGATTGAGCGCGGTACTGTCAAGGTCGGCGATGTTGTTGAACTTGTTGGTATTACTGATACTCGGACTACGACTGTTACTGGTATTGAAATGTTCAAGAAGAGCCTTGAGCAAGGATTGGCTGGTGATAATGCTGGTCTACTGCTTCGTGGTATCCAAAAGGATGACATTGAGCGCGGTATGGTGCTGGCTAAGCCTAAGTCGATTAGCCCTCATACTCAGTTTGAGGGTGAGGTCTACATTTTGACTGAGAAAGAAGGTGGTCGTAAGACTCCTTTCTTCTCTGGCTATCGCCCTCAGTTCTATGTGCGTACAACTGACGTAACTGGAACGATTGTTGCTTTCACCGCCGATGATGGTAGTGAGGCTGAAATGGTGATGCCTGGCGATCGCATTAAGATGACTGTTGAGTTGATCAACCCGATCGCGATCGAGCAAGGTATGCGTTTTGCAATTCGTGAAGGCGGACGTACTGTTGGATCGGGTGTTGTCAGTAAGATTCTTGACGCTCCTAAGGGCGGTGACGACAAGAAGAAGAGGTAATTCTGATTCTCTTCAAATTCACAAAAAGAGCCTCGCTTAGCGAGGCTCTTTTTTTTGATTAATTTAGGATTTTATTGCAGTTTTAAGAACGGCGCGGTTAATATGGTTAGTTAAGAGAACGTAATTTTAGATATATCCATGCAATCGGCAGTACGAATCGAAAATCTCAAGAAAACTTATGGCGAAACTATTGCCGTAGATGGAATTTCTCTAAATGTTACGCAAGGGCAGATTTACGGGCTACTTGGACCTAATGGGGCGGGTAAAACTACAACCATGCGCTGTCTTTGTACTCTGACGACACCTGATTCGGGCTTGGTCGAGGTGGCTGGGGCAACTGATCCTAGAATCATCCGCGATCGCATTGGTTATGTGGCTCAAGAAGTGGCTCTGGATAAGGTGCTGACGGGGCGCGAATTATTATGTTTTCAGGCTGCTTTGTATCACATCCCGCCCAAACAGATTGGCGATCGCATTGGTAGCGTATTAGATCTACTGCAAATTGAACAATATGCCGATAAACTTTCGGGGACATATTCGGGTGGACTCAAAAAACGCTTAGATCTAGCGGCTGGGCTGTTGCATCAGCCATCGGTATTAATTCTTGACGAGCCAACGGTGGGCTTAGATATTCAGAGTCGGATCGCGATCTGGGAATTTTTACGCAAGCTAAGAGCTTCGGGTGTGACTATATTAATCAGTAGTCACTATCTTGAAGAAATTGATGCTCTGGCCGATCGCGTGGCGATTATTGATAGAGGCAAAATTATTGCTGAAGGCACGACTGATGAACTCAAAACTAAAGTTGGCGGCGATCGCATCACCATTAGAATTCGGGAGTTTGCCGATCGCCATGAAGCCGAGCAGGCTCAAAAAATTTTGCAGCAGTTACCCATTGTCCAAAGTATTACGATCAACCCCGCTCAAGGTAACTCCGTTAATTTATTTGTAACTCCAAATACTAATGCCATTAGCGAGATTCAGAATATGTTGGCGGCGGTGGATATTAGTGTGTTTAGCTTGGCGCAGTCGCGTCCTAGCCTTGACGATGTTTTCTTGGCAGCTACGGGGCAAACTATTCTTGATGCAGAAATCGCACAGGCTGAAATGTTTGTGTCAAATAAGGGAAAAAAGAAGCGCTAAAAAACAGGAGAAAAGTCATGATCGCCAGTATCAAGAAGAGGATGAAAAGTTTATCCAGCCCTAAATTTATTGGCTATGCCATGATTGGCGCGATCGCCCTAACTAGTGCGATCGCCACAGGTTTGGGACTAAATGAAGTCCAGACGCTCGAACGTCAAACCCAATCGGCATTTTTTAGTTGGCGCGGAGCGATCGCCCCTCCCAAAGATATTGTGATTTTGGCGATCGATGATTTGTCTCTGCGTCAAGGTGAATTTTATGATCCTAAAACTCGACCTTTTTTAGAACCATTTCGCACGACTACATGGAAGCGCATTGTCCATGCCCAAGTGCTAGAAAAGCTAGTCAAGGCAGGGGCAAAAGTGGTGGCGTTTGATATTTTGTTTGTCACTCAAGGCGATCATGGCGCGGCTGATGATGACAAATTGCAAAAGGCGATCGCTAAATATGGCGATCGCGCTGTATTCGCGGCTAGTTATGAATTTACGCAAATTGGTGAGGCGAACATCATGCAGCTTGCCTCACCCGAAGTAATTTTTAAATTAAAACCAAATACTTTGGGACTGATTAATTTAACCCCTGAGATTACGGGTAATATTCACCGCACAGGATTTCAGCCTCCATCCGATAGTGGGTTGCCGATTGTCCCCACTTTTGCCGATGCGATCCTCAAGGTTGCCAAAATTAATTATCCCCAAGCTAAAGGTGATGGTATTTACTTTTTGGGAGGAGCGGATACTTGGGCAAATGCTCAACAACAGATTCCATTTTATTATGTGGTCGATCCTCAAAACTGGAATAGCGAAGTGCTTCAGGGCGGCAAATTCTTTAAAGATAAAATTGTGCTGATTGGAGCCACAGCCGCCTCAAAACAGGATATCCAAAACTCGGCAGTGGGAAGAATGGCAGGGATCGAAATTCAAGCCAATGCGATCGCCACGCTGATGCAAGGTAAAAGCATGGTTGAGTTGTTTTCGACTCCGATCCAGCAGGCTATCTTCACATTTTTATTGGTCGGGATTTTAGGTGGTATTCTCTGCTTGCTTAAACGCCCTAACACGCAGATATTGATAACTTTGGGGATGACGATCGCTTGGTTTGGCATTGGTTATGTCGGCTTTATTTATACCAGTACCATTTTGCCGATCGCCATTCCTGCGATCGCGATCGGATTAAATGGTATCGCTCTATTAACTACAGGGGCGATCGCCACCCAACTGGACAAGCTATTGCTACGCCGCACGTTAGAGCGTTATGTTGCAGCGCCAATTGTCGAAGAGATTATCAATCAACCTGAAAACTTTCGCAATTTATTAGAGGGGCGCACCATCAAAGCCGCCGTTCTATTTTCGGATATTCGGGGCTTTACGACTCTGTCTAGCCGTCTACCTGCCAAATTACTAATTCAACAGCTTAATACTTATCTTGGTGGTATGGTCGATGCAATTTTGGAATACCAAGGCACAATTGATAAGTTTATTGGTGATGCGATTATGGCGGAATTTGGCTCGCCTGTTTCACGAGGAGAACAGGCTGATGCAATGAATGCAATCCATGCGGCTCTAAATATGCGATCGGTTCTAATAGAACTTCGTAAAGTCTGGCAGGCTGAAAATAAAATTCCTTTTTCTAATGGAATCGGCATTAATTATGGAGAAGTAACTGTTGGGAATATTGGCTCAGCCCGCCGTCTCGAATATGCGGTGATCGGCGATACGGTCAACGTCGCCAGTCGAGTCGAAGGTATGACCAAGGATCTCGGCACAGATATCGTCATTACTGGCTCTCTCTACGAAATTGTCAAAGACGAAATTGATGTTGTTGATTTCGGAGAACATGCGCTCAAAGGTCGAGTTGGCAATGTGCGGTTATACGGAGTGATTGGTTTAAAAGGTGGCGATCGCCAAATATATGAACAAGTCCACAACGATCTTCAACGCCACAGCGCCGTGATTGATATTCTCAAAAAAGGTCAATTCCCATCGCACAGCGAATAACTTCTGCCTTCATATTTTGACTAATTGCAGCAATTTGCTTTCAAACCCGCCACAAATAACAATATAAAACCCATTGCGGGGCTTTGCCTTGCGATCTTTTTTCCCCCATTTGCCGAACTGACGTTATCTTACGCAGATAGAAAATCTGCTTTCATCCCCCAGACTGGAGGTTAATCGTTTCGTTTAGTATAAAGTTTTAATACATTCTTATACAGAACGTATATTTTAAGCAGATAGATATACGTTATCTCAAACATCTATCAATTAGGATGATTTGCAAGACAACAACTTTTATACACAGGTTTTAATTACTCACTGATGTTACGTAGAACCCTCACCCCCCAGCCCACTCTCCCATTAAGGGCGAGGGGGAGTAAGACCAGTTTCTTGTTCCCCTCTCCCCTTTTGGGAGAGGGGCTAGGGGTGAGGGTCTTGCAAACTTCCACCTAACATCAGTTATTAATTGTAATAAAAGTTATAGATAGGAGACTCATAATGAGAATTGCTCAAGTTGCTCCACTTTGGGAACAAGTTCCTCCCCCAGCCTATGGTGGCACTGAACTCGTAGTCAGTTTACTCACAGAAGAATTAGTTAATCGTGGTCATGAAGTCACATTATTTGCATCGGGTGACTCGACCACTCAAGCCAAGTTGGAATCTGTCCATCCTAGGGCTTTACGTTTAGATAGTAGTGTTAAAGATCCTAATATCTATGACATGCTGAATATGATTCGGGTTAGTGAACAAGCCGATCAATTTGATATTATTCACTCCCATGTTGGATGTGTGGCGCTAGCCTATGCACATTTGCTGAGAACTCCTATAGTCCATACCCTGCATGGCATTTTCACTCCCGACAACAAAAAACTGTTTACCCATGTTCGCAAACAACCATTTGTAAGTATTTCTAACTCACAGCGAGATTTGAGTTTAGGATTGAACTATGTATCCACGGTTTATAACGGTATCGCGCCCAATACTTATAACTTTCACCCTCAGCCAGAACGTCCACCGTATCTGGCTTTTTTGGGGAGAATGTCACCCGAAAAGGGAGCGCATTTAGCGATCGAAATTGCTCAACGCTCTGGATGGCATCTAAAGATGGCTGGAAAAGTCGATGCTGTCGATTTGGAATATTTTGAGACTCAGATTCTTCCCCATATTGACAACGAGCAGATTGAATTTTTGGGCGAAGCTAATCACCAACAAAAAAGCGTTCTCATGGGTGGAGCAGTAGCGACATTGTTCCCAATTACATGGAGGGAACCGTTTGGACTGGTCATGATCGAGTCAATGGTTACGGGAACGCCTGTAATTGCCATGAGCTTAGGTTCGGCCCCTGAAGTGATCGCCGATGGAGTGAGTGGATTTCTCTGTCATAACGTGGATGAATGTATCAATGCGATCGCCCTTGCCGCATTGCTAGATCGTCGAGCCTGTCGAGATCATGTCTTAATTAACTTCACCGCAAAACGCATGGCAGATGGATATGAAGCTGTATATCAAAAGATTTTAGGATCAACATATTCTCGCAATGGACAAAGCAAATATCTGGTCATGCAATAGAAAACCCTTAGAGAATAAGCGGCGCAGAGCGTTGTCTATTCTCTAAACAATAGAATGGAGTTAAATATTATGCTTAGTTTAAACAGACAGGCGATCGCCCTCATCTCAGATCATGCTGATCCTGCTGCCGAGATTGGAGTAGAAGAAGCAGGCGGACAAAATGTATATGTGCGACATATTGGCGAAGCGCTTGCGTCTCTGGGTTGGCAGGTGGATATGTTTACTCGCAAAGTCCATAGAGACGATCCTGAAATTGTGCAGCATTCGCCTCATTGTCGAACGATTCGGCTCAAAGCTGGCTCAGAAACATATATTTCGAGAGATAAACTGTTTGAACATATGCCAGAATTTGTAAGTTCATTCCAGTTGTTTCAGAGGATTCATGGGCAAAATTATCCATTGATTCATACCAATTATTGGCTTTCTGCTTGGGCTGGAATGGAATTACAAAAAACTAGTGGTATCCAATTGGTGCATACTTATCATTCTTTAGGAGTCGTGAAATATCAGTCTCTACCAGAAATTCCTCAAGTTGCAAATACCCGACTGAGAGTTGAACGTGAGATTTTGGAAAGGGCTAATTGTGTAATTGCAACCAGTCCACAAGAACAGGAAACTTTGCGATCGCTGGTGTCTAGTCGTGGTCAGATTGAGGTTATTCCCTGTGGTGCTGACACTAACAACTTCCGTTTAGCATCGAAGGCTCATGCTCGTGTCAAATTGAAGTTAGGTAGCCATGAGAAAGTAATTCTTTATGTTGGCAGATTTGATGAACGCAAGGGTATTGAAACATTGGTGAGAGCTTTTGTGATGTTAAAGGCAAGGGAACTCCAAAATTTGAAACTAATCATTGTCGGTGGAAGTTCGGCAAATATGCCTGATGGCGATGAACGAAATAGAATTGAACAGATCGTAAATGAATCGGGAATTAGGGAGTCTACGATCTTTGCGGGTAGGATTGGGCATGATATTTTGCCGTTGTATTATGCTGCTGCGGATGTTTGCGTAATTCCTAGTCATTATGAACCCTTTGGATTGGTGGCGATCGAGGCGATGGCTTGCGGTGTGCCTGTGGTCGCCTCTAATGTGGGCGGACTGAAGTTTACCGTTATTCCAGAGGAGACTGGGCTGTTAGTTGAGCCGAAAGATACGGAAGCTTTTGCAAATGGGATTCATCGCATTCTTTTTGATGACCTTTGGGTTCGGAAAATGCGAAAGCAAGCATCGGCAAATGTCAATCAGCGATTTAGTTGGGCAGGAGTGTCTATTCAACTGAGCGAACTCTATCGTCATGTTTTGGCGCGATCGCTTATGCATGAGCAAGCTTGGAGCTACAAAATGCCGATTATGAATAGGTCTGCATAGATCGATATTGCAAATCAATTTGCAGAAATGTGCTTTTAAACCCGCCACAAATAAGAATATAAAACCCAATGCAGGGCTTTGCCCTGCTATCCTTCTTGCAGTTAGGTTGTTCAGCTAGTTGTGGCTTGCTATTGATTTCAGGTTTTATTCAAAAAACTTGGGCGTTGCATTTCATCCTTGAATTAGCGCTTGTTATCACCAAGTTCCGATCGCATCAGTTGATTTAACTAAATGCATTCCTGCCTCCGCAAATCGCTGAAATGCCGCATCTGCTTGTTCGGTAAAGTCTGCCACGTTGGGAACGACGACAGGTGAAGTGCAATCTTCGAGCAAATAGACTTTATGCGCTAATTGAGGATCGATCGCTAGAATTTCGCTGAGCAAGTCTTCAATTGTCCATGCAACGCAGTGGCTTTTAGCCTGTCCCGCAATTATCACCATATCAAACTCTAATAATTTTTGCAAAAAACGCGTGTTTTTGGGGGCGATCGCCTTGCCATCGGCTCCATCCATGACTTCAGGACGCAATATTGAATAATTCTCAGTCAAAGGATTACTTCCTTTAATCTCAAAATTAGTCTGACTATGCCGCGCCATATTATGAAAAAATATCGCTTCCTCAACTGCGGATACCAGCGCGTGACCAATACCACCAAGCATAGAGTGATATGCCCAAACTGTGAGCGGAAATTTGCCCTTATCGCTGAGTTGCTGGACATAATGCAAGGCATGTTGCTGAAGTGCGGCATAGTTATCTTTGGCGAGACTATGGGCGATCGCGGGATTCACCACCCACTTGCCTTGCTGCACATCTTCTAAGGCAATCAATGTAGCATTGGGAATGGGATGTTCGCCAAGATTATTTATCCAAAAAATAGGATGAAAAATCTGCATGGCAGTATGCGTATCCATTGTGGGCGCAATTTCGCTAATGCGATCTAAGTTGCGATAGATAAATTCGCACAGACGCACATTATCGGCGATCGCGCCATCTCCAGATCTTCCACCCACAAACAGTTCAAAATCGGGAATACAAAAAGTGTTTTGGACATCGATCGCCAAGAGACAGATTTTGTGATGATCTGTTTCAGCAGGCGAGATATTATGTTGTTTAGCCCATGCTTCGGCTTGATTGGCTCGTTCTTGATAGGGAACTCGCCAGACTGAGCCAACCTTTTGGCGATCGAAAAATGTAGGAATAGGAAGTTGTAAAGTCATGGTTTAAAATCTCCTAAGAATCAAAAATTCAATAAAACCCAAAATCGGTTCGGCGGGCTTCTCTCGATGAAACGATTTTGAATTTTCTGGGAATGCTTTAATTGCGAGTTACAACTGCTTCGACTTGAGCAATTTGAACTTTACTATTTGTCTCTAGATCGACCTTGCTATCCACAGATGCGATCGCCCAACGCAAGGGTTCGCCATGCTTGGCTAGCTCTTGCTCGACAGTTTTGGCGATCGCTTCTTGATTTGCCTTAATCTCAATCTCAGCAGTAATAAAATGTGTAGTCATAGTGTTTGATTTTTAATTAATTTGATTAATATAGCGCTTTGCGCCCTGCTTAAAACCAAATAATTTTTAAAAAGCCAGATCAACCAAAGAGAATTAGCGATCGCGCAAAGCGCCATCGCTAATTTCGATAGTGCTTAAAACCCAACGGAAGGCATAGCGCCATTTGAGTGAGAAATTTGCTAAGCCTGCGGATTCGGCAATGCTTGTTAATTCAGAATATTTAAAACCGCGCAAAACCGAAAGTGGCGCATCATTGCGAACCATTGGAGCGGCAGGTAAAAGTCTTGTGAGAGCAGAGATTCCATAATAGGCAAGTGGGTGACGATGTAAGTCATTAATCAAAATTCCATGCTTAGATACACGCTGCATCGATCGCCCAATCTGCACGGCATTCTCATGGGCAAAGTGATGTAAAAACATGGCGGCGATCGCGATATCAAACTGATTTTCGTCATAGGGAAGGGCAAGAGCATCGGCAACTTCTATCTTGATTTTTGATTGAAGATGTGGTGGCAAGCGCTTTTGCAAGGCTGAACGAGCATAATCTACGGTTACAGGATTAGCATCGATCGCGACTACTTCCACTGCGATCGCTGGTGATTGCGTGGCAGCCCAACGCACAATGTATTCAGGAAAGTCACCTATGCCTGTGCCTAAATCGAGAATGGATATTTTTTGATTGGGATGCGATATGGCTCTAGCTCTAAGAAATGGAGCGACAACTTCCATCGTGGTAGCATATCCGCCTAATAATTGATTAATGGGGCGAAGTTGCTCAAGTGCGTCAGTGAGGCGTTCATCCTGAATTGTGAAATCATCCATCAATTCATCTTGATTGGTACGAGTTTGAAATGAAGGCATCATGTATTCCTAAATTAAATTAAATAACGAATTTTAATAACGTTTAATACTTGTAGGGCTTACGCAAAAAAGCCTTGAAAGCCTTGTCTTGCCGTAGGGGCAATTCATGAATTGCCCCTACGGTTCGTCATTTTGCGTAAGTCCTAAGTTGCAACAAAAAGTTTAGACTATTTGGAGTAAGCAGCTTTCGATTGATAGTCCCGGGCCAAAGGCGATCGCCATGCCATTCTGCAATTCGGAATGTTGCCGATCGCCTATTTTTGCTTGATGTCTGTCCAGAATCTGCTTAAGGATAAATAAAATAGTGGGAGAACTCATATTGCCATAACGTCGCAAAATCTCGTAAGAATCAGCAACCATGCGATCGCCTAGTCCCAAAACTGACTGAATCTTTTCAATAATGCGTCTTCCTCCTGGATGGATTGCCCAGAAATCGAGATCGTCTTGGGTGAGATGATGTTCGCTTAAGATAGTTTGCAAATAATCAGCTAAATGTCCGACCACCACTTCTGGAACTTTGGGCGACAATCCCATCAAAAAGCCCGTGTCACCAATTGTCCAATTCATTAGCTCCTCGCTATCTTCGATCAATAAGCTATATCCATCGGTATAGGTGAGCTTGCCTTCGGCTTGAGAAAATGGACGCGAAGTTAGAATTGCCGCCGCCGCTCCATCAGAAAAGATGGCATTGATAATTGTATTTTCGAGTGTATTCGCAACTTGGAAATGCAATGAACACAATTCAACACAAACTAAGAGAACTTTAGCTTGGCGATCGCTTTGACAAATTGCATGAGCCGTTTTTAGTCCATTAAAGGCGGCATGACAACCCATAAAGCCAATCATCGTGCGGGCGATCGTATAGGGTAGTCCTAAATTTTTAATCAGATGAATATCGATGCCAGGGGCCGAAAAGCCCGTGCAGCTGACCACAATTAAATGCGTAATGTCTTTGGCTGTAAGCTCCGCCTCGGCGATCGCCTGTTGAGATGCTTGTAAAGCGATTTTGGGTGCATAGGCTGTATATTTTTGGTTGCGATCGCAAGTTGTTGGTGCGGGTGCGAGTTCCCAATTGCGCGGATAAAGCTCAAAATTTTGAAGATCGCCGCCGTAGTCAGGAATACAGCTATAGCGATAATCAATTCCTGAGTTTGCATAAATTGATGGAATTCTATTTCTAATCGAAGCCGACAAACTTTTTGTTTGCAACATAAAGTTTGCAGCTTCTGACTGGGTGAGTTTGTAGGGTGGATTAGCCGTGGCGATCGCTTCTAAAACTGTATACATTTACTTAAATCACCTAAGTTACGAAAAAAATATCAATTTATAGCTGTTGTCATCCTTGTGCAGGGCTTCACCCTGCGACCCTTTTTTATGGCGGATTGGATCAACAACTGTTGTAGGACAAATCACAATCGAAAAAATAAAAGGCGGCGCGAGCCATTGCCTCTTATTTTTGTTTTTGGGATTTTGTGTCCTAACAAGAATGACGACAGCTAAGTAGCTAGGCTTAATTATTGATGTTACGTGGAAGTTTGCAAGACCCTCACCCCTAGCCCCTCTCCCAAAAGGGGAGAGGGGAACAAGAAACTGGTCTTACTCCCCCTCGCCCTTAATGGGAGAGGGCTGGGGGGTGAGGGTTCTACGTAACATCAGTTAATTATTGATTAAATATTAAGCCTAGAACCGAACCCTGTGGCGCACGCGCAGCGTGTGCCACAGGGTTTAGAGTTTTATATTTAATTGCGCCTAGCTACTTATCAAACACATTAAGAGAGATTTTGACAACTTCAACGAATAAATCTAGATTTAATTTATCCAACTTTAGGTTGCTTCCATTTCCAGATTATCCCTGACATAGAATTAGTCAGAACATGAGCAATGATCGCGGGTAATAGATTGCCTGTATACATAGTAACCGCGCCAAGCATCATGCCAACGGCGATCGCCCAAACAGTATAGGATAAATGTTTGGCACTTGCCATATGCAGCGCCCCAAATACCACACTGGTAATAATCAAGGCGATTCCATTCATGCCGAGAGCGGGTAACGCCACACCACGGAATAACATCTCTTCACTCAATCCGGGTAATAGACCTAGCCAAATTAGATCGATTGGTTCTAAGGGTTTGAGTACCATTTCCAAATATTCTTGAGCCGCAATCCGATAGCTAGCCCACACCTCATAAATTAGACTGCTGAGTAAGGCTACTCCTAAGCCAATTCCCACTCCGATCGCCGCATCTTCTAGTTTCCAATACAGTGAAACCATCGGTATACCTGCTAAGTAGACCCAACCTTTAGAGATTGCCAAAAAGATAATCGCCGTAACTGCCATGGCAATTAGAACTTGCGATCGCGATAAAGTGTCATTTTTTTGGTCTTGATTCGGTCTAGGAGTTTGGGAGAATATGGACATATCTTAAATGGTTTCTTAAGCGAGAGTTGTGATGATTGAGATAAGATGATCAATATCAGAAGTAGAAGTTAGATAATGGACTGAAGCCCTTAAACAATCAGGATCGGGAAGCGCTCGAATCAAAATTTGATGTTCAGATTCTAATTGCTTAGCGATCGCGCCATGGGATTTTTGAGCGATCGCATTTTTAGATATTCCTTTATTGATTTTAAAGGAAACTAACCCAGACTCTGGAGATACCTGACGGATACAATCAATATGGGGTAAATCGTTTAGCTTTTTCCATAATACTTGACTCAACTGACAAATACGTTCATAGCGATGTTGTTGAGTATCCCATTGATTGGCATAGGCGATGGCGATTCGCATTGACTCATAGAGCGCATAAGTAGAACTCGCCACCTCAAACTTAGCCCCATCTTGCCGCCATTGGGGAATTGGTAATTTGTCAGTCAGTCCGCGCCAGCCGACAAATACAGGCTCTATTCGATCAAAAATATCGGGGCGAATATATAAAGCTCCTAAGCCGAGGGTCGCACACCACCATTTATGGGTTGTGAATGCATAGAAATCCGCGCCAATTTCTTCAAGATTTAGCGGTAACACGCCCACGGACTGGGCGGCATCGACAGCTACAAAGATATATTGATCAGCATGGCGATCGTGGCAAGCTGTGGCGATCGCTTGCAATGGCAAAACCTGCCCTGTGTTCCAACAAATATGACTAATCATCACCATGCGGGTTTTGGGCTGTAAGTGAGACACTAATAACTCCACCACCGCCTCGCCGTCTTTTCCATCTTGGCTAGCGTTGTGAGTCTCACTCAACGGGAAATAATCGATCTCAATTCCAAACTTTTTTTGCAATTGGGTTGCCCCAGCAATAATTCCGGGGTGTTCACAGTCAGACAGTAACAGCCGATCGCCCTGCTGCCAATCCACCGCCCACAGCGCAATATTGCATCCGACCGTAGTATTTTCGGTGAGCGTGATTGTATGGGGACTAACTTGAAATTCTTGGGCGATCGCCGTTTTAGTCGCCGCATATTCAGCAAGCATCCAGTCTCCAGCCGCACTTGAAAAACAACCCAGCGATTCAATATGACGAAAGTTTTTGGCGATCGCATCTAAGGCTTCTGCACATAAAACGCCCTGACCGCCATAGTTAAAGTAAGTACGATTTTCTAAAGCAGGAAAGTGCGATCGATGTGAAATTAGCTCCAATTCGCGATCGCGCCCTAAAGTATCAGAATCTAAACTATTAGCAAGTGCTGCTGAAGAACTCAAAACCAACTCCTACAAAAAATCCACTTAATTAGACATTATATATCCTGCTATAGCGACTTGCTGTAATCGACTTTTTGTCGTGGTCAGATTTTAGCCTCAGGGTGAATCAAGCGGCGACATTTATTTATTTGCTTTTATTTGCTTTTCAGTAGACCTGTCGGGAAACAAAAGCAAGGTGTAGCAACAATATTTATATTCATATTTATATTCATATTTATTTCTGTACTTCAATCCATATGTAAAAGCTATAAGTTCAATCTTGATTAGAGAATTTCACGGAGTCTAGTTTTCGGAGGACGAGACAGATTTACTTGATTTGGGAAGCGACCAACTGTCGCTTTGTACCCGCACTGTGACAGCTATTTTTTCAAATTTGGCGATCGTGTTCCGCAGAGTGACAAACAACCGAGAACATCGGTTTATGGACAAAATTTCTTTTGAGCGTAATCAAATTGCTATAATGACTGATAAGTAACTAGAATAGCTAGAAGAAATCACAAAAAAATCAAAAGATTTATGACATCAGCGCTCAGTGTCGAAAAATTAGTCTCCGATGCCAAAGAGACCGCTAGCAAATTAAAAATTCAGAAATTTGATATTTATGGCGCGATCGTTGATGAGACTAGCGCCGAGGTTGATAGCGGCGCACCCAAACAAGTTTCCGCATCAAATCGCGCTAGCATCACCGTGCGAGTTTGGAATAATGAAGGAACAGTTGGCGTAACTTCTACCACAAATATCGATCGCATTGGCTTAGAACTAGCTCTCCAAAGCGCCCATGAAGCCAGTTTCTTTGGTGCTAAAGAAAATATTCCTGATTTTAGTCCCGAAGCGATCGCCCATATTCCAGAGCGCGAGTCACAGACTGCAACGCAAACGGCGATCGAGCAGCTAGTCGAAACGCTTCTGGGAGCAGAAAAAGAATTATTAGCCGCCCATCCCGCGATCGCAGGAGTTCCTTACAATGGCTTGTCTCAGCGCGATCTCAGTCGTTTTTATCTCAATAGCGATGGCGCAATGCGGAATGAAAGTAGTTCTTACAGTTCCATTTATCTCTATACCAAAACCGAAGAAGAAGCCCGCAAACCTCGCAGTGGTGGCGCTTATCGCGTCAGCCGTAATTTTGAAGACTTAGATGTGAAGGGCTGCGTTCAAGAGACCGCCGAGAAAACGATTAGCCATCTAAATTACGAAAAGATCAAATCGGGTAAATATTTGGTGGTATTTTCTCCCGAAGCCTTTCTGAGCTTGATTAGCGCCTTCTCTAGCCTATTTAACGCCCAGAGCATTCTCGATAAAAACAGCCTTTCTAATCCCGAATCGATTGGTATGGCGATCGCCTCACCGCTTTTAACTGTGAGTGATGATGAACTGCATATTGGTAATGTGGGCGCATCGACATTTGATGGAGAAGGAACACCAACTCGCCGCGTTCCCTTAATTGTTGACGGTGTTTTAACTAATTTCTTGCATAGTTCTGTCACTGCCAAGCGACTAAATGCTAAGCCCACAGGCAATGGTAGTGTTGGTGCAAAGGTTTCGGTTAGTCCCAACTTTTTCCATATTGAACGTAGTAACGCCTCGAATGAGAATACATCCAACCAGCAGCTTTACGATCTTGCCACGGCTGAAAATGTGATCTTGATTGATGATTTGCAAGCGCTCCATGCGGGTGTTCAAGCCTCTCAGGGTTCTTTCTCATTACCTTTTGATGGTTGGCTAGTCACTAAGGGCGATCGCATTAGTATTGAGTCGGCAACTGTGGCGGGTGACATTTTGGAATTACTGAAGGCGATCGTCTATGTCGAGCCAAATGTTAAAGTCACGCCTTCGGGTGTCGCGCCGCAGATTTGGGTAGCAGGGTTATCGATTACAGGCGAAGCGTAACATCAAAAAGAAGAGAAACGGCTTTGTCATTTCTCTTCTTTAAGCTAATCGCTAATACTTGATTCTAGTTGCCAAAAGATCCGTCGTAAGCGCGTTAAGGCTTCTTCTAAGACATTCTTGCTCTTACCAAGTACATTCTCTTTGATGGATGGCAGCATTTAATTAATTTTATGCTCGCTCTATGCAGTGAAAGATTAGACGTTGCGCCGCTCTGCGCCGCAACTCTGTTTTTTGTTTTCAATGTATATTTTGATACTGGGAAAAGAATATCTATAGCAATCCGAAATCATTTGTGGCTTCGGCTTCGCTCAGCCATCAGTCCACGCTGGCTGAGCGAAGTCGAAGCCTGTTTCAACTCATTTCGGATTGCTATATGCTCTGTGATTAGATTTAGATGCATTTTTTGATGAAAATAAAATCCTAAGCAACAAAGTCGTCGTGGTCATCGCTGTACATAAAATGGTCAAAATCCAACTTTTAGGAGTCCATTCCACTGCGCCCAGATAATTTGCACCGATCGCGATCGTATGGATAGAAGCAAGTACTAATGAGGGAACTGATAGCAAATGGACATAGCGCCAAGCTCGCCCTAGTTTTGCGATCATCCAATCAGAACTAGTCAGGGCGGCGGGAGTCATTAAGGCGATCGCGATCGCCCCTAGCCAAATTGAGATTTGATGCTGTGGAATCATGAAAGACAAAGCGTCAAAGTTCCATTGAAAAGTATGCTCAATCTTATGGAAAGTATGAGCAAGGGATAACACAAATGCACCCACTCCGATCGCCCGTCGATAGGTGATTAAGGCTGACCAAGATTTAAAAAGTTGACTAAGGGGACGGGCAGCTAAAGCCATAATTAGCAAAATCAATCCCCCATGTCCTGTATAGTCCACCATGTCGCTAGTCCGCAATAGCGTTAAAATGCCGATGGTGAGCGTAATCCAGCCGCCCATCTGAAACAACTGACTGCGGCGATCGCGGCTTAACATCCCTGCAAATACACCAATTCCTAACATCGACGGTAGCGTTCCCAATCCAAAAGCTAGCATCGTCAGCGCACCCATTCCCATATCGCCAGTTTCCGCCGCCTTAAGTTGGGCTGTGTAGAGAAACCCGCAGGGAATCAATCCCCAAGTTAGCCCTAACAACGCAGGTGTAAGTGGATGAGTATGTAGCGATAATTTGAGCATGGCATTGCTGAGGCGTTGATGCAGTCCCACTTGAGCCATCGGATTAAGAAAAGGAATATTTGGCAAACCTTCAGGCTTGATCTGGATAATCCCCATCCAGATCAATAATAGCCCTGTCAAAATCGCTAGCCAACGGCGCAGATCGCTTTCAATTCCTGCAAATTGTCCACTAGCCACAAGCACCGAACCGATCGCCCCGATCGCCGCCCCCGCGATCGCATAGCTTAAAATCCGACCAATATTTAGTAAGGCATGAAAGTATAAATGCTGTTGCCAACTTCTGGAATTATCTTTGGAATTACCTGCTTTTCCTGAAAGTGCAAAAGCGACGGTCAAAGGGCCACACATGCCCACACAATGACCAAAACTGCCTAAAAATCCCAAAGCTGCAACAAGCAATAAATCTAACATTCCTTATTATTTACCCACATTGGTGGTAAATGTCATTTCAAATGGTTCAAAATCTTGATTTTCCCTAGGTGTACCCATCAACTTAAGTTCATATCGTCCCACTTGCGGAAATGTAACTTCTAAACTTGGCACACCAAAATAACGTTCAACGATCGCCAAAGGATTAAATACTACAAATTTGATGCGGCGATCGGTTAGCGATCGCACTTCCATCTGACAATTACATTTTCCATAAGGAATCATCTCGCCGCCGCGTCTGGTAAGCGCAATCCAGATTCTTGATTTTTTACCCGCCACAGGGCGATCGTTCGGTTCGATATGAATTGTGCCGCCGACATCCTGAGAAGTTTTTACCTCATGGGCGATCGTTACCGCAGGCGTAATCATGGTGACGAGAGAAACACAAGATAGTAAGAGAAGGAATTTAGATGTAAAGCTAGTTTTAGTAAATCGAGCCTTAGTTTTATGTAAATCATGTGAATTTTGATTAATCATGGGATCGCCTATCTTAAAAAATACAACTTCTCATAAAAGATGCCACGCAAAGCGTGGCATCTTTTATACTATTAGCCCTTAGCCCAGCCATTTTTAGCTTGCTCAAGAACGTAGTTAGCTACTAAATCAATCTGTTCAGGACTAAGCTTTTTACTAAAAGCAGGCATGGCTCCTTTACCTTTGCTAACTTGCAAGGTGATCGCCTCAATGGTATTTTTGCCATACTTTTCCAAAGCGGCTATTTTCAAGTTTTTGGCAGCGACAACGCTGTTGTTGCCCCCTGCATGACAGGAAGCGCAATTGTTATTAAAAATTTTCGCGCCTGCGGATGCTTCGGCGATCGCAGGTTGACTGAAAGAAAGATTTACCAAGAGCGCTAGGGCGATCGCAAAAATTGAAAAAATACGTTTCATTGTTATTAGTTGTTAAATATTTATTAGGTATCTACGAAAAATAAGGGCAAAGCCTTAGCTGATGCCCTACGCGGCTTAGCCGCAAAGTCGAGTTGAATTTTAGTCTGCGATCATCATGAATGCATTTGTGCTGGCAGTCAAAAGACAGCCTGTCAAACAAGCTTCAAACAAGCTGATGAGGTGAAGCTTAGAAACTTTTTATGAATTAAAATCGTCTTTGTATTGTACAAACTTAATTACAAATCAAAAACTGATGAGACTTTCAAGATGATGGGTTTGCAATTATTGCGGCTTGATCTTCCTCTCGCTTTTAAAATCAATTAACCACTCACAGCCTGAAACCTTCGGGGAATTTTATGAAACGTCCTTTGCAAATTATATTTGGATCTCTATTAGCCGCGATCGTCACCGCCGCCGCCGCTAGTCCTAGTTTTGCCGCCGATCCGTTTCGCTCCACCAACGCCAGAGCGATCGGCAGCCAAACCCAAAAAGCCTTTGAACTAATGTTCAAAGAAGGAAATTATGTAGCTGCGGTCAAACAGTTAGATGTAGCCGTAAAAACTGAAGCTAGCGATCCACTTTTGTTTGCGCTGCGATCGTCGATCGCCTATGCCCAAGAAGACTATTTAGGAATGCGAGTAGCGGGTCAGCGAGTGCGCTCCAATGCCGAAGCATTGAAAGGTAAAGATAATCTCAGAGCCTATCTCTATCTAGCCGCCAGCGACTTGATCGAAGCGGGATATATTGTCAAAACTGATGGCTTGTCCAGTGCGCCCAAAGCCTTGCCTCTGGTGTCAAGCGTATTTGATAACATCAAAAAGGCACAAGATATTGATCCCAATGATCCCGAAGTTAATTTGATTAAGGGCTACATTGACATGCTGATTGCTTCAGTATTGCCCTTGTCTGATCTCGAAACCGCTTTGGCAAGTCTCAAGCAATATGCCGCTCCTGATTATCTCAAATGGCGTGGTATCGCCCTTGCTTATCGTGATGCCAATAGACCAGATTTGGCTCTCGATGCGGTCAATAAGGCTCTCGTCTCGGCTCCAAACAACCCAGAGCTAAATTATCTCAAAGGACAAGTTTTGTGGATGCAAGGCGGCAACAATATTCCTGAAGCCAAAAAGCAATTTGCGATCGCCTTGAGTAAAGCCAAACAGATGAACCCCAGTCTATTAGCCGAAATTCGCGATCAATGTCGCAATTTATCAGGTGGTGTAAGCTGCGCTGAATAGAACTTATAGTCCCAAAAGAAAAGGAGGTACTTTGCGCCTCCTTTCCTTTGCTTAAGAAGTGAGTGGCGACGCGAAGCGCCGCCATACGTTATAATATGCAAAAAGAATCATGACGCAAGACATTAAACTGATAGTAGTAGATATTGACGGCACAATCAGCGGTGACGCTAATCAGGTTAATGAAGCAGTCAAGCAAGCTATCAAATCGGCTCAGAAACAAGGTGTGAAGGTGGCGATCGCCACGGGTAGAATGTATCGCTCAGCACTGCGTTTTCATGAAGCGATCGGCTCTGATATGCCATTGATTTCTTATCAGGGCGCATTTATTAAAGATCCTAAAACTGATGAATTAGTCGGACATTGGCCAGTTGATATTGAGCAAGCGCTCTCTCTACTAGACGACCTTGGCGAATTTTCCACTAATGACCAACTTTCGATTCATATCTATGTAAATGATGAACTCTATGTTCGCAAGATGACCGCCCAAACCGCCGCCTATGCTGAGCGTTCTCAAGTTAATGTCAAGGTAGTCGGCGATTTGAGAGAGTTTCTCACGACTAAGAGTACCGAACATCCACCAACGAAGATTTTGGCTTTGAGTGATACCACGGAACTGATCACCGAAATGCTTCGCGTTCTCAAAGATCGCTATACACCGCAACAACTCTATCTCACTAAGTCCGTGGCAACTTTTTTTGAAGCAACCAATCCGATCGCCAATAAAGGTATCGCGGTCAAGCATTTGGCTGAAAATATCTTAGGCTTTGACCGATCGCAAGTTTTGGCGATCGGTGACAACTATAACGATTTAGAGATGATCGAATATGCAGGTATCGGCGTGGTCATGGGCAATGGTGCTGAAGGCTTAAAACCATTGGGTGATTGGGTTGCGCCTAGTGTTGAAGATGATGGTGTGGCAGTTGCGATCGAAAAATTTGTACTTAACTGCTGATGTTGCGTTTGATCCTTGAATTGGCAAAATGCAAAAAAAAAGGGGGGACAACACTTTGCGTTGTCCCCCCTTTTTTGTTTGTGATTAAAGAGCCGCAGCCAACTTCAATTCGTTAGTTTCCAAAATTTGTTGAAGTTCTTCAGCATCAACAGTTTCACGCTCAACTAGATCGTGAGCAATTTTATCCAGAACGTGACGGTTATCAATCAGAAGTTGCTTGGCGCGACGATAAGCATCAGCTACCAAAATCCCAACTTCTTCATCAATGGTTGCCGCAGTTTCTTCTGAGAAGTCACGCTCAGCGGCGATGTCACGACCGAGAAACATATTGCCATTGGAACGACCAAGGGCTACTGGTCCAAGTTTTTCGCTCATGCCAAAACGCATGACCATTTGCCGCGCAACCGAGGCAACCTGTTGCAGATCGCTGGATGCACCTGTGGTGACTTCTTCTTCACCGAAGACAATTTCTTCAGCGATGCGACCACCGAGGGCAACGGCCATTTGGTTCTGCAAATAGGAGCGGCTTTGCATTCTTTCTTCAGTTGGCAAGAACCATGTCAAACCACCTGCACGACCGCGAGGAATAATCGTTACCTTTTGAATGGCATCATAGTCGGGCATCAACGCGCCAACGAGGGCATGACCAGCTTCATGATAAGCAACTAATTCTTTGCGCTTCTCGCTCATGACCCGATCTTTTTTCTCAGGACCGACCAAGACGCGATCGACGGCATCATTGATTTCATCCATAGAAATTTCAGTCAAGTTACGACGCGCAGCTAAAATAGCAGCTTCGTTCAATAAGTTAGATAGATCAGCACCTGTGAATCCGGGGGTACGACGGGCAATTTTCTCCAGATCAACATCCTTAGATAAGGTCTTACCGCGTGCATGAACTCCGAGGATTTCGAGACGACCTGCGAAGTCGGGGCGATCAACTACCACTTGGCGATCGAAACGACCTGGACGTAAGAGCGCTGCATCAAGAACATCAGGACGGTTAGTTGCCGCAACAATGATGATGCCTGTGTTGCCTTCAAAACCATCCATTTCGGTCAGCAACTGGTTGAGAGTTTGTTCACGCTCATCGTTGCCACCGCCCAAACCTGCGCCACGTTGACGACCGACCGCATCAATTTCATCGATGAAGACGATACATGGAGCATTAGCTTTGGCTTGCTCGAACAGGTCACGCACCCGCGATGCACCGACCCCAACAAACATTTCGACAAATTCTGAACCAGAGATACTAAAGAAAGGTACGCCAGCCTCACCCGCGACAGCCCGCGCTAGCAAGGTTTTACCAGTACCAGGAGGCCCAACTAGTAATACACCTTTAGGAATTTTTGCGCCGACTGCTGTAAAGCGATCGGGATTTTTGAGAAAATCAACAACTTCGGTAAGTTCAAATTTGGCTTGCTCAATACCTGCCACATCGGTGAAAGTGACTTGGGTTTGAGGCTCCATTTGCACACGGGCGCGAGATTTACCAAAGTTCATGGCTTGGTTGCCAGGACCTGATTGGGCGCGGCGTAGTAGGAAAAATAGACCGACCAAAAGCAAAATTGGCAAAACCAGACTACTCAAGGTTTGGATTAATGCGCCATCGGTGCGACGGGGGGCGACATCTAATTCAACGTTGTTGTCTCTGAGTGTTTTGATGAATTCAGGATCGTTGGGCAGATTTACCCGCACTTTTTTCTTGCCTTCTGGTCCTCCAGGGACGGTTGCTTCGGCAAAAGTGCGATCGGAGCTAAGGGTGACTCTGGAAACGCCTGATGGTTTTTTTCTGACTTCTTGAAGTAGCTGACTGTAGCGCCATTCGGTTTGAGCGGCGGGCTGACTATCGATCAGGGTTGTGCCTAGTGTGATAACGACAATGCCAAGCAGTGCGTATAGACCAAAATTTTTCCACTTTTTATTATTATCGTTTTTATTGCTATTTTTCACTACTACTGCTCCATCAATAGGAATGTTCTTAGTTGATTTCGCCAAGAACGGATTATTTTATTAACTAATCTTAACGCAAGCAGTCTAGGATCTGGCTAACCCGCCTGAGAATCTCTCTTTGGAACGATAATTTTTAATAATAATTCTTGTGGCTCAACCCCAGTTTTTGGCAATCATTTTTTCTATGGCGATCTGCGCGATCGCCTTGGGTATTTTGACTTATCCTTTTTGGATCAAGTTACGCCGCGATCGCCTGATAAATCAGCCTTTTCCTAAACATTGGTTGCATATTTTGGAGAGCAATCTTGCCATTTACATTTATCTATCGGCAGATCAACAAAAGCAGTTACAAGGATATATCCAAATATTTCTTAAGGAAAAGCAATTTATTGGTTGTTTAGGATTGCAGATCACCGAGGAGATTAAAGTCACGATCGCCGCGATCGCCTGTTTATTACTATTTGGCGATCGCCCTACCTATTTTCCTAACTTGCGTTCTATCTTGGTTTATCCCAATGCTTACATAGCAAAAGAGACAGTGATCAGCGATCGCTATGTGGTTGAGGAGCGACTTGTGGCGAGATTGGGGGAGTCATGGTCACAGGATCAATTAATTTTGTCGTGGGAACAAGTTAGGCAAGATCTACTTAATTGGCAAGACGGACATAATGTGGTGTTGCATGAGTTTGCTCATCAGCTAGATCAGGAGGATGGAAGAGCCGAAGGTGTGCCAATTTTGCGAAGAGCTTTGGATTATCAAGTGTGGTCTGAGATCATGACGGCTGAATATCTACAACTTGGCGATCGCGTGGGCAAAGGAAAAAAGACGGTAATCGATAGTTATGGGGCAACCAACCCTGCGGAGTTTTTTGCGGTCGCCACAGAGACATTTTTTGAAAAGCCATATCAATTAAGTCAAAAGCATCAAGCTCTTTACGAACTCTTGCAAAGATACTATCGACTCGATCCTCGGCAATGGGGCGATCGCACTTGATTTTAATCTTGCGTATGTTTTCTGTAACCAAAGTCATTAATATAGTCTACTGTGCTGTTTATTTTCCGAATTTGTCACCATGAAACATACTCTCTCCGTTGTCGTCCAAGATGAAGCAGGCGTGCTGACCCGCATTGCTAGCTTGTTCGCCCGCCGAGGTTTTAATATCGAGAGTCTTGCAGTCGGCACTGCCGAGCAAGATGGATATACTCGCATCACGATGGTTGTCTCTGGCGATGATCATACGATTGAGCAAATCACTAAGCAGTTGCATAAGCTGATTAATGTGATTACTATTCTCGATTTTACCGATATTCCTTGTGTTGAGCGCGAATTGATGCTCGTTAAAGTTAATGCTGCGCCGAATGTGCGATCGGAAATTATCGAAATATCCCAGATTTTCCGCGCTCGGATTGTTGATGTGGCTGATGATTTCTTGACTATTGAGGTGGTGGGCGACCCTGGGAAGATGGTTGCTATCTTAAAGATGTTGGACAAGTTTGGCATTCGTGAAATTGCGCGTACTGGCAAGGTTTCGCTCACCCGCGAATCGGGCGTTAATACGGAATATCTCAAGGTTAACCGCGATGGAGCGCGTGGCGCTTTATCTAATCTTTAGGTTTTATGTAGATATTGCTTTACCCAGCCCAATAAATTTTTAAAGTCTTGCTATTTGGAAAGGCTTTTAAAGTTTATTCGGCTGGCAAATGTTCGTTAATTCTAGATAATCAATAGTCATGAAATAATTAAGGCTTACCCAAAGACTTGTCTAAAACTATGACTTTCAACGAAAACTCCAGAGTAAAGTTACCGTCAGTCTTGCATCTAAACCGATTGGGTTATCAGTATTTGTCGTTGAAGGGGGCTGTGCGAGATGAGGGGACTAATATTTTTACAGATATTTTTAAGGGAAGTATTGCTAAAATTAATCCAAATATAGAAGAGGGAGATAACGATCGCCTATTGTCAGAAATTCGCTTTGCGTTAGAAAATGAAGATCTAGGCAAAACTTTTTATGAAATGTTGATCGATCAATCGGGACATAAAATTATTGACTTTGCCAATTTTGAAAATAATAGTTTTCATGTTGTGACAGAGTTAACATACAAAAATGGTGATGATGAGTTTCGTCCTGATATTGTGCTGTTAATCAATGGAATGCCTTTGGCTTTTGTGGAGGTGAAAAAGCCGAATAATAGAAATGGGCTGCTGGTAGAACGCGATCGCATTAATGCGCGGTTTCAAAATAAGAGATTTAGACGGTTTGCAAATATTACGCAGTTGATGGTCTTCTCTAATAATATGGAGTATGACAATCAATCAGAATCGAGTTCGCTACTGGCGGGAGCTTTTTATGCTTCGCCATCCTATCAAAATCATGATTTTAATTATTTTCGAGAAGAAGAACCACTAGATTTATCGGCACTTTTAGCTGATGAAAGTGAAGAGATTGAAAATTATGTGTTGAAGGATAATAATTTACAGATTATTAAACATAATCCTGAATTTATTACCAATAAGAACTCTGATACGCCGACAAATCGGTTATTGACTTCGCTATTTAGCAAGGATCGTTTCAAGTTTATATTGGGTTATGCGATCGCCTATTTAAAAGAAAGTCTTGGCTGGCAGAAACACGTCATGCGTTATCCGCAGATGTTTGCGACTAAGGCGATCGCTAAGACTTTGGATAAAGGAATCAAAAAAGGGATTATTTGGCATACTCAGGGCAGTGGTAAGACGGCTCTGGCTTTTTATAATGTCAAGTTTTTGACAGATTATTTCCAGAAGCAAAAGATTATACCGAAGTTCTATTTCATTGTCGATCGCATTGATTTATTAATGCAAGCTAAAGGAGAGTTTGAAAGTCGTGGTTTAAAGGTGAAGACCATCAGCTCAAGAGAAGAATTTGCCAAAGAGATCAAGTCAGCGAGTGTCATTCACAATCTGTCAGGTACTCCCGAAATTACCGTGGTGAACATTCACAAATTTAAGGATGATCCTGATGTGTTGCGGACTGAAGATTATGATGTGAATATTCAGCGTATTTACTTTTTGGATGAGGTACATCGCAGTTATAACCCCAAGGGTAGCTTTTTAGCGAATCTGGAAGAATCAGATCGAAATGCAATCAAGCTGGGATTAACGGGAACACCTTTATTGGGAGATGAGTATAATTCTAAAGTTCTATTTGGCGAGTATATTCACAAATATTATTACAATGCTTCGATCGCTGATGGCTATACGGTGCGCTTGATTCGAGAGGAGATTGCGACTAATTACAAGCTGATTTTGCAACAGGCTTTAGATCAAGTGCAGATATTGCAAGGGGATATTGATAAAAAATTAGTATTTGCTCATCGTCATTATGTGGAGCCGTTGTTCGATTATATTCTGGATGATTTTGAGGGTAGCCGATCGCGTTTTGGCGATCGTTCCATCGGTGGAATGGTGATTTGTGATAGTTCGGAACAGGCTAAAATGCTCTATGAGATTTTTCTGGAAAGATTTCCTAATCCACAAAATTCGATAAATCCATCCACTCGCCTTAGTGATGTTAATGCTGAGTATCAGGTATTGCTCAACAAAAAGAAGACAAAGCAACAACCAAATCTGACGGCAGCGTTGATTCTCCATGACATTGGCACGAAAGACGAACGGAAGAATTGGATTGAGGAGTTTAAGGAGGGCAGGATCGATCTGCTGTTTGTTTACAATATGCTGCTAACGGGATTTGATGCAAAGCGGTTGAAAAAGCTGTATTTAGGACGGGTGATTAGAAAACACAATTTATTACAAGCTTTGACTCGTGTTAATCGACCTTACAAGAATTTCCGTTACGGCTTTGTGGTGGATTTTGCCGATATTAGTCAAGAATTTGATGCGACAAACAAGGCTTATTTTGATGAGTTACAGGCGGAGTTGGGAGATGAGTTAGAACATTATTCTCATCTGTTTAAGTCGAAGGAGGAGATCGAGGCAGAGATCGAAGAGATTGAAGATGTTCTGTTCCGTTACGATACTCGCAATGCTGATATTTTCTGTACACAAGTTACGGAAATAAGCGATCGCGAAACAGTTCTTACCTTGAAGAAAGCGTTAGGAAATGCGAAAAGTCTCTATAACTTGATTCGGTTAATGGGGCATTATGAGCTTTTGGAGAAGGTGGATTTTCAGCAGCTTAATCGCATGTATCAAGTGGCTAGCGATCGCTTAAATGCGATTAATACCCTTGAACGAATAGAAAGTGGTGCGGATGTAACAAATCTCCTGAATGAGGCACTAGAAGAGGTGATCTTTTCGTTTGTGAAGATTGGGGAAGAGGAACTGGTGCTGGCGGATAAGCTAAAAAATACGCTGAGGCGGACTCGTGAGGCTTTGGCTAGTAATTTTGACAAGACCGATCCTAAATTTATTAGTTTAAAGGAAGAGTTAGAGCGTTTGTTTAAGCAGAAAAAGCTTAGTGAGGTGAGTCAAGATGAGATGAATGCAAATATTGGTAGTCTGAATAAAATCTACGACAAGATTAAGGAGCTTAACCGTCAGAACAATTTATTACGAGATAAATATGACAATGATGCGAAGTATGTGCGGATTCATAAGCGGATATTGGAAGGTAAAAAATTGTCACTGAATGAGCGCAAAATCTGTGAGGCGTTGCTTGGCATCAAGGTCAGCGCCGATGGATTTGTTTTACAAAACACGAAGATTCTAAATAATGAAGTTTATTTTAGTAAGGAGATGGTACGCTTACTAATTGGGCAGTTTACACAGCAAAAAATCGATCTAAATGCAGAAACCTCTAACTATATTAATAATCTGGTTGTGAAGGAATATATGAATGAATTTAACGGAGTGATTGCTTGAATGAATTTCAAGGCTCTGGCTATAATATGAGAACTTAGTTCGTTAGTTAGGTAAACAAAAATGGTTCAAGCTTTAGCTAAGACTGAATTGGTGACTTTTGCCGAATTTGCGGAGTGGAAGCCAGAGGGTAAATTTTGTGAATTACATAATGGAGTAATTGTTGAGATGCCACAGCCAAGAGGAGATCATGAGGATATTGGTAGCTTTTTGGGTGAAGCGATTACCGCTGAATATTTGCGGTTAAATTTGCCTTATAGAATTCCTAAAACTGTTCTAGTAAAGCCCCCAAGTGCAGAATCTGCTTATGATCCTGATGTTTTGGTTTTAAATCGCTCGAACTTGGTAAATGAGCCGCTATGGAAAAAATCAGCAACGGTTGTGCAGGGAGCATCGATTGTGATGGTGATTGAGGTGGTGAGTACTAATTGGCGTGATGACTATTTCACTAAGGTTAATGATTATGAGGAGATGGGGATTCCTGAATATTGGACTGTCGATTATTTGGGAATTGGTGGTAGAAGGTTTATTGGCAATCCAAAGCAGCCAACTATTTTAGTGCATGAGTTGATTGATGGCGAATATCAGGTGACTGCGTTTCGGGATGACGATCGCGTTATATCGCCAACTTTTCCAGAATTGAATTTGACGGCTAATCAGATTTTTCAAGCAGGAATTAGAGCTTAATATTAAGGATTTATCAACAATGACTAAACAAAACGAACCAATTTCTTATAAGATAAAGATGCCAATAATAACAATTGAGGCGGGTAAACGTGGCGGCAAACCTTGTATTAGAGGGATGCGGATGACTGTATACGATGTATTGTCATACTTAGCTTCAGGTATGAGCTACCAAGAGATCCTTGAAGATTTTCCGTATCTGACCTATGAAGATATTCTGGCTTGCTTGAGCTATGCGGCTGACAGAGAAGGACAAACTCTTCTAGTAAAAGCATGAGATTACTATAGCAATCCTAAGTCATTTGTGGCTTCGACTTCGCTCAGCCATCAGTCCACGCTAGCTGAGCGAAGTCGAAGCTTGTTTTAATTCATTTCAGATTGCTATATTTGACCAAAATCTATCACCAAAGTTAGTAAATCATTTAGCGGATTTATTTCCTGAATCTAGTCATGTTTACTTATTGGGAATGGACTGTGAAGAAGATGTCAATGTTTGGAGCTATGCTTTAGATAATGGGTTTATAATTGTTACCAGAGATAGTGACTATAATGAGCTAATTACTTTAAAAGGATTTCCGCCAAAAGTGATTTGGATTAAGCGTGGTAATTGCTCAACTAAGCAAATTGAGTCAATACTAAGGACACATATCGAGGACATTAGGTTATTAGAAAATGAGAAATCTTATGGCATACTCACTTTGTACTAGCCCTAACCAATAAGTAGTAACCTATGAATCAACTGAATGATACGGATTTTGGGCAGAAGATTAAAGAGTTAATTGATAGCCTCAAGGGGATTTGCGCGGCTTATGGGTTGGGGAATGATGGGAATGAGTTTAAAATCATTACTCAGGTGTTTCTGTATAAGTTGATGAATGATAAGTTTGCGTATGAGGTGAAGCAAGCAATACCAAAGGCGATCGCAAAAGCAGCGAGTTGGGAACAGTCTTTAAAAGCGATGTCTGAGGCTGATTATGAGTTTTTGTTGTTGAAGTTGCCTTCTAATACGGCAAATTTAAAGCCCGATCATTTTCTGGCGACTTTGTATGAGAAGCAAAATAATCCTGATTTTGCGAAGTTGTTTGATGATACTTTGCGGGATATTGCTGTTCAAAATAATGATATTTTCTCGGTCAAGACGGAAGGTGATACGAAGATTCCATTATTCGATCGCGTGAGTGAGTTTGTTACGGATACTTCTAAGCGCGATAATTTTTGTCGGGCAGTGATTAATCAGTTAATCAAATTTAGTGCGGAGCATATTTTTACGCAGAAGTATGATTTTTTTGCGACTTTATTTGAGTATTTGATTAAGGACTACAACAAGGACAATGGCGGTAAGTATGCCGAATACTATACGCCTCATGCTGTAGCAAGGATTATGTCGGCGATCTTGGTGAAGGGGCAGGTGCAGAATGTGACGGTTTATGATCCTTCGGCGGGTTCGGGGACTTTGTTGATGAGTATTGCCCATGCGATCGGTGAGGAGCGCTGTACCATTTATTCGCAGGATATTTCGCAAAAGTCATCAAGTTTGTTGCGATTAAATTTGATTTTAAATAATCTGGTGCATTCGATTCCCAATATCATTCAGGGGAATACGCTTGAGCATCCCTATCATAAAGATGGAGCGCAGTTAGCGAAGTTTGACTATATTGTGTCAAATCCGCCGTTTAAGACAGATTTTAGCGACTATCGGGAGTCTTTGGACAGTAAAGACCATAAGTTGCGTTTTTTTGCAGGTATTCCCAAGATTCCGCCAAAGGATAAGGACAAGATGGCGATTTATACGCTATTTTTGCAGCATATTATCTATTCGCTAAAGCCCAAAGGTAAGGCGGCGGTGGTGGTTCCGACTGGGTTTATTACGGCGCAGTCTGGGATTGACAAGGCGATCCGTCAGAAGCTAGTAGATGAGAAGATGTTGGCGGGGGTGGTGTCGATGCCAAGCAATATTTTTGCGACGACGGGTACGAATGTGTCGATTTTGTTTATGGATCGCTCTAATAAGGGCGATGTGGTGTTGATTGATGCGTCTGGGGTGGGGGAGACGGTGAAGGATGGCAAGAATCAGAAGACAGTGTTAACGGAGGCGGAGGAGGCGCAAATTATTTCGACGTTTAATGAGAAAAAGGCGGTTGATGATTTTTCGGTGGTGGTGAGTTATGAGGAAATCGCGGCTAAAAATTATTCGTTGAGTGCGGGTCAGTATTTTGATGTGAAGATTGAGTATGTGGATATTTCGCAGGATGAGTTTGAGGAGAAGTTAAGGGCTTTTTCTAGTAATCTAGATCGCTTTTTTGGGGAGTCTAGGGATTTGGAGATTGAGATTAACAAGCAGTTGGCGGGGTTGAAGTATGACTAGACAAACTAAAAGGCTTGGAGATTTTCTCAATTTTCAAAGAGGATTTGATCTTCTATCAAAAGATAGAACCGAAGGTAATATTCCAGTTATTTCATCATCGGGTATAACAGGATTTCATAATGAATATAAAGTAAAAGGTGCTGGCGTAATTATAGGCAGAAAAGGAACTTTAGGCACTGTTCATTATTGTGATAGCGATTACTGGCCACATGATACAACACTATGGGTTACAGACTTTAAAGGGAATGATCCAAAGTTTGTTTATTATTTTCTTCCACTGTTGGACTTTAAAAAATATGATGTTGGCTCTTCTAATCCAACTTTAAATAGGAATTACATTCATGAAATTATTACAACTTTACCATCTGTTATAGAACAAAAGAAAATTGCGGCTGTTCTTTCTGCTCTTGATGCCAAAATTGAACTGAATAATCGGATTAATGCAGAGTTAGAGAGTCTGGCTAAGACGATTTATGATTATTGGTTTGTGCAGTTTGATTTTCCCAATGCGGATGGCAAGCCCTATAAGTCTTCTGGCGGTGCGATGGTTTGTGTGGAAGAAGCAAAAGGCGATCGGGCAATTCCTGCGGGTTGGGAAATTAAAAAACTGAGAGAATTTGCAAATACGGCTTCAGGTGGAACACCTTTATCAACTAAATCAGAATATTATGAGAAAGGAGATATAGCTTGGATAAATAGTGGCGAAGTCAATAATCGTTACATAACGGAGGCAAATAATTTTATTACTCAAGCTGGATTAGACAATTCAAGCACTAAACTTTTTGAACCAAATACATTATTAGTCGCAATGTATGGCGCAACGGCGGGAAAAGTGAGTTTATTACAAATTCATGCTTGTACAAATCAAGCTATATGTGGGATTACTACAAATTCTGGCATCTACAATAATTATTTAAAATTTGCTTTAGATGATCTATACAAACATTTGATTAATTTAAGTACTGGTTCAGCAAGAGATAATCTTTCCCAAGACATTATAAAAAACTTAAAGTTTACTTTGCCAGAAGAAAATTTACTTATTAGGTTTAACGAAGCAGTTAATCCAATAATTAGCAAAATACTAATAAATCAAAGAGAAAATCAACAACTAACCCAACTCCGCGATTGGCTGCTACCGATGCTAATGAACGGACAAGTTAGCATTAAATAAAATCATGGCGATTCGCACAATATTCATGTAGGGGCAAAGCATTCCTGCCACAATTTATAAATTTTGCGATCCAAATAAAACAGGAATGCTTTGCCCAAAACCTCACAACGCAGCGACAATTTATCTGTGAATAGCCGAAAGGGTTCAGCATTTGCGATTTAAAATTGTTGTGATGAGTATCAAAATATTCGCGCAAATGCTAAACCCCTACAATGGGAAATAAAATATGCGAAATATGCGATCGCCTGTTGACGATGATAGCGATCGGGCAAGTCAACACTAAATAAACTTAGATTTTTATAAAACATCGTTGTATCAAAAATCATGAAAAAACAACAAGCGATCGAACTTCTCACATACAGTAAACCAATATTACAAAAACAATTTGGTGTTACAAAACTTGCCCTATTTGGCTCAACAGCAAGAGACACCGCACAACCAAATAGCGATATCGATATTCTGATTAGTTTTAACACTCCCGCCACATCAAAACTCTACTTTGGTGCATTATTTTATTTAGAAGACCTCCTAGAATGTCCAGTAGATCTAGTTACCGAAACCGCCATCAGAAAAGAATTACGCCCATTTATCGAAGCCGAAAGTATATATGTCTAACAAACCCATCCGCGAATGGCATTTCTACATTGACGATATGATTCGCTTCTCTCAAAAAGTGATTCATTATACTCACGATCATAATCAAACGAGTTTTCTAGAAGACGATTTACGTTACGATGCCACTCTTAGAAATATAGAACTTATCGGCGAAGCCGCCACAAATATTCCCATAGAAATACGAGAAGATAATCCAGAAATTCCTTGGCGACAAATTATCGCAACTCGTAACCGCTTCATTCATGGATATCTCGGTATTGATGACAATGTTGTGTGGAGCATTATTACTGAAGAAATCCCCGACCTTTTAGACTTACTGCAAAAACTTAGAGCTAAAATCAACAACTAACCCAAATTGACGATCGCTTGTTGATGATGATAGCGATCGGGCAAGTCAACACTAAGTAAACCTAGATTTTTATAAAAAATCGTTGTGTCTAAATCATGAAAAAACAACAAGCGATCGAACTTCTCACACGCAGTAAACCAATCTTACAAGAACAATTTGGTGTTACAAAACTTGCCCTATTTGGCTCAACAGCAAGAGACACCGCCACAACCTCTCTCTCCTTGATTCCATACATCGCCATTTCTGTCAATGCGTAAGTCCTATTCAAGATTAAAATTGCTAAACTCGTGGCAACTTAATTAGAAATATGTTTGTCTGTGAGAAAATAGGCGCTGGTGTGTGGAGCTTAATTTATGAAATTGTTTGGTACTGATGGCATTCGCGGTCATGTGGGTAGTTTTTTGACGGCTAATCTGGCGCTAGAAGTAGGGATTAGTGCGGGCAAAATTTTAAAGGATCGCGTTAATCTCGATCGCCCTAATCTCGATCGCCCGAATAGTGAGACTAAAGCGAATGTAATTGCGATCGGGCAAGATTCACGAACATCGGGCGATATGCTCTCCACCGCAATTTCGGCAGGGCTGACGGCGGCGGGTTGGGATGTTTGGCATATTGGATTGTGTCCTACGCCTGCGATCGCCCATCTAGCCGCACATTCACCCGAAATATTTGGCGGAGTGATGATTTCGGCAAGCCATAACCCGCCTGAAGACAATGGGATTAAGTTCTTTGGGGCGAATGGCGCAAAACTATGTGGTGAGACTCAACAGGCGATCGAGGTTTTATGGGAATCACGCATTCATGCTGATCTGGTTAATTCTTCAACAGATTGGGGTAAATATCATGAGAAATCACATTTAATTGATGGTTATCAAGAATCTCTACAAAATTCGATCGCCACAGACTTGAGCGGACTAAAAGTGGTGTTAGATCTGGCTCATGGCTCGGCAACTCGCGTCTCCATGGAAGTATTTCGCAATTTGGGCGCAGAAGTAATTTGTTTGCACCATCAACCAGACGGCGATCGCATCAATGTTAATTGTGGCTCTACGCATCTCGAACCATTGCGGGAAGCTGTAAAAGAACATAATGCCGATATGGGCTTTGCCTTTGATGGCGATGCCGATCGCGTGTTGGCGGTGGATAGTCAAGGGCGCGTTGTTGATGGCGATTACATTCTGTATCTCTGGGGACAAGAATTATTAGAGAAGAATCAATTACCTGACAGTGCGATCGTGACAACGGTAATGGCAAATCTCGGATTTGAACGCGCTTGGCAAAAACTAGGCGGCAATTTTGTGCGTACTGCCGTTGGCGATCAATATGTCCATGCCGAAATGATGCGATCGGGCGCGATGCTCGGCGGCGAACAGTCAGGACATGTGCTGTGTCGCCACTATGCAGTTAGTGGTGATGGCTTACTGGCGGCGCTACACCTCGCCGCCCTTGCCAAACAAAAAGCGCCTTTATCAGAATTAATGGATCAAAGCTTTCATCCTTATCCTCAATTGCTCAAAAATGTGCGGGTAGAAGATCGGGAATTGCGCCGCAATTGGCAGTCCTGTGATGCATTAGTGCAAGCGATCGCCTTAGCCGAACAAGATTTAGGCGATCGCGGTCGGGTGTTGGTGCGTGCATCAGGCACAGAGCCACTGATGCGGGTAATGGTGGAAGCCGAGACTTTAGACTTGGCAACCCATTGGACGGATAGTTTAACGGGATTAATTGAGACGCAATTGCTAAAAGTTTAAGTTCCTGCTAAAGATCGCAGACCAGCATCCATAAAACTGCGATCGCCCAAAACTTTGAGCATTGGTCCTAACGCGCCAAACTGAACCACGCTCAGTGAAGCCGCAGGAGTATCAATGCGATCGCGATATCTTCCCAAATCTATCCCCAACAGGCTACAGAGAATCACCCGAATTGTCGCCTTATGAGCCACTACTAACACATGACCAGATGGATACTTCTCTTGGATTTCGGCAACCACTAGCGAGGCACGACTAGCCAATGACACCGCAGTTTCACCGCCCGTCGGTGGATTCCAAGCGGGTTCAGTCAGCCAGCGCAGATAGTCATCGCCGTAGTTCTGTTTTACAAACTCGTTGGTTTGCCCTTCCCATTTGCCATAGCGCAATTCGCGTAAGCCATCGCGCACCTGCATCTTAAGATTTATGACATCACATAAAGGCTTCGCCGTGGCGATCGTGCGTTTCATCGGACTGACAAAAACAGCATCCCAAGCGATCGCGCTATGGGCTAGAGCAAATGCATCCGCCATTTTTTGACCATCAGGAGTTAGCTCAGGATCAAGATCACCGCAATAACCGCCAGTGCGACTATAAACAGTTTCCCCATGTCTAAGGAGATATAGTTTCAAACTCATAATTTACCTTTTTGTGCGTAATAAAGCTTTGACGGTGTGGATGGATGCAAAAGACAGATGGTCAGGCCCGATCGGTTATTTTAAAAATAAACTTTTGACAATAATGCGATCGCTGCTATAGTTAGTAACTGCGTATAGTAAACGCGAGTCGGGTAACTTTGGTCAAGTAATTGTGATCAAGTAACTTGTAACTACACGCGAATGTAGTTTAGTGGTAAAACCCCTGCCTTCCAAGCAGATGTTGCGGGTTCGATTCCCGCCATTCGCTTTTACACATAAAACTCCGAAAATAAAAGTCGGCGCTTCGCGCCGACTTTCATTTTTGGAAAGCACAGGTCACTAGGTTTAGAGTAGATCGCGAATAACCACACTAGCCAGATTTAGCCCAAACAGCGCAGGTAAATAAGAAATAGTGCCGTAATATGATCGCTTAAAATTACTGCCATCGGTTAATTGCAAAGAATCACGGTTGACCAACTCCTCAGAATATACGGCAATAATTTCCGCATCGGCAAAACCCTTGCGCCGTAAACCTTTGCGAACTTTATAGGCAAATCGGCAACAATCAGTTTCAAAAATTGGGGCAATCCTGACCTTTTGGGGATCGATGCGCCCACCCGCACCCATACTGCTCGCCACCTTTACCCCATTAGTGACGGCTGCGCCCAAAAAATATAACTTGGGTTGCAAGCTATCAATGCAATCTAGTACCCAATCAAACTTCGTCGTGACTAGCGCCATCATCAAGTCAGGGGTAAGAAATTCTTTGATTACCCCTAACTGCATCTCAGGATTAATGTCATGCATTCTCGCCGCCATCACATCCGCCTTATGCATATCAACGGTGCTATCGAGTGCCACAATTTGACGATTTTTGTTAGATGGATCAACGCGATCGCCATCCACAATTGTCATGTGACCAACCCCAGCGCGGCATAAAAATTCGGCAGCAAAACTGCCAACACCACCCATGCCAGCCACCAATACATTGGCCTGCTTAAGCCTTTCGGTACTATCCGAACCAATCAACAATTCTGTGCGTTGCAACCAATCAGTCATGACTAAAATCAGAGTATTTTAAGAAGAGGTGAGCAATATCTAGTACTGTTCATCACTACCTTAAATATAGAGTCTTTAACCATGACATTACCTTCTCACGCCGCCTTAACCAAAGCTGAACTACTCGATCGCTATGCAAAGGGCGATCGCAACTTTGAAAGAACCCATTTACATGACATCGACATGCATGGCATCTCATTGCATGGCATTGATCTCAGTGAAGCGATCTTGACCCACGTTAATTTATGTGGCTCTGACCTGCGCGGAGCCGATTTAGGCTGGGCTGATCTGAGTCTTGCTAATCTCGAAAAAGCTGATCTCAGAGGTGCAATTTTGACAAGGGCTGATCTCAGCCGCGCCAATCTACGAGGAGCTAATCTGCTCAAAGCCGATCTCACGCTAGCTAAACTAGATCACACAGATTTGAGCGGAGCGATCATGCCCGATGGTTCTATTCATCAATAAAAGCAAAAAAGTTGTTGCAAGCTGAGCTTGTAACAACTTTTTTGCTTTGCTTTTGATTTGCTTAGCAAAGTGCAATTTTCAGAACAGGCTGTGCATTTACTTTAATTTTTTCTTGATAAAGTCAACTAGCTGCTGGAATTGCTTTTGCTGTGAGGACATCTGAGACTCTAACAATTTCTGCTTAGCTTCAAGCTCTTCAATGCGTTTAACTAAAGCATTATCTGAGCGATCGTGAGCCGCTATATCAGCAGGTGCGACTGTGGGCAGAACAGATGCAGGTGGACGCTTCTGCGCTAAGACCATTGCTCGCTTGATCGCCGTGATTAGTTCTTTTTGCTCAAATGGCTTTTCAATAAATACAATATATTTATCTTCAAATGGCTCAGAGATCTTACTGGTTACTTCCTCCTTGCGTCCAGACATTAAAACTAGGGGAATACGGCTCAACTCAGGGCTTTTTTGCAAGGTTTCGTAAACTTCATAGCCACTCATCCGAGGCAGTAAAAAATCTAGCATGATCATCCAAGGCTTTGCCTGCTGAATCATTTCCAGACCTTTGATGCCATCTGCCGCTTCTACCACCTCAAAATTGGCAGTCGGAAGCATATCACGCACCATATTACGGATTACGCGACTATCATCAATCACTAATATTTTGTGAGCGGTCACTGCTGATAACCCCTAAATTTGGTTTTGTGAATAGACATGTAGATTAATTAACGAGTTCTTCTGGTTATTCTACTTTGGTCACTGACAACTTATGCTGTCTCAAATATAATGGATCACAAATTGACACTCTCAACACCGAAGTGACTGAGATTCCTGATTCAGCGAGACAACTTACCAACCTGACCTTAGATCTGGAAAGCAGAGGTCGAACTCTCCACAGGCGTAGAAATTTGGGTATGCCCTACCCTATTTAAACCAATAGCCAAGATATTCAAAGCCGCATTATGGTCACGATCCAAAACAGTACCGCAATGACTGCATTGATGAGTGCGCTCACTCAGCGATTTCTTGACTGTTGTTCCACAGGTTGAACAATTCTGGCTCGTATATTGTGGTGGCACGGCGATCGTCACCTTACCAAATACTTTGCCAAAATACTCAACCCAATCTCGAAACATATACCAGCTAGCGTCAGATATTGACTTAGCTAATTTATGATTCTTGACCCTTACGGGTTTGCCAGTCGCTTCAAGTCGGTAAACCCGCCCAACGCGCTGGCTCACCATATTCCTCACCTGCAAATCTTCATAGGCAATCAGGTCGTTAGACCGAACTACGCACCTTGCTGTCTTTACTGCAAAGTCTTTACGCTGCCTACTTACTTGCAAATGTTTTCTTGCTAACCGTTTTATTGCTTTTTTACGATTAGCTGATCCTCTCTTTCGCTTAGCAACTTTACGCTGCAACTTCTTGAGTTGACGCTCTGATTTTCTAAGAAATTTAGGGTTCTCAACAGTGTTGCCACTACTATCGGTATAGAAATGGTTTAATCCAACATCTAAACCAGTTGTGGTTTGAGTTGGTGTCATTTCTTCCCTGCGATCAACATCAACACAGAATTGAGCGTAGTAACCATCAGCCCTTTTTACCAGCCTGACTCGTTTAATTTGCTCGATCGCGTAGAAGTTTAAATCGCGAGAGCCAACTAATTTGAGCCTGCCAATCTTGAAACCATCGGTCAAAGTTAGATATTTACGATCTTCAGATAGTTTCCACCCAGTTTGTTTGTACTCAACTGAGTGACCTCGCTTCTTGAATTTTGGATATCCTTTCTTGCCTGATACTTTCTTTTTGCAGTTATCAAAGAATCGATTGATTGTGGCCCAGGCTCTCTCAGCGCTGGACTGTCTTGCCTGCGAGTTTAGCTTCTTAGCAAAATCAAACTCCTTGGCTAATACAGCACACAGCGCAGATAGATCATATTTACTAGCACCTCGATTGTCCATCCAGTGCCTCAAAGCCTTATTACGCACGAACAGAGCCGTACGAATCGCCTCGTCAATGAGACCATACTGCCCTGTTTTGCCTTTTAGTTTTGCTTCGAGAACCAACATGAGTTTGGCTTAATCTTAGTCTTACTATCATAGCGTAAGTGTTGCTAATTGTGACATAATCTAGAAGAGCAAAGCGAATAAGTTCGCTCGTCCGATTTTTGTCTCAGTATCTTATATTATTCTTTTAATGTTTGCCAGATTTTATTTTAGGCGAAATCACCAGTTAATATCCTCTCGATCGCGATGATTCGCCTTAGCAGATTGTTTCTGTTCGGGGCTTACAGTCGCTCCACAGACATTAACCCTGAGTTTCCCCCTTGCCATATTGTTTGTATAATCTAAATAGGGGTGGCAAATGTGGTAATTGACGATCGCGCTATTTACCGCGCTATTTAAGGGGGAGATTGTCTTTAAGCCCTAGTCTAAAGTAAACTTTTGCTAAGCATAAAAAACAAGTTATAAAATCTTTTTGAAATACATAAGGAAAATTAATGTCTGAGATTAAGACATCTGGATTTGGGCAGGTTTCGGGTCAACCCAAAAAGAAGAAAAAATCACCGAACAAGCGCGAGGCGGCGGCTAGCAAATATGATGAGATGAAGGGCAAGGGGTTGCCTGAGTTCAACATCTTTATTCGCATCAAGGGCAAGGAATGGGTTCCTGCGGGTTCGATGGCGGTAGAACGTAGCAATCAAATCAGCCAAGCAATTTTTCAACAAGAAGCAGAGTTATTAAAGGGGGCGATCCGCTTGTATCCTGTTTTGCGAAATTTCAAAGACGATTTGGAATATGGCTATCGTCTGAAAGAGTTTCCTGATGAGGAAGTTACGGTTGCCGTTTTGCCTGAACCGACTATTGGCGATAGAGTGAAATATGCGATCGCCAAAGCTAAGGATTATTTTAACGCCGTAACCAAGAAAAAGGAAGTTAAATAGGTCACAGGCTTGACGCTGTAAGTCCTTGGACAAAACGAATCACCCAAACCCACAAGGTCGAAACTTTACGGGTTTGGAGACGTTTAAAGCTTTTGTTTAAATAAAGCAACGTTGGCGGCGCTTAAATCAACCTGAATTTCTAGTCGTTGGGTCTCATCTCGAAAAAGTAGCACTGCATCACCATTGGGCTGAATGAGGCTACCAAATTGTGGGTCAACGACTTGGATTTTTTGATAAACGATTTTGGGTAAAGTAATGCGAAGTTGGTAGCTTTTGCCTGATGAGGGCAATATGTCTAGCTGTTGGTTATGGAGATCGAGTTGGATGTGGCTGACCGTGATATTGCGCTCGTCAGGGCTATTCGGCTTATACCAATAGAGGGTAATGCCTCGTAATGTTGGGTTGTGCATAGCAAATGTTTCATCGAAAGCTTGTTTACTCCAGTCGATCGCCTCGCGATCGGTATTTTCGGTTAGTGGGCGTTGTTGCCAAATGATTTCTTGCCCTGCAAGGGCGCTCCACCATTGGGCGATACGGGCAAGATTTATTTCGGCATCGCGATCGCTACTACCGAGTGTCCAAGTAATTGTTGATTCCATTAGATTTGGTTTTTTATTTGTTGTTTGCGTAGAGAATGAAAGCATATTCAGATGCGTTTGAGGAGATGTGTAAGAAATGTTTGGAATTGGCTGGCCTGAGGTAGTTGTGATTTCGCTTGTGGCTGTGGCAATTTTTGGGGCTAAGCGTATCCCTGATATTGGTCGCAGTGTTGGGCAAGCCTTGCGAGGCTTTCAAGATGAGGTTAAGAGCAACGGGAGATCTGACGTTCAAGATCAAGATAAGAATAGCTAATGTTAATTGACGGTTATTTTAGGACAAATCAAAACCTTAAAAGCAAAAAGAGGCGCAAAGCGCTATCTTTTACTTTTGAGGTTGTATTCTTTAGCGAGCATAGCGACAGATTTATTTTGGAATTGATTGAGTAGGTCAATGTGATCCGATCCTTGGGCGATCAATTGGATGATGCGGTCTTCGGGTAAATCTTCTAAAAAGTCTGGGTCTAGATCTAGGTTTGTTTTTTTGAGATTTGGCGATCGCGTAGTTAATGTTGGGACTGAGATATTGATCTGAAGATGGTCATGCGGAATGTTTGATAATTTGCTTGCCCACTCGATCGCCACAATGCCAAGCGGGAAATCTTGACCGCGCCAATATTCTTCTAAATGTAGACTAGGCACTTGGATCGGTTCTAAGCGATAGAGATCAATGTGGTATAGCGGCAAGCGTCCTTCGGTATACTCATCAATGAGCGTAAACGTGGGACTAGTTATGGTCGAGCTAATGCCGAGGGCGCGACCAAATGCTTGCATAAAAGTAGTTTTGCCACTGCCAAGGTTGCCATCTAGTAACATAATTGTGCCTACGGCGACAAGTTGGGCAAGTTGAGTGGCGATCGCTTGGGTTGTCCCAAGATTGTTAGCATAAATCTCAATGTTTACAGGCTCAGTCATAATTCGGGTAAACTCTTGTACTAGGCAAAAAAGTTTGCTAGCAGTTTTCATGATCAAACCAATTTTAGGGTTTCGATAATGAAAACTGATGTGATTCATTTCATTTTGTATTATCGTGCTAATTTCAGTAAAGCTTTTATGGATACGGATAATCTTCAGTCACTCACTCATCTTGATCAAAGTGGTAATGCTCGGATGGTGGATGTGACTTATAAACCGCAAACGGTGAGACGGGCGATCGCCATGTGTGAAATATCGATGCGAACCACCACATTGGATGCCATTCAAGCGGGAAACTTGCCGAAAGGGGATGTCTTAGGCACGGCGAGACTGGCAGGGATTATGGCGGCGAAACAGACGGCTAATTTAATTCCGATGTGTCATCCGCTCAATTTAACTAGTGTCAATGTCAAAATTAGACTAGATGAAAACATTCCAGGTTATCAGATTGAGGCGGAGGTCAAAACCACTGCTGAGACTGGCGTTGAAATGGAAGCGATGACAGCGGTTACGATCGCCGCCCTCACTATTTACGACATGGCAAAGTCTCTAGAAAAAACGATGATTATCTCGAATACGAGATTAGTGCATAAGAGTGGTGGTAAGTCGGGTGATTTTGATATGCCTAGAGGCGAATATTGCGATCTCTGAAGATGACATCGGCGCAAAGCGCCGATTTATTAATTGACTTTGTGACCTGCGATCGCGATTAGCTCCCGAAGTCTGACTTCGGGCAGATGACTCTCGATCGCCAAAGATTTAGTTAATGCGTCACCTACGATTATGGCGGACGCATCAACGGATTGGATGGCTTTGGTAATAGTTTCAATACAACTAGCACAACCGATCGAAGGAACTGAAAGTTTTAAGGACATAAAAATTTGGGTGAATGAGTTTAATTAAGTAATGTGTCGAAAGTATAACAATTTTCAGGAAATCGCGGTTAGTGCGTGGCTTTAATTCCGATCTTCTAAAGACTGTTATAAAATTGCGATGATGGCGACTTTTAATAGGAAATTTAGCGATCATGCAAAACATCCTAGATCATATTCAATGCGGAATCTTTGCGCTGACGATTGAGACAGATATCGATGTACTAAATATTAGTGATCCCAAATTTACATTACGGTTCGCGATCGCCAATACTGTCTTTGTACATCTTGTTTTTGGAGAGCGTCTTGTCGATCAGACTGGAAATCTAATCGGGTTACAGCCCCATGAGTGCTTGCCTCTGGAATTTGCCCAATTATTAAACACAAATGTTAATAAATGTTTACAATCTCAACAGTGTGTTGAGTATGAAGCAAAGCTCGATCTGATCACTAATCGTCTTTTATCAGTTTCACTGTCGCTAAAGATTGATATCGATCATAATTCACTTCAAATTATTGGTACTTGTCAAGATATTACCAATTCATCGCTATCTAAATCTCAAGTCAAACATTTTAATAACCATAAATTTAGTCGTCTAGTCAATGACATTTCAGACGCTGTGGTAGTGGTCGATGGCGATGGAGTTGTACGCTATGTCAACCAATCTGCCGAAAACATGTTTGGCTGTGCATCTGAAAAGATTCTCGGCGAGACTTTTGGATTGCCTGTGGTATCAGGCGAAAGTACGGATATTTCCATTCTTAATCGAGGTAAAACAACCTCAGCAGAAATGCGTGTATCGGAAACAATGGACGAAGATCGCATGGTCTATGTCGTCGCCTCGCTGCGTGATGTTTCCGAACGAAATCGGGTGGAAGAGTCTTTAAAATTACGCGATCGGGCGATCGCCGCTAGCTCTAATGGCATTGTTATTACCGATGCAACTAAACCCGAAAATCCAATAATCTATATAAATCCTAGTTTTGAACGAATCACAGGCTATGGGGCGGCGGAAGTGATTGGGCATGATTGTCGATTTTTGCAAGGGGGCGATCGCCATCAAAGCGGCGTTTTAGATTTACACAAAGCAATTGCAGAAAAGCGAGAATGTCATGCTGTTCTGCTCAACTATCGCAAAAATGGCGCACCATTTTGGAATGACTTGTACATTGCACCCGTATTTAATGATTATGGTGAACTCACAAATTATATTGGCATCCAAACTGATATTACTGAGCAAGTAAAATCGACTCAAAGATTAATTGAAAGCGAAGAATGCTTGCGTACAGTTTTAACCTCGATCAAAGAAGGTATTACCTTTAGCGATGATCGGGGCTATTTTGCTATCTTTAATACTGGGATGGAAAACTTAACTGGTTACAGTATTTCCGAAGCCAATTCTAGTCGAGATTTCGCAAACTTTTTATTTCCCGATCGCATTGAACATGACAAGTCTTTACAGCGATTGCAACAACTTCAAGAAACGGGGCGAGCCATGACTGTTGAAGCACATATTCGTCATAAAGATGGCACATTTAAAGATGTATTAGTTTTCACAAGACTGATGGCATACAAAGGTAATCGGATGTATTTAAGTAGTTATTATGATATTACTGAAACAAAAAAAGTAGAAGCACAATTACGCTATCAAAATGAAAGAGAACGTTTGTTAAATGCAATATTACTTAAAATTCAACGTGAACTAAATCTAGATCAAGTCCTATCAATTACCGTTAAAGAAGCTCAAGAATTATTACGCATCGATCGCGTAGTAATTTATCAGTTTCAAGAAGATTGGAGTGGTGTTTTTGTAGTTGAAGCAGTTAATGATCCATCATTAACAATCATTGGAAAAACAATTGGTGATAATTGCTTTAGAACAGATCATATTCAAAAATATCGAAACCAACCTGTTTCTAGTATAAATGATGTAAATGCTGTCGAATTAGATCCTTGCCACAAACTGCTTTTAGACCAATTTCAGGTTAAGGCAAACATTGTTGTTGCTATTTCATTTGGCAATACCCTATGGGGGTTATTAATTGCTCATCAATGCTTTGCTCCCCGTCAATGGGAAGAATTTGAAATAGATTTGTTGACCCAATTGGCTAATCATGTGGCGATCGCTATTCAACAAGCCAAGTTATTTGAACGAGTCCAAGAGCTTAATAAAAATCTAGAACTACAAGTTGCCGATCGCACTCAACAATTAGAGCAAAGTTTAGGTCAGTTAGAGAGAGCTTTGCTCAAAGAAAAAGAATTGAATTCATTAAAATCTCAATTTATTTCTAGAGCTTCCCACGAGTTTCGGACTCCACTTGCCACGATTCAATCGGCAAGTGACTTGCTCCGAAATTATGGACATAAGATGTCTGACAACAAAAAATTAGAAAAATTAGATAAAATCCAGCGCGAAGTTAAAGGAATGACCAACTTATTAGAGGAGGTTCTAGTTATTGGTAAAACTGAATCTGAGAAATTTAAATTACAGGAAGAAGAGATCGAAATTAATAGTTTCTGCCTAGAAATCATCGAACAAATTAAATTATTAGCAACTAATAAACATCAAGTTGTATTTAAAAATATTAATGCTTTCTCTAAAATAGAGATTGACTCTAAGTTCTTTAGACAAATTATTTCTAACTTGTTATCTAATGCAATTAAATATTCCCCCAATGGCGGCGAAATCAATTTTAGAATTTCACAGACAAATGAGTCTATTCCTCATCTTTTGTTAGAATTTGTCGATCATGGAATCGGCATTCCCTTAGTTGATCAAGAAAAGATTTTTGATCATTTTTACCGCGCTCATAATGTGGGCGTAATTAGCGGCACTGGCTTAGGAATGGCGATCGTTAAAAATTCTATTGACATTCTTGGTGGATCAATTCAACTTGCGAGTGTTGAACATGAGGGGACAACTATCAGCGTGAGATTACCTTTAAGGCGATCGCCTAGCCATAGCGATTTGCGCCCTAATTAAAACCAAAATTGGTTTCAAAATCAGAATTACTGGTAAAATCGTATCTTGCTAAATTGATGCCTAAAGTTTGATGACCAAAGTTGATGACCAAAGTTAATGACACTGTGCAATTTGATTATTTAGAACGAATCCTTAAAGCTCGCGTGTATGATGTCGCGCAAGAAACCCCGTTAGAATTAGCTCCCAACCTTTCAGCCAGATTAAATAATCAAATCTTGCTGAAAAGAGAAGACATGCAATCGGTTTTCTCTTTTAAACTGCGTGGGGCCTATAACAAAATGGTGCAACTTGCGCCCGATCTGCTCGCCAAAGGAGTCATTGCCGCCTCGGCGGGAAATCATGCTCAAGGGGTCGCACTTAGCGCTCGCGAATTAGGCACAACCGCAATTATCGTCATGCCTGTAACGACTCCACTGATGAAGGTAAACGCCGTAAAAATGCGCGGTGGAGAAGTGGTTTTACATGGCGACACTTATGATGATGCTTACGCCTATGCGCGTCAACTTGAAACCGAGCAGAATCTTACCTTTATCCATCCATTTGATGATCCTGATGTGATTGCAGGTCAAGGAACGATTGGCATGGAGATTTTGCGTCAATATCAAAAGCCAATCCATGCAATTTTTATTGCGATCGGTGGTGGTGGTCTCATTTCTGGAGTCGCCGCCTATGTAAAGCGTTTGTGTCCTGAGATTAAAATTATTGGTGTAGAACCAGTAGATTCGGATGCGATGTCCCGATCGCTAAAAGCAGGACATCGAGTACGTCTTGAGCAAGTCGGGCTGTTTGCCGATGGTGTGGCGGTGCGCGAAGTTGGTCAAGAAACATTTCGGCTCTGTCAGCAATATGTCGATGAGATTTTGCTAGTTGATACTGATAATATTTGCGCGGCAATTAAAGATGTATTTGAAGACACGCGCTCCATTTTAGAACCTGCTGGAGCGTTGGCGATCGCAGGGGCAAAAGCCTATGTAGAGCGAGAAAATCTCACAGGACAAACGCTAGTGGCGATCGCCTGCGGGGCAAATATGAACTTCGATCGCTTACGATTTGTGGCTGAACGCGCCGAACTAGGTGAACATCGCGAAGCTATTTTTGCGGTGACAATTCCTGAACAGACGGGGAGTTTGCGGAAGTTTTGTGAACTCATGCGCGATCGCAATCTCACCGAATTTAGTTATCGAATTGCAGATCAGGCGATCGCCCATATTTTTATTGGTGTCCAAATCGCCAATCGTGCTGATGCGGTTGTTTTAGCTGATACTTTTGCTCAAAATGAATTTACGGCGATCGATATCACTGACGATGAACTCACCAAGCTCCATTTGCGGCACATGGTCGGCGGGCGATCGCCCCTCGCCCATAACGAACTGCTCTATCGCTTCGAGTTTCCTGAACGTCCGGGCGCATTAATGAAATTCGTTGGCTCTATGAGTCCTAATTGGAACATTAGCCTATTCCATTATCGCAATAATGGCGCTGACTATGGGCGAATTGTCGTTGGAGTCCAAGTGCCACCAACCGAAATGGAAGAATGGCAAGCATTTCTCGATACTCTCGGCTATCGCTATTGGGATGAAAGTCAGAACCCCGTCTACAAACTATTTCTGGGTTGAGTAGAGCAGTTGAGTAGAGCAGTTTTTAAAAAATTGCTTGGTTTTAAGCGGATTGACTGACAAATCTCCCCAAAAAGCAGGCAGGATGCCTGCGCTACAGGGATTTCAAACACTTTTATCAGTCAATCAGGATCGCAAGTCACTGTTTGGCAAAATCTTTCTCGGCATAAACCCGAAATCTATCTAAATCAGCTTGAAGTGTGGATTCTACAATTTGCCCCAAAAATAAATTATCCATAAGCTGCCCGATCGCAGGAATTGCATAGGAAATGCTCAACTTCACGATAGTCATATTATTAGGACGACCGTAAAATCTCACCGCGCCGCGATTGGGCAGTCCACTAACTGACTCCCACTGAATAATTTGATTGGGAATTTGTTTAAGAATCCTAGATTTCCAAGTAAAAGTTAGCCCTGAAGTGCCAAGCTTCCAAGCAGATACTTCAGGATCGGAAGTGATCACCACAGAGTCAATCCACTTCATCCAACGGGGCATCGCCTGTAAGTCTGACCACAATGACCACGCATATTCCACGGGAATAGTTACTTCAGTTTGGACGGTATGTTCTAGCCAATCGCTCATTGAATAATGGTTACTAATTTTGCTTGATGTATTGATATACAGGCGGCGCTTTGCACTTTCTTAAAACCCAATAAGTTTCTCGAAACGCTTGCTAAGCAATTCTTTTAAGAAACTCAATTAATGCTAATACTATAGCAAACTCTAATAGTCAAGCCCCACCCAATTAATAATCAACCTGACTTCATAGATCTGAGAATGATCTAGACTAAATGACAACAATCGTAATAAACTGTAGGTTACGTTATAGCTAGTTGACCGCTGGAAGAGTTTGTTGTGGGTTTATTACGCCATTTTACGAAAGACATCGGCATTGATCTTGGTACTGCCAACACACTGATTTATGTGTCTGGGGAAGGCATTGTCTTGCAAGAACCATCAGTTGTAGCGATCGATCAAAGAGACAAGACTGCTTATGCAGTTGGAGATGAAGCCAACAAAATGATCGGACGCACACCTGGTGACATTATTGCGGTGCGCCCCCTCAAAGATGGTGTGATTGCTGACTTTGACTCTGCGGAGTTAATGTTGCGTTCCTTTATTCAAAAAGTCAAAAAAGGTGTTTTTAATCCTCGCATCGCGATCGGTATTCCTAGCGGTGTCACAGGCGTAGAATGGAGAGCAGTTATGGATGCTGCCCGTCGTGCTGGCGCTAGCGAAGTTTATCCGATTGATGAACCGATCGCTGCGGCGATCGGGGCAGGACTGCCTGTGACCGAAGCCACAGGCAACATGATCATTGATATTGGCGGTGGCACGACCGAAGTCGCGGTCATGAGTTTGCAGGGGATCGTGTTGAGCGAGTCTGTGCGCGTCGCGGGTGATGAACTCAGCGAAGCCATCATGAAGTACATGAAAACTGTACATAATTTGGTTGTGGGTGAACGGACTTCTGAAGAAATTAAAATCAAAATTGGTTCAGCTTATCCAATTAAAGAAGAGATTTCTATGGAAGTAAGAGGGTTGCACCTGCTATCTGGCTTACCTCGCACCGTTACCGTAAAATCTTCTGAGATTCGCGAAAGCATGAGTGAGCCGCTATCAGTGATTATTGAAGCCGTAAAGCGCACTCTAGAACGCACTCCTCCTGAACTTGCGGCTGATATCATCGATCGCGGAATCATGTTAGCGGGTGGTGGAGCATTGCTCAATGGGATTGACACACTGATCAGTCATGAGACAGGCATTGTGACTCACATTGCGCCAGCGCCACTGCATTGCGTCGTCATCGGCGCTGGTCGCGTACTTGAAGATTATAAAAATCTTGGTCGAGTGCTGACTAGCCGATTGAAAAATTTATAGGTTAATTTTTCATGAACTCAATTCGTAGTTGGTGGGAGCGTTATAGCTTTCAGACGGCTGTTGTCACGGCTGGGATTGGTCTGGCTTGGTTTATCCGCCAAACTCAGGGGGTAGCAGTCATGGAGACTTATCAATTTTTAAGTCGTCCTTTTCAAGCCACTGTATCTAAGCAAGAGTTATTACAAGATGCTCAAGTGCGAGAATTGCGTTATCGATTGACTGAGCTAGAGTCTCAGAATCAGCAGATGAAAAACCTATTGAAGGTGAAAGTCGCCCCGACTGACGATGGCGTTTGGGCTGTGGTAATTGGTCGTGGTGCTGATTCTTGGTGGAATCAAATGCTAATTGGTAAGGGTAACAATGATGGCATTAAGGCTGGTTCTGTTGTGGTGGCCTCTGGGGGATTGGTTGGTCGGGTGACGCATGTTTCACCTAATAGCAGTCAGATTTTGCTAATCAGCGATCCGAATAGTCAAGTTGGGGTTGTTGTTAGCCGAAGCCGCTATAGCGGGATGCTGAAAGGACAAAGCCAAAATACGGCGACATTAGAGTTTTTTGAGCGAGATGCTGATGTGAGAGTGGGTGACATTGTGCAAACTTCGCAGTTTAGTACGCTGTTTCCTGAAAATGTGCCTGTGGGTCGAATTAAATCGATCAATCTTGATAAGCAGCCATCTCCTGAAGCGATCGTAGAGTTTTCGACTCCGCTCGGTTTATTGGAATATGTAAAAGTATATTCTTTTCAAGAAAAGCGTTAAAAATCAATTAACTAAGTTTTTTAAATGCGCGATCGCCAAATTTCCTTAAAGCTTTTAAATTGGGCAGTAACAATTGGCTCAGTCTTAGTCTGCATCTTGGCGATGTATACCAGATTTGCTGGCATGACCTTAATGGGGCTTGCCCCAAATTGGTTGTTGATTTGGCTAGTGGCTTGGAGTGTTAATCGTCCTGTTTTTTTGGCGGTGATGACGGGGATCGCCCTCGGTTTGGTACAGGATGGCATGACGATTGTGGATATGAGGGCGGCTCCAACTCATGCCTTAGGATTGGCGATCGCGGGTGGGCTAACCTCGCTTTTACAAAAGCAAAAATATGTACAAGAGGATTTCATATCTATTGCTTTAATCGTGTTTGGGATGTCAGTAATTGTTGAGACGATGCATGCCGTCCAACTGACTTTTATGGGATCTGCCATGAATAATGTTTGGACTTTGCAACAGCGCATTGCTCTAAGTTCGGCAATTTTGAGCAGTTTATGGTCACCTGTGATTTATTTTCCACTTAGTCTTTGGTGGCGATCGCTAGAAAAAAAAGAAGATTAGATCAAATATAAAAAAGTGGCGCAAAGCGCCGCTTGTTTATATTTGGTTTTAAAAAATTTAATTGTTTTCGAGTCCACTTTGTTTGACTAATTCATTTGGCGTGAGTTTTGATAAAAAATTACGAAAAGCCTTTCTCTCGGCTTCGTCGGCATCTTGATCGACAGGAATTGAAGCCTCTAAGATAACCTCTTCCATCACCCAGATAGGACACTTCGCCCTCACCGCGATCGCGATCGCATCACTAGGACGAGCATCCATCTCTTTTTTTACATCTCCTTGCGAGAGAGTGATTACCGCATAAAAAGTACTATTTTTGAGGGCATGAACCACAATACGCTCGACAGTTATGCCCCATGTGTCCAAAAAATTAAGCATCAGATCATGGGTCATTGGACGCTCTAGGGGGCGGCCGTCTAATGCCCCGATGATCGCCTTGGCTTCAGCTTCACCAATCCAGATCGGTAAGGCTCTCCGTTCTGAAGTGTCTCGCAGTAAGACGATAGGGTTACGGCTAACAGCGTCAATAGCAATTCCAGCCACTTTCATTTCGATCATCGTTTGCTAGCCTTCCTCAAGAAATGAGCGCAATTGACACTCTCACAAATCAAAGCTCTTGGTTTGATATTGATAATTTTTAAAGATAATCAATATTCAACTAGCAAGGATTTTATCGCTAGAGAGGCTTTTATGCACTATTATATCACCGTCGCGATGTGGGTCTGGCTTCTAGTCTTGTTTTTACTATGGGTTTTAGATTCAGAGAAAAGCTTCAAGTTTCTTCAGTAATTAGCTAAAAAATGAAATCTGACTTAAAAAATGTGACGATCGTGGGATCGGGGGCGTGGGGATCGGCGCTAGCAGCGTTAGTCCAAACCAATCAACACCATGTGCAGATCTGGTCGCGCCAAAGTCCATTGGCTCTGGCTGAAATGGTGAGCAATAGCGATGCGATCATCTCAGCCGTCTCAATCAAAGGCGTGAGGGCGATCGCCGAGCAATTACAAACTGCCAAATTGCTGCCCCATGCTGTTTTGGTTAGTGCTACCAAGGGGCTAGAGCCGATCACAGGTCAGACACCATCACAAATTTGGCGATCGCTGATTCCTGAGCATCCGTTGGTAGTTTTGTCGGGACCAAATCTATCGAAGGAGATTATGGCTGGCAAACCTGCGGCGACAGTTGTGGCTAGTACCGATGAGCCAGCCGCTCAATTTATTCAAAATATTTTTGCCTCAAGAAACTTTCGGGTTTACACAAATTCTGATCCGATTGGGGTGGAGTTGGGCGGCACTCTCAAAAACGTGATCGCGATCGCCGTTGGTGCTTGTGATGGATTAGATCTAGGTACAAATGCTAAATCAGCTTTAATTACGCGATCGCTAATTGAGATTATTCGGGTTGGTGTTTATTTTGGGGCGCAACCTGAAACTTTTTGGGGCTTATCTGGCTTGGGCGATTTGTTAGCAACTTGCAATAGCAGTCTCAGTCGTAACTATCAAATTGGTTATGCGATCGCGCAGGGGCATAGTCTAGAATCGGCGATCGCCATTGTCCAAGGGACGGCTGAGGGCGTAAATACGGCTAATGTCTTAATCGAAATCAGCGATCGCCAAAAAATTAGTGTGCCTGTGTCACGCTATGTGTATCGGCTACTCAAAGGCGAGCTTACTTTACAGCAAGCCGTTGAAGGGCTAATGGAACGCGATTTAAAAGCAGAAAACTAACAATGGATTAAAACCTATTGTTAAGTACATCGCTTTGCGCTTATATAAAACCCAAAGGATTTGCTATTGAGCAGGTTTTTCTAAAGTACTCAAAAGAAAAAGCCTCGCTTTGCGAGGCTTTTTCTTTTACGAAATTAGAATATTAGTGATGCGCGGCTTCAATTTCTCTCAAAACATCCTCAAAGATTCTTCTTAAAATTATTTTCTCAGTAACAAACAAATGCGGAACTTCATCTGGGATATTTAAAGACTGATGATCTAAAGTCAGACAATTTTCGCCATCATCCATCAACCATTCAACATGCAACAATTCGTCACAATTCCCCAAGGCACTTTGACACTCTTCTCGAAATTCAAGAGCTATCTCCGACTGATATCCATCAACTGGAATTAGCGCTGTAAGCTTGGCGTGGTAACGAAGATCAAAATCAACAACGTATTGAAGATTGTGTAAAGCTTGTTCTACTTGGGCGTAAGTCAACATTTTGGCTGGATCTATAAATTTGTCTATTAAGTAGCTAGGCGCAATTAAATATAAAACCAAAACCGAGACCTGTAGCACACGCGTAGCCTGCGCTACAGGTTTTAGAGTTTTATATTTAATTAAGCTCACTTACTTACAAAGCTTAACTTATTGAGTCAGAGACTAGGTTTTGTTATATATTTTGTTAAGTGGACTGGCTCAAATGCAGCAGATCTCGCTTCAATCTTACCAAAAAAAATTATGAAAATCCTTCATGGTACTTGGATTCCTGATCACAATGATGAGTTTATCCAAGGTGGTAATTTTTACATTTGGGTAGAGACAACTGAAACCAAGGCGATCGCCACCAAGCGCAAGTCACCTAAGCAGAAAACCGCCGATCTAGAGCGATCGGCGGAAAAGCATCCTGCGAGCATGGCTGAATCAGATTTAAAGGGCTTTCTTTGGAAGGATTTGGGGATTAAAGACGAGCTTTTGCAAGAACCAGATTATAGGTATGTCAGCAAAAGTTTTAAAAAAGATAAAATTATTTTTCCGAAATATTTTTTGCTGCCCACCAGTAACTTACAGCCGTTACCTTCTCTAGAGTCGGCGCGATATTTAGAAGTTGACATCCCCGAAAACTTTGAACTCCAGTACTGGCAAGTTGACTGCTATCAAGTTACGACTTCTGTTAAATTCAGTACCTACATATCTAAACGGGCAGTTAATGTTGTCAAATTGCTGAATGATTTACATTTCATCGCCATTAATAATCTTGCCGATGTGCAGCTAGGTGCGGATTTGCTTTTCTGGTATCACTACACCCAAGCCTTTAAGCAAATCATTCTCAAAGATCAATATATTCCCGCTTTTAAATATCGGGAACTTGCCGTTCAAGCCACAAAATCGACTAAAGCCGCGAAAACTTCAACAAAAACTTCGGCAAAAGCGAAAAAAGAAGCCCTGCAAACTCCCAAATTTGAAATTTATCCTGCATGGGAAATTATTTCTGAGCAGTACGAAACAGAACTAGAGCAGTATGTGGAATATATGCCATTGGTTTGTGTTTCAGGCTTTAGCGAACTTGGGGATCAGCCGCAATTTTTCGATCGCCACAGCCTATTACAGCATTTCTCCGAATCGTTGCTACATAGCATTGTTACCCACACCCCATCGACTGCTCAATTTGATAAGCAAGTAAGTGAGTCTCTATTACAAAAATGTCTGGATTTTTCTGATGATCATTTTGGCGATCCGATGATTGCTAATGATGCAGCTTTAGAAGAATATCAACAGTGGCAAAGATGGCAACACAAAATCAATCGCACCCTGTCGGATTCACCATTTTATCTCTGCTTTCAACTCCAAACTCCGCTAAAGGAAGAAGAACCTTGGCAACTACAATTTCTGATCTCGCCAAAACAAGACCCGTCATCAAAAATGTCTTTAGCCGATTATTGGGCAATGACTGCGGCAAAAAAGAAGGCTACAGAAAAGCAGTTTGGCAAAGAGTTTGAGCAAAATCTCTTACTAAATCTAGGTTATGCGGCGCGAATTTATAATCAGATTTGGGAAGGATTGGAAACCGATCGGCCGATTGGTTTAAGCCTCAATATCGATCAAGCCTTTGAGTTTCTGAAGGAATCAGCTTGGATTTTAGAAGATGCTGGTTATAAAGTGGTTGTGCCTGCTTGGTGGACACCTATAGGGCGACGACGCGCCAAAATGCGCCTGAAAGCATCGGGCAAAAGTAAAAGCAGCAGTAAAACTCAAGCCAAGAGCTACTTTGGGTTCGATCAGCTTGTGGAATATCAGTACGAATTGGCGATCGGCGATGAAACCATCTCAGTTCAGGAATGGGAGCAGTTGATCATCGCAAAAGCGCCATTGGTCAAGTTTCGCGGTGAGTGGATGGAACTCGATCGCGACAAAATGCAAGAGATGCTGACTTTTTGGCAACAACATGGTCAAGAGAAGCCAGAAATGAGTCTGATTGACTTTATGCAATTGACCGCAAGTGATCCTGATTTGGAGGTCGATCACGATAGTACCCTTGCCGAGATGATGGCAAAGTTGCAAGATAAGCAGCAATTTGAACCAATCGAAAATCCACCACAACTCAATGGCACTTTGCGAGAATATCAAAGACGCGGTGTGGCTTGGTTGCAATATTTAGAAAGCCTTGGCTTAAATGGTTGTCTTGCTGACGATATGGGCTTAGGTAAAACCGTGCAGATTATTGCCCGACTGGTCAATGAGAAAGCCGAAATTAATGCAGAAATTAGTGAGATCCCAGAAAATCCTAAAGCCAAAAAATCCACAAAAACAACCAAAACCAAAAAAACTAGCGCTCCATTATCAAATTCTATTTTCAAGCCCACCTTGCTGATTGCGCCGACATCGGTGGTCGGGAATTGGCAAAAGGAAATCGAAAAATTTGCGCCACATTTACGGGCGATCGTACATCATGGAGGCGATCGCCTCCATGACGCAGCCGCCTTTGAAAAAATCTGTCAAACTCACGATCTGATCATTACTTCCTTCACTCTAATTCGCAAAGATGAAGCTCTGTTTGGTGGCGTAAACTGGCATCGCATTGTGCTTGATGAAGCTCAAAACATCAAAAATCCTAAAGCTGCCCAAACTAAGGCAATCCTTAAACTAGAATCCAAACATCGCCTTGCGCTCACAGGTACACCTGTGGAAAATCGACTATTAGATCTATGGTCAATTTTTAACTTTCTCAATCCGGGATATTTAGGCAAAGAAGCACAGTTCAAGAAATCTTTTGAAACTCCAATTCAAAAAAATAACGATCAAATCCAAGCAGGTGTTCTCAAAAAATTAGTCGAGCCATTCATTTTGCGGCGTGTCAAAACCGATCAATCCATCATCAAAGACCTGCCCGACAAAATCGAACAAAAACTCTACACTAACCTCACCAAGGAGCAAGCTTCGCTCTATGAAGCAGTGGTTAGGGATGTGGAGAATCAACTCAATGAAGTAGAAGGTATTCAGCGAAAGGGTTTAATTCTATCCACATTGCTGAAGCTCAAACAGATTTGCAATCATCCCCGTCAGTTTTTGCAAGATGGTAGCGACTTCACAACCGAGCGATCGCATAAACTTAGTCGTCTATCCGAAATGGTCGAAGAAGCAATTTCGGAAGGAGAAAGCCTCTTAATCTTTACTCAATTTACCGACATTGGCGATGCTCTAGAAAAACATCTGCGCCAAAAGCATCATTACAACACCTACTATATTCACGGCGGCACAAATCGCGATAAACGCGAACGGATGATTACGGAGTTTCAAGATCCTGAAACTGAGCCTTCGGTGTTTATTCTCTCCCTCAAAGCGGGTGGTGTCGGCATTACGCTGACCAAGGCAAACCACGTCTTCCATTTCGATCGCTGGTGGAACCCAGCTGTTGAAGACCAAGCCACCGATCGCGCCTTTCGGATTGGTCAAAAGAAGAATGTGTTCGTGCATAAGTTTGTGACGATTGGCTCTCTAGAGGAGCGCATCGACCAAATGATTGAGGATAAAAAGAAACTCGCGGGTGCGATCGTGGGTGCTGATGAGTCTTGGCTCACGGAGCTAGACAACGACAAGTTTAAGCAGCTTATTGCTTTGAATAAGAGTTCAATTATGGATTAAGGAATTAAAAAGTTTGTATGCGAAAATAAATCAGACTTACAGAACTAAACCAATAATTTACGAGATAGATCTGATGATTGTCCAAATTCCTGAACCATTGAAAATCCTTGATTCTCTCTATTTAAAAGGCTATCGCAGTAGTTTAATTGATCGCTCCCTCACCAAAATTATTGAGCTAGAAAAAGCAAATACCATCAAACAAGCTTCTGAACTTCAATCAAAATTACAGGCTTATGAGCTTCAATATCAAATGCCTTCAGAGATTTTCTATCAAAGATTTAGCGCAGGTAGTTTAGGTGATGAGATGGATTATTTTGAATGGGATGTTATTTATGAGCTTTGGCAATCTGTGCAAGAGCGTTTGCAGGTTTTGCAGCCAAACAGACAGTAATCATTATGGAATCTGGTCAATATCTTGAAAATATTAAGTCTAGACTGATTGCCAGCAATGCGATCGCTGCTTTTACAATTGTTGAAGAATTAGATCTTGGCGATCGCGGTTATTTTCGGGCAAGGGTGACGCTCAGTAATGATGACTTTTTGGAAGTTGCTGAGTATTTTAAAATTACGGAGAATGTTGTGACAACAACGAGGTATCGCTATCAGTGGATGGACTGCGATCGCGCTAATTTACGCAAACGTTGGGACAATGTGCCGCATTTTCCAAATCTGCCTAATTTTCCGCATCATATTCATGTTGAGTCAGAGGAAAATGTTATTTCAGGTAATTCGTTAAGCATTCAGGATCTTTTAGATATTCTCGAACAAGAGATTGAGTTTTGATCGCCTGAATAAAACTGAAATTTAAAGCCATTAATGATCTTTGATGGCACGGCGATCGCTGCCTCAATTAGATTTTACCTTTGCTAATTTTATAAATACTTGTAATTTACTCGAAATCTAACGATAATGTGATGATTCGCGATTTGTAACATTATGACCGATCCCTTAGCTGAAAAAATTGGTATTAACGTGCAGGGCGGTACTGTGAATGTACAGAACCTCAATATTGGGATTGCCGAAAGGCTTGCAGAGTCAGGCGATCGCGTCAGAATTTTGGTAGTAGCAGCTAACCCTTTGGGATCGTCTCCTTTGAAGCTGGATCATGAGGTGAAAACCATCCAAGAGGCGTTAAGGCGATCGCGCAAACGTGATAATTTTGTGGTGGAATATCGGCTGGCGGCTACTCCTTCAGAATTGCGGCGTGCTTTGTTGGATGTGGAACCCCATGTTTTGCATTTTAGCGGTCACGGTTCGGGGGAGAAGGGGCTGTTATTTGTGAGTGATGAGTCGGCTGGGGCGATCTATCGTTCGGATAGTGGGGAGGTGCGATCGCGTTCGACTAGCAGCAACGAGATTAAATTTGTACCCGCGCAACCACTGGCGAATTTGTTGCAGCTTTGTGATGAGCATTTGGAATGTGTGGTTTTGAATGCTTGTTATTCGGATGTGCAGGGTGATGCGATATCGGTAAATATTCCCTTTACGATTGGGATGCGTGATGTGGTTGAGGATAATGTGGCGATTAAGTTTTCGCAGGGGTTTTATGATGCGATCGGTGCGGGTAAGGGTTATGAGAAGGCTTTTGAATGGGGGAAGGTGGCGATCTCGTTCGATCTGGCAAATGAGGAAGCTGCAAGGATTTTGGTGTTACGAAGAAAAGGAGAAACAACACAGATTATTGAAGAAACTACAACAAATGTAGATTCAAGCAGAACTATTAACCCTGAAATTTTGCCAGCCGATAATAACAATTTTTTCTCTGGACTTAAAAAGCTATTTACTCCTTCATTAAGTGCTAATGATTATTTTGATCGCGCTCACGAAAAACAAAATAGAGGAGATAAACAAGGAGCGATTACCGACTACAGCGAAGCCATCCGCCTCAATCCCAATTATGCACAAGCTTACAACAATCGTGGGCTTGCAAAAAATAATATAGGAAATAGGCAAGGTGCAATACTTGATTATAACGAAGCCATACGCCTCAACCCGAAGTATTCACTCGCTTATTATAATCGTGGTCTTGTAAAGTATAAATTGGAAGATAAACACGGTTCTATTGCTGATTACAATAAATCGATTCGTCTTAATCCAGATTTTGCTGATGCTTATAACAGTCGTGGTATTGCAAAAAGACATTTAAATGATATTCATGGATCAGTAATGGATTACAGTGAAGCAATTAGTCTTAGTCCAAACTTCGCTATTGCTTACCACAATCGCGGGTTAGCAAAGTCTGCATTAGGAGACAAAGAAGGAGCGATCGCCGACTACAAGGAAGCCATTCGCCTCAATCCTAATTATGCTGAAGCTTATTATAGTCGTGGGATAGTGAAGTCTGAGTTAGGAGACAAACAAGGAGCGATCGCCGACTACAACGAAGCCATCCGCCTCAATCCTAATTTTGCTGCTGCCTACTACAATCGCGGGTTAATCAAAAAAGAAAGAGGTGAAAAACAAGAAGCATTGGCAGATTTTCGGAAAGCATCGGAACTCTATCAACAGCAAGGGAATACAGAATGGTATAACAACTCTCGCGATAGGATTAGAGAGCTAGGAGGCTAGAGAAGGAAAAAGGGAAAAGGGAAAAGTTTAAAATAGCAGTCAAATTAGTGAATATTAGGAGTCTAAAGTGATGCGGAAACGGTAGAACGCACTGAAGATGCTGAGGTTGGGAGTAAAGGTGGTCTCGATAAACTGGTTGGAGCATTGACGGCTGAGATTAAGTTCGACAAAGTAATCGGCTTTTTTAGTTTTGTCGGTGAGAAATTTGAGGAAAAGCCGATCGAAGTCCATGTGAAGGTGGGCGATCGCGCCTTTCGGATTGGTCAAAAGAAGAATGTGTTCGTGCATAAGTTTGTGACGATTGGCTCTCTAGAGGAGCGCATCGACCAAATGATCGAAGACAAAAAGAAACTCGCGGGTGCGATCGTTGGTGCAGATGAGTCTTGGCTCACGGAGCTAGATAATGACAAGTTTAAGCAGCTTATTGCGCTGAACAAAAGTGCGATTATGGATTAAAAACTGATGTTGCGGAAATCTCCTCTGCTGCGGGTCAAGTATACTTGCACTGTCGTTTTTACGAACGAACAAAGCCAAGTTAGCTAGCGATCGCGAATTATTCAGATTAGCAGTCGCATAATTGGCTAGATTTAATGGCTAAAGCTGCAAAAGCTGTAAACTAGAGTGGCAAAGTTTACAGTCTTGCAAGACAGTCTTGCAAGTATGGGTTATTTAACCTATTCACGACTCCTTATGCAAATGCGATCGCGATTTTCTCGGCTATTTTATTGGGTGCTATTTTGCGGGGCGATCGCCATTGCTATCAGTGCCTGTCAAGCTAAAGCAGGGATAGTTTCTGTATTACCACAGCATCCCAATATTCAAGTATTTTTTAATCAAAATCAGGCGGCTCGATATACTGACCCCTACCGCAACATTGAACGGCTTGGCGACAATCTGGAAAGGGTGCTGATCGATAATGTTAGTCAAGCCAAGATTAGTTTAGATATTGCTGTTCAAGAGTTGCGGTTACCAAATATTGCCAAGGCGATCGTTGATGCAAAATTACGCGGTGTCAATGTTCGGCTGATTCTCGAAAATAATTACAGTCGGGCTTGGAGTGAGTTTACCCCAGTCCAGATTGAGAAGATGAATGCACGCGATCGCGATCGCTACCAAGAATTTCAAAAATTTGCAGATATCAATAAAGATGGCAGCTTAAGTGAAAATGAACTTGATCGTCGTGACGGACTGCGATTAATCAAAGGAGCTAATATTGCTTGGCTTGACGATACTGCCGATGGCTCGAAAGGTAGTGGATTGATGCATCATAAGTTTATGGTGATTGATGATCAGCTTGTTTTATTTGGTTCAGCCAATCTGACCATGAGCGACATTCATGGCGATTTTACCAAACCTGATACTAGAGGAAATGCCAATAATCTGGTGCGGGTTGATAGCAAAGAATTGGCTAAGCATTTTAAAAAAGAATTTAATATCATGTGGGGCGATGGACCTAGTGGCAAACTTGATAGCTTATTCGGCTCTAAAAAACCATCTCGCAAAATCGATTATTTAGTAGTCGGAGGGGCGCAACTCCGTATCAAATTTTCTCCAGATCCTGAAAATACCGCTCGCGAGCAAACTAGTAATGGACTGATCGCCACGGCGATCGCAGGAACTAAAAAGACTGTTGATATGGCTTTATTTGTCTATTCCGAAGAGTTTATTTCCACAATTCTCGAAGAACGCCAACAAAATAATGTCCAGATTCGGGCGCTAATTGAACCTCAATTTGCCTATCGAGATTATGCGGCAACCCTTGATATGTGGGGATTACAATCTACACAAGATTGCAAAACAGGCAAAAGCAGTGCATGGCAACAACCACTTAAAACGGTCGGTATTCCTAACCTCATCGCTGGCGATACTCTGCATCACAAGTTCGCCATTCTCGATCGCAACTTAATTCTTACAGGTTCGCATAACTGGACTAATGCCGCTAACCATATCAATGATGAAGTTTTAGTGGCGATTCAAAATGAGACTGTGGCAAAGCATTACCAAAGGGAATACGATCGCCTGTATCAAGATGTCACCCTTGGTCCAACTGCAAAATTAGTGCAAGCTAGTTCGCAAAGCTGTACGGAAAGGGTTAAGGAAAAGTCCAAACCAAACTCTAGATCAAACGATATTGACGAGCCAAATTCTGATTGAAAAACTTGTTTTCCATTCTTTACCAACTGCGACCATTGACCGATCGCCTCAAACCAGAAGCCCCAAATCCGACTAATTCCATCTCTTTGTTGATCAGATTGTCGTTGATCGGATTAGAATTATTTGTTAGCTCCTGACGTTGATCATCCTGATATTTTTTCTCGTCGCGAAGCAATACGGTTCGCAAGGCCCTTACTATAGATCTCTGAGCGAGTTTAGACAGGACATCGCGTCCAAAGTTAAGCGTTTGTGGCTTGCTGAGAATCCTTGTCGCGAGGGGCAGAATATCAGTGGGCGCGATCGCTTTATCAGTTTGCAAAATTGTCCACAACTTGGCGATATGACTCAAACTTGATTGAGTTTCGGTGACTTTTTCCTTAATATTGCCATCAGCTACCATATCGCCGACTGGCTTATCTCCAATTAACAAATTGCGTAATCTTTCGGGCAATCGTTTACTAGTTTCGACTTCTATCCCTTTGACAATCTCATCGATGATGCGATCGTGCATAAATTCACTGCGTTCAGAAAATAGAAATTCAAGCCCTTTATCGAGAGTTCCATTTAGGCTGTAGTCTGGGTTGATCTGAGCATTGCTTAATAGATTTTCTAAACGATTCCAGCGAAATTCACCATCACGGAAGAGTAAATCTTTGAGGGCTATTGTCAGTTCAGGTGAAGAGTCATTTAACAGACGATTTGCCACATAGGGATAAGCGACTTCTAAAACTTTAAATTTGGGATCGACACTAAAAGCAATTCCTTCCAAAGTGACCAGCGATCGGATAATTAGCGCATAGTAAGCTGGAACTTGAAATGGATAGTCATACATGATCTGCGAAAGTTGATCAGTCATGTCTTTAAAATTCATTTGGGTCAAGCTCTGACCTTCGGGCGGATTGAATACTTGCGATAGAGCAGGCACGATCGCCCCAAAGTCAATATCTTCAGTCAGAAAGCCTAGACGGACATAATCTTTTGATAGAGCGTCAAAATCACGATTAACCAAATGGACAATCGCTTCAATCAGTCCAAAACGCTGCTCGGCGGAAACTTCGCTCATCATCCCAAAGTCAAGGTAGGCTAGCTTGCCATCACCCATGACTAACAAATTACCTGGATGCGGATCAGCGTGAAAATAGCCATAGTCAAGCAATTGTCGTAAAGAGCATTGCACCCCGACCTCAATGACATGACGACTATCAAAACCCGCCTCTTTGACCTTCTGAACATTGGTGAGCTTGATTCCTTCAATCCATTCCATAGTCAACACCCGTTTAGCGGTGTAGTTCCAATAGATCTTGGGAACGTAGATTCCTTCTAGTTGTCCATAGTATTTAGCAAATTTTTCCGCATTTTGACCTTCAAAGGTATAGTCCATTTCTTCAAAGATGCGGCTAGCAAACTCATCAAGGATCGCCGCTAAATCAGTACGAATAAATTTAAAGGTCTTTTTTAACCATGTGCCAATGCCGCGCAAGATATACATGTCAAGGGCAATACCTGCGGCAATGTCAGGACGTTGGACTTTGATGGCGACGAGTTCACCTGTTTTTAGCCGCCCCTTATAGACTTGTCCCAATGAAGCTGCGGCGATCGGATTGTCCGAGATTTCGGCATAAACTTCTAATGGGTCGGCTCCTAATGCATCTCGAATAAATTGAAAAGCGATCGCATTAGGAAATGGCGGCAGTTGATCTTGCAATTCAGCCAATTCGTCCATAAATACTGGCGGCACGATGTCAGGGCGGGTCGAGAGGGCTTGACCGATTTTGATAAAGGCTGGTCCCAGTCGAGTCAATAATTTACGCGACTCGATCGCCAGTTTACGCATTTGGGCTGCTGAAGCTTTAGCACTAAGTCTTAGTCTCAGCAACAACCAAATAAGAGGTACAAAAATTACTATGCACCGCCACCAGACCCGCAACGGTTGGTTACGATAATAATCGGCGATCGCCTTAACGTCATAGCGATCTAACTCAAAGTCTGGTTTATTAGCAGGCATAGCATTCTCGTAGACTCAGTTCCATAACAGTAATCTTCATTGCGCTTATTGAAACGAAGATTACGTTGTTATTTTAACAATCTGTAACACAATTCGGGATAGCTCTCTAGGCTTATGTTTTGAACAAAAAAAAGATGTGCGGCGATGCCGCACATCTTTTTTTCTTTTTTGATTGGAAACTGCGTGTTTAAGCTGCAACTAGACAGGCAGAAGCTTGGTGTTTAGCATCAAACTGATCCATAAACTCATCAACACTAGGAAAGATGGCAAATAGTTGATCAATTCTTGAGATTTCAAATACAAATCTAATAGAGGATTGTTGAGAACACAGTAATAAATTACTGTGTTGAGCTTGCATTAATCTGAGCGCGGCTAACAGTTTTTGTAAACCCTGACTGTCGATAAACTCTACATTTCCCATGTCAACTATCAAAACAGGAATTTCTTTGTTATTCATCATCATATTGGCTGAAACCCACGATTCAACCTTAGCCAATAAATCGGATCCCGCAAAGCTATCGAATTTATTACTGGTCAATTTAATAATAAAAGCTGGATCGCTATTTAACCCATGACGGAAGGATGACTGGTTGATCTTAGTAATTGTATCCATTGTTCTTCCTTGCAAATTTTTTAGAGAATAATAGTCTGATTTCTAAGTCGCATTGGTGAGAACAACATCTACATCTTGTTTCACAATGTCAACAAATGTTTTATTGTCTCTTGAGCCTTATTATTCACTTTTTTCTAAACGATGAAACATCCAAGAGATATATAAAAGTTAGTAAGAAAGATTAAAAGGTTATATAAAAGTTACTTTTTTGACAATCTTCAGCCTAAAGGCGTGAGGATTGCTGATTCAGCGAGACAACTTACCAAATAGACCATTATTATTTATAGCAATCCTGAATGATTTATAGCTTTTTAAGAGTTGTGAGAGGCAAAAGATTTGTCAGCCAGTCAGGAGATTTAGACTAGTTCCCCAAATAGGTCGTAGTGATCGGCGGCGGTGATTTTGACAGAAAACATTGAGCCTAGCGTGGCTTTGCCTTGTGGGTCGCGGATATAGACGACACCATCCACATCAGGGGCAAATCTTGCCGATCGCCCAATTAGTTCGCCCGTATCGGGATTTTCCTGTTCGATCAAGACATCAACGGTTTTACCGATTTCGGCTTGGTTGTTTTTGAGCGAGATCTCTTGTTGGGCGGCCATGAGGCGATCGCGGCGCTCTTGTTTGACTTCTTCGGGGATTTGATTAGGCAAATCAAAGGCGGCTGTCCCTTCTTCGGCGGAGAAAGTAAATACGCCGACATGATCGAACTCATGACGCTTCACAAATTCTAATAAATGCTCGAACTGCTCTTCGGTTTCATCGGGAAAACCAACAATAAAAGTGGTACGGGTGACGGCGTTAGGGAGCGCCGCTTTGATTTGTTCAACGATCTTGTCATTGATCCGCCCTTGCCAAGGACGATTCATCGCTTTTAAGACTTCGGGATGGGAGTGTTGTAAAGGCAGATCAAGATAAGGAACCACATTAGGCGTGGACTTCATGGCGTTGATTACCTTCGGGGTCAGCCCTGTGGGGTAAGCATAATGCATTCTGATCCAAGGCACATCGACCTGACCGAGGGCGGTTAATAGTTCGGCTAGGCGCGGCTGACCGTAAATATCTAAGCCGTAATTAGTCGTAATTTGAGAAATTAAAATAATCTCTTTTACGCCCTCAGTGGCGAGGCGATCGCACTCAGTCACAATCGACTCAATAGTTCGCGATCGCTGATCCCCGCGTAAATGGGGAATGATGCAAAAAGCACAACGATAATCACAGCCCTCCGCCACGCGCACATAGGCGACCGCCTCATTGGTGGTGCGATAGCGCGGCACAGTGTCATCAGCGATATAGGTAGGAACGGCGGTGATCTCTTTGACCCGCTCCCCTGTTTCGGCGCGTTCGATCACATCGACAATTTTGTAATAGTCCCCCGTTCCGACTAGGGCAACAGCTTCAGGGATTTCATCAAGTAGTTCTTGTTGAAAGTGTTGCGCCATACAGCCAGCGATCACAATGCGTTTGCCCATTTCTGCAAGCTCTACCAAAGTTCGCACCGATTCTTGACGGGCATCTTCGATAAAGCTACAGGTATTAACGATCACATAATCGGCTAATTCTTCATTGCTATCGACTTGATAGCCAGCCTGCACTAACAATCCCAACATGTGTTCGGTATCGACGCGGTTCTTTTCACAACCCAAATGAGAGAAAGCGATCGTGGGCTTGATCGTAGCTTTGACGGTTGGAACCAGATTGACCATATTTGTATTAACGTAATCTTTGACGCGCAAAATTTCAATTGACATTCCTTAGTCTGAAGACGTAAGGATTCTTGGACTCACTATCGCCTGTAGGACTTGTCCTAACATGGTTAGTGGTATCTAGTCTTTCAACTAGCTTTTCAAGCGTGAATTTCCGTATGCCCTGCGGTATTGGCTATATTATAATGTAAAGCCGTGCTAGAAGCACGGGGTTTCAAAGCCAATTTTCCGATAACCTTTACAAATTCATGTCTGTTCGAGTTCGCATTGCACCAAGCCCCACGGGTAATCTACACATCGGCACAGCCCGCACTGCCATATTTAATTGGCTCTATGCTCGTCACCACAAGGGGACATTTATTCTTAGGGTCGAAGATACCGATCGCGAAAGATCTAAGGATGAGTATACTCAAAATATTTTGGAAGGCTTGGCTTGGTTAGGAATTGATTTTGATGAGGGACCATTTTTTCAAACCCAACGTAGCGATCGCTATATTGCCACTGTCGAGAAGCTGCTAGCTGACAAGAAAGCTTATTTTTGCTACTGCACTGAAGCTGAGCTAGATGCCATGCGCGAAGCTCAAAAAGCGAATAAACAAGCCCCCCGCTACGACAATCGCCATCGCAACTTGACTGACGAGCAACGTCAAGCATTTGCGGATGAAGGTCGTCGCCCCGTGATCCGCTTCATCATCGAGGAGCCGCGCACGGTTGCATGGAATGACCTAGTACGCGGCACGGTGTCTTGGAGCAGTAGCGATCTTGGCGGTGATATGGTGATCGCCCGTGTGGATGAGCAAGGCAATATCGGCTTACCTTTGTATAACTTTGCCGTGGTCGTTGATGATATCGATATGGAGATCACGCAAGTAATTCGTGGGGAAGATCATATTGCGAATACGGCTAAGCAGATTTTGATTTATGAAGCCTTAGGAACTACGCCGCCACAGTTTGGACATGCGCCGCTAATTCTCAATCAACAAGGCGCAAAAATTTCTAAACGTGATGGCGCAACTTCCGTTTGGGAATTTCGGAACATGGGCTATATTCCTGAAGCTTTTAATAATTATATGGCGCTGCTGGGTTGGTCGCCTAGTGATGGAAAAGAGCTATTTACGATGCAAGAAGCCGCCCAGATTTTTAGCTTCGATCGCGTCAATAAGGCGGGTGCGAAGTTCGATTGGGATAAACTCAATTGGATTAATAGTCAATATTTGCACTCATTACCAACAGAAGATGTTTGCGATCGCCTGACTCCATTTCTAAAGGAAGCTGGCTATGATTTGGAATCTGTCGATCGCCAATGGTTGCTAGATCTCACCAAATTGATCGCGCCAAGTTTAACGGTGCTGACCGATGCCGCCAAGATTAGCAAGTTCTTCTTCACGGAGTTTGAAGACTATACCGATGAGGCGAAAACAACTCTGCAAGGTGATGCGATCGCAGGTATTATCACGGCTCTGATCGCAGCACTCACAGAAACTTCAGATCTTGATGCGGATATTGCGGGTGAAGTAATCAAGACGGTCACTAAATCACAGGGCGTTAAAAAAGGCGTAGTTATGAAATCTTTACGGGCGGCGCTCACAGGCGATCTGCATGGTCCCGAAATTTTGCCCACCTTTGTGCTGCTCCATCGTCAAGGCTTGGCTTTATCCCGTTTGCAACGAGCAATGAGTACTCATATATAACGTCGATTTATGTAACTCATGTTACGCAGAGCGAAGATCTACCCTCATCCCCCAGCCCCTTCTCCCAGAGCGGGAGAAGGGGAGAAAGAGTCGCTTTTGAATTTTTCTTGTTCCCCTCTCCCTTTTTGGGAGAGGGGCTAGGGGTGAGGGTCTTAGAACCTTCTGCGTAAGGTGAGTTATGTAAAACCAAAAAAATAAAAAGTGGCGCGAAGCGCCACGACGTTATATTTCATTTTTTTGTTTTTTTTAAAAAATGGAACGTTGCCCTTCAGGGCTAACGCCAATAATCGTGAGTTGACAATCTAGAACAGAGAAGCCATATTTGTCAGCAACTTTTTTGCTAATACTCAAAATTTGGTCATTCTTAAACTCAATGACTCGGTTAGTTTTGACACAGACTAGATGGTGATGATGATGCGGTTTTGGCTGATTGATTTCGTAATGTTTATGATCTTCGGTCAGTTCTAACTCACGCAAAATCCCCATCCGCGCCATCATCTTCACAGTGCGATAAATTGTGGAAAGACTAATATTTTCACCTTGCGCTTTGAGGCGATCGCACAGATCTTCAGCGCTTAGATGTTCGCCTTCAGGCAATGTCTGAAATGTATTTAAAATCACCTCGCGCTGCGGGGTCATGCGCCAACCCTTTGAGTTGAGTTCAGCCTTGAGAGATTCAGGTGAATAGGTGGTCTCCGCAGAAGTCATATTGCCATTATCAATAACGATTGCTTCTTGAGAATAGCATAAAAAACGATTCTCCCAAAAATCCAAATACTCCCTTCCCGCTATAAAACTAGACATTAAAAACCAAGAATTAGCGTTGCGGCGCTTCGCGCCGCAACGCTAATTTTTCACTGAGAAGGGAGTAGAACTTACGCATTGACAAAATTTCAACCTATGCGTTGGGCAGTTTAGTGTCAAATTTATGTCAAAATCAAAAGGTGTAAATCCTGAATATTATGAAACTTTTAAAAAATACTGTTTTTGCATTGTTTACTACGGTCACACTTGCTTCTAGCCCTCTAATTCTTGCTCAGAGAGCTTTTGCAGATACTAGCGGCTCAAAGGTAGCCACTTCAAACGTGAAAGCTCCAGTTGTCAATAGAGCGATTACCGAGGCTGAAGTATTGTCTGCTCAGAAAGCTTGGGGAGATGCATTGGTTTTAATTTCTAAGACTCATGAGATGAATGGTAAAGAGTCAGCGAAAGCATTGGCTGGGAAAGTCATTGATGAGGCTTACGGATACCAGTTTGGGGTCGTCCTTTTCAAGCCAACACTTACCGTTGCTCCACAGACATTCCGCACAACTCGTGCAGGAGCCTTAGCCTATTTTGTGGGAGGTGATCCTGCTTTCCCTATGGATAATGGCTTTGCCTTGAATGGCTGGCGCAAAGTAGAAATTAAGAATGCCGCGATCTTTATTTCTGGTAATACGGCTACCACGATGGGCAATGCGCTTATTACGGATAAAAACGGGAAGACCACTACTGTGGACAAGACTTGGCAGTTCTTCAAAGATGATAACGGTAAGCTCCGAATTATTCTCCATCACTCTTCATTACCTTATACAGGTAAATAGCTAAGGGTTAAGAATTTATCAAACCTAAAAACCGTTTGGATGGGCTTTGTCGATCCAAACGGTTTTAATTTTAATTAAATAATTTATTTGTCTTTAAATGCAATTTTGGCGATGCTGCCCATACTTTATGTTATGGTTATCAGCCTATCTAATAAAAAAGTATCAGCCATGTCATCGTTGCCCCGTGCGATTATTCATCGTAAAAAAGTCGATGCGGTTCAGCGTTTTCATCCTTGGATTTTTTCAGGGGCGATCGCCAAAATGCAAGGACAAGTCAGCGATGGCGACTTAGTTGAAGCTTATAGTGAAGACGGTAAATTTTTAGCGATCGGCTTGTGGGGATTGGGCAGTATTGCCATTAAGGTGTTGTCGTTCCAGCCTGTGGAGTCGATGCAGCAGTTGATTAGCGATCGCCTACGGCAAGCATTTGCCCTCAGACAACAGATTGGATTAATTGATAATTCAGACACAAATTGTTATCGATTGATTAACTCAGAGGGTGATGGTTTATCAGGATTAATTATCGATATTTATGGTGATACGGCGGTTTTGCAATGTCATTCCCTAGGTACATATCGCCATCGGATGGAGATTGCTGAGACTCTGATTGAGATTTATGGCGATCGCCTACAAGCTGTTTATGACAAAAGCGCCGCCACACTTTCACGCAAACCGCAAACCCAATCTCAGTCTCAAGATGGCTTATTGATTGGCGATCGCTCTGATAATTCATCTAATAATCCAGATGATAGTGCAGAAGTTCTAGAATATGGACATCGGTTTATTGTCGATTGGGAACGGGGACAGAAAACAGGATTTTTCTTGGATCAACGGGAAAATCGGCGTTTGTTTGGACAATATGTCAAGAATAAAAAGGTGTTAAATACATTCTGCTATTCGGGTGGTTTCTCAGTCTATGCCTTAGCTGGTGGGGCGAGAGAAGTTCATTCTATCGACAGTTCAGTAAAAGCGATGGAATGGACTGATCGCAATATTGCGGCAAATTGCGATCTAGAAGAGCAATCAAAACATACTTCTTTTACAGGGGATGTGTTTAACTTCCTGAAAGAATGTGATCAAGATTATGAGGCGATCGTGCTTGATCCTCCTGCTTTTGCCAAAAACTTATCGGCGCGACATTCAGCAATGCAAGCTTACAAAAAGTTGAATTTGCAGGCGATGTCTAAGTTAAAAAGTGGTGGCTTGTTATTTACCTTCTCTTGTTCGCAGGTGGTGAATGTGGAAAACTTTACGGGTGCAGTGACGGCGGCGGCGATCGAGTCAGGGCGCACAATTCAGGTTTTGCATCATCTGACCCATCCTGCGGATCATCCAACCAGTATTTTTCATCCTGAAGGCTCTTATCTCAAGGGCTTAGTTTTGAGCGTCATTTAACTCATGTCATCCCTACACAACTTCTATTTAAATTTCGCTAATAATTTGTCTCTATACTTCTAGGTTTTGAGGTTACTATTTAATTGCGCCTGCTTACTTGTGTAGATCAAGATTTATAGGGTTTATTAAGGATTTATTAACAATGTTGCAAGAGATTCAATTACCTGTTGTTGCCGATATAAAAAAATGGGCTATTCAAGATAGCGAGACACTCTATCGTATTGATGGCTGGGGAGAGCCGTATTTTAGTATCAACGAGGCTGGTCATGTAACTGTGTCACCGAAGGGCGATCGCGGCGGCTGTGTTGACCTGTTCGAGTTGGTAAATGACCTGAAACAACGGGGCTTGCGAACCCCTATCTTGATCAGATTTTCAGATATTCTGGCCGATCGCATTGAGCGTCTGAATGCCACCTTTGCCAAGGCGATCGCCCGCTATAACTACAATGGCGTTTATCGCGGCGTTTTTCCTGTCAAGGTCAATCAACAGCGCCAACTAGTTGAAGAAATTGCTAAATATGGCAAACCCTTTCAGTTTGGGCTTGAGGCAGGTTCTAAGCCTGAACTTTTGATTGCACTAGCCACATTACGCACCCCCGGTTCGTTGCTGATTTGCAATGGTTACAAAGATGCTGAATATATCGAAACGGCTCTGCTAGCCAGAAAGCTAGGACAAAATACGATCATTGTCATCGAGCAGCTTGAAGAAGTAGAAATGATCATCCGCGCCGCCACTAAGTTAGGCATCGCGCCTGTGGTTGGAGTACGCGCTAAACTCAGCGCCAAAGGGGTCGGGCATTGGGAAGACTCCACGGGCGATCGCGCTAAATTTGGCTTGAGCATGTGGGAAATTTTGGAAGCCGTTGAACAATTGGAAGCCGCAGACATGCTGGATTCTCTTAAGTTGTTACACTTCCATATCGGTTCGCAAATCAGCAACATCAGCACGATCAAAGATGCCTTGAGAGAAGCAGGACAGATCTATGTGCAGCTTGCGGGGCTGGGCGCACCGATGGGACATCTTGATGTGGGCGGTGGTTTGGGCGTTGACTACGATGGCTCTAAAACCAATTTCTATGCTTCCAAAAATTACAGTATGCAGAACTATGCTTACGATATTGTGGCCGCGATTAAAGATGCTTGTGCGGATAAAGGCGTGACCGTGCCGACACTCACAAGTGAAAGTGGTCGGGCGATCGCCTCACACCAATCGGTTTTAGTGTTTGACGTGGTGGGCATTAGTGGCACTCCTAATCAGGCGATCGCGCCACTGCAAGAAGACGAACATTTGATTGTGCGAAATCTCTTTGAAGCTCTTGAAAATATCAATGAAAAGAATTATCAAGAGATTTATCATGATGCCGTGCAGTTCAATCAAGAAGCTGTTAGTTTGTTCACCTTTGGCTATCTATCTCTCAAACAACGCGCCAGAGTTGAAAGGCTTTTTTGGGAATGTTGCGATCGCATTCTCAAAGTAACTCGCAAACTCAACTATGTCCCCGACGATCTGGAAGATCTAGAGAAAGCGATGGCGCTGACTTACTATTGCAATTTCTCCGTCTTCCAGTCTGCGCCTGACAGTTGGGCGATCGATCAGCTTTTCCCGATCATGCCAATTCACCGTCTCAACGAAGAACCAACCTGTCGCGGCACGATCGCCGATCTCACCTGTGACAGCGACGGCAAAATTGATCGCTTCATCGATTTACGCGATGTCAAATCCACGCTAGAGTTACATCCATTTATTAGCGAAGAGCCATACTTTTTAGCTCTATTTCTCGGCGGTGCATACCAAGAAATTTTGGGTGATTTGCATAATCTATTTGGCGATACCGATGCAGTGCATATTCACACAACACCCACAGGCTATAAAGTTGAGCATGTGATCAAAGGTGACTCAATGACAGAAGTACTTGCCTATGTCCAATACAACCGTGATGCCATGCTCGAAAATATTCGTCAAGAGACAGAACGCGCTCTTCAAGACAAGCAAATTACTTTGGATGAAGCCAGATTATTTTTGCAAAAATACGAACATTGCTTAAATGGTTACACCTATCTCAGCTAAAAGCCTGAAGCATTAAAAAGGTAAAAACGCCGCTTTTACCTTTTTTTATTGCCGAGCATTTTATTGCCGAACATTTTATTGCCGAACAATAGTGGCGAGATTAAAATCCGTGAAATCTAATCATCCGTTTAATCCGTGATTCAGCCTTTCTATTGCCGAGTCTGGCTCACCAGAGATAAAATTCCCTGATTGAGCGATCGCATCTCCTGCAAAATCTCTCGCAATAAGCGATTAGTTTCATTTTGAGTCGGTTCTTGCACCTGAATTGTCACCTGCTTCATTTTCAAAACATCTCGCGCAAATCTTGATACTTCAGTTGGGTGAAATAACAATGGTTCACGATCGCTTTGGCGTAACTCAGCATTAAGCCGCATCGGATCGTAAGGCAAGTTGAGTAAACCCTTAATGTGACTGGTGTTGGCATAGCGATATATCGAAGCCCGCGATCGCCCTAACGCTTTTTGGATTGCTTCAACATCCATTAGCTCATAGGTTTTATCTGTACTTAGATCGGTTGCAGAAAATAGGAGACTCATGGCAAATTTATTGATAACCAGCCATGATTATAGTCTCATTTTAAGACTGTTGGTCTTTCGATAATAAACTGTTCGATCGCCTGCATTTCTTTGATCATGTTGTCAACAATTCCTGAAAGTTCTGGGATGCTAGCTAGATCTAAAACCCGATCCAGCTTTTCAAGTTGAACTGCTAAAGAGAGCATTTGCCAAGCACCCACATTACTGCTAGCCCCCTTGATGTGATGATTTGCGCTCATGATCTGCTCATAATCATTATTGGCGATCGCCTCACGCGCTTTATCTATTCTTGGCATAATATCTTCGACATACACTTGCAAAACCTCGATTTCAAAGGCTATATCCCCTAGGGATATTTCGTTGAGTAGTTCTAAATCAATAGGACAATTTGATTGCTGATTCATATATTTCAAAAGTTTTACAGCATTTAGCAAGAGCTAGATTACTTATATAGCAATCCTAAACGAATTGTGAGTAGGGGCAATTCATAAACTGCCCCTACTCACAAAGATGACAAAATATTTTGATACATATCATTTCGGATTGCTATATTTAGGCTTTGCTAAATTAACATGCGCCTAGTCAAAAAAGGCAAAAAATAAAGAATTAGCTCTCTACTTATCTTATTTTCGACAGTGGCGATCGTAATATCGGTGTTAGAATTATGATAAATGTAAAGTTTTGCAAAGTCATCTATGTGAGTCAAATTGACCATGCGTATCATTTTAATGACAGGAAAAGGCGGAGTTGGTAAAACTTCCGTAGCGGCGGCGACAGGCTTACGTTGTGCCGAATTGGGTTATAAAACACTAGTGTTGAGTACTGATCCTGCTCACTCCCTTGCAGATAGCTTTATGGTCGAGTTAGGACATGATCCTAAACAGATTCGTCCCAATCTTTGGGGAGCAGAACTTGATGCGTTAAAAGAGCTAGAAGGGAACTGGGGCGCGGTCAAACGGTATATCAGCGAAGTCTTACAGGCGCGTGGTCTCGAAGGTGTTCAGGCTGAAGAATTAGCAATTTTACCTGGCATGGATGAGATCTTTGGGCTAGTGCGGGTCAAGCGGCACTATGACGAAAAAGAATTTGATGTGTTGGTCATTGACTCTGCGCCAACGGGGACAGCGCTACGTTTACTGTCCCTGCCCGAAGTTGCGGGTTGGTACATGCGGAAATTCTATAAACCATTGCAAGGTATGGCTCAGGTTCTAAACCCTGTATTTGAACCTATTTTCAAGCGCGTTACTGGATTTTCGCTACCAAATAAGGAGGTAATGGATGCTCCCTATGAGTTTTATGAAGAACTAGAAGCTCTAGAAAAGATTCTCACTGACAACACCATTACAACGGTCAGGCTGGTAACTAATCCTGAGAAGATGGTCATCAATGAGTCATTGAGGGCACATTCTTATCTGAGTCTTTACAATGTCGCGACAGACATGGTGATTGCTAATCGAATTATTCCTGAAGAAGTTCAAGATCCATTTTTTAAAGCTTGGAAGGAAAATCAGAAACAATATTGTGAACAGATTTATCGTGATTTTCATCCTTTGCCAATTAAGCAAATTCCACTTTATTCTGAAGAGATGTGCGGTCTAAAAGCATTAGAACGGCTCAAAGACACTCTGTTTGGTGATGAAGATCCATCTCAAATCTATTACAAAGAGAACACGATGCGGGTAGTTGAAGAAAACAAACAGTATCGTTTAGAGCTATTTTTGCCTGGTGTGCCTAAGGAAAAAATTGAGCTAACCAAGACGGGTGACGAGCTAAACATTCGGATTGGCAATCATCGCCGTAATTTGGTTTTGCCTCAAGCTTTGTCGGTTCTCCAAACTGCTGGCGCGAAGATGGAAGATGATTATTTAAAGATTCAATTTAAGACTCCTGTTTAGCAAATCAGAATAATTTTGATGTCGATAAAAGTCTTGCTAAGCGAGACTTTTATACATGCCCAATTGGCAATCATAAAAATGCAATCATAAAAATCATTATGCCCAAACCCAAGACTACGCTAATCCTCAATCCTAAACCACAATCGCAAATAACGCTCAGCGAGTATGTTACGGCGATCGCATGGTCACCCGATGGCAAATATGTCGCCACCGCCACCGCGTCAGGTGAGGTTGTTTTATTGGATGATACGAGCGCCGTTTCTGATATCTCGCAAAAGTTGATAGAATTGCAAAAGTCCACTGAGATTGCGGTGGACTGTCTGGGTTTTTCGGCGGATGGATGCTGGTTTGCGACAGGAGGACAAGATGGGAAAGTGCGAGTTTGGAAATTAGAAAACAATCAGGTGGCGATCGCGGCTACCCTTGATCTTGGCAACACATGGATCGAACATCTGGTCTGGCATCCTAGCCGAGCCGAGATTGCCTTTAGTTTTGGCAAATATGTCCAAGTCTGGAGTGCAAATACTCTCGATATTGTCACCACTTTACATTTTGAAAAATCAACAGTACTGGCGATCGCATGGCATCCTAGTGGCGAATATCTGTCCGTAGGCGGTGATGGTGGCTTTAAGACTTGGGCCGCCCAAGATTGGTATGCAGACCCTATTTTGTTTGAAATGTCCACGGCGATCGCCAAAATCGCTTGGGATCACGCAGGGCAGTACATAGTAGCAAGTACCCTTGATAATTTGGTTGTAGTTATGGAATGGCTAGGAACAGACTTTGATGTTTCACCTTGGCGGATGCAGGGCTTTCCAGCTAAAATCCGCTCTTTTGCTTGGTCGGCTAATAAAACTTCGCCATTATTATCGTCATCTAGTGGTTCTGATATTGTCATTTGGGAACGACATGCTGATCTGAATATTGGTTGGGAAGGTGAGTCAATTAAAGGGCATAACAGCGTTGTCGGTTTTGCGACCTTCAAGCCAAAATCGCAAGTATTAGCCTCGGCTGACGAAAATGGCAGGATTGCGATCTGGAAAAATGCTAAGGATTGGGTGCAAGCTTTAGATACACCGATGGGCGAGATTACGGCTCTACAATGGCAACCACAGGGCAGAAAATTGGCGGCGGCTAATGCTGATGGCGATCTCATGATCTGGGCTGAATCTTCACAGGGCAAGGGTTTTCGCTAAAATCAACATTTTTTCGTCATTTGTCCCCCGCAAAGCGTTTTCTTAAAACCCAAGAAATTTTCTAAAAAGCTTGCAAAGCAAGCCTTTTAAAAAATTTCTTGGACTACACATACTGTGATATCATTGCAATTGCTTTGCTGACCAATAGTCTACAAAAGATATTTGGAGAGGTGGCAGAGTGGTTGAATGCGTCTGACTCGAAATCAGATTTGGGGTCACACCTAACGGGAGTTCGAATCTCCCCCTCTCCGTTTCTTAAAAGCAAAAAATAGTGCTGCTCAGCAGCACTATTTTTTTATGTTTAGCGGTTGTGAAACGATTGTTGTGCATGAAGATTTAAAAAATGTAGGGAGAAAATCATGATTTGCTCCTATGATAAAATGAAACTTTAAAGTCGTTTTTTGCGTAAGCCCTAACTTTATGTAGTTTGCAAAGAAATTTTAAAGTGCCGCTTTGCAGCATTTTTAAATTTCTCTCTGGGTTTAATGTCAGCTATAGCGCTGTAAAAATAAATTTGTAAAATCAATTGGAGATAGCCTAAACATGGACGAACAGGATACAAAAGGGCTACATTTTAATGCTCAAAAATTAATTCAAGATTATATGTCTCAAAATTATGATGTGTTGTCTGAGCAGCTAATTCATATTTTGGAACACTTTGAGCAAGTTAATTATTTAGAAATATCAGATGAATTACGATACTTTATAAATGCATTTGTTAAAAATTTTTTATATATCTTCACGCAGCCTGATTATGTATTAAGCGATCGCTATGTGACAAGATTTATTCAATTAAATTTAATCATATCTAATTTAGTAGCAATTTCTGACTTTAAGACTACAGACGCTTATTTAGAAATATTAAAATGGCAGCCCCAAAATTATGTAAAGATGCTTAGTCTATGTTCGGCTAGAAATATTTTTACAATCGATCGCCAGTCTTTTTTTGATGCTAGTCCTCAATTGGCTTGTTTGTGGTATTGCCATTATTTAGAAATTTATCGATCGGGTTTAGTAAATAGAATTGCATATCAAAATTTGCGAGAACACCTTATATACGAAGACGATCGCTTAACTGATTTTTATAAAATTGATGATCTCTACTTTGGCTCAACATATATTGATGGAGATGGCGATCGCTTACTCAAGGCAAAAATAAATAAATCAATTCAAAATAGTCAACTCATCAAAAGTATAGTTATCAATAATCAACCAAACCCTAAAAAAATTGCAGTAATATCTAGATTTTGGTTTCCTCAACATTCTGTTTATCGGGTTCTTTTTAAATTTGTGGCATCACTTAAAGATAGCTATCATCTTACCTTAATACATTTGGGCGATCGGCAATTAGAAATTGATACTCAGTATTTTCATGAAGTAAAATATTTACAGCTTCAAGACGATAAACTTGATATTAGTAGTATCGAGACAAATGATTTTGCTGCCATCTACTATCCAGATATTGGGATGTCAATCGAAAGTATTTTATTGTCGAATCTGCGTATCGCTCCCGTGCAAATCTGTGGAGTAGGACATCCTGTAAGTACATTTGGGAGCGAGATTGATTATTTTATTGGTGGTGCTGATGCTGAAGTAAGTCGCAATCCTGAAGTCAATTATTCTGAACGCTTAGTTCTATTAAATGGTTTAGGAATCATCAATAATCAGCCTAATTATGAACGTCAGCACAAATCATCTACTCGCAAATCTGTTGACAAGGATGACAGATTTATTATTAATTGTCCTTGGTACGCCCAAAAAGTAAATTATCCGCTATTAGTTTTGCTAAAAAAACTAACCCAAGAAGCTAAATCTTCTATACTATTTCGCTTCTTTTCAGGAGGAGCATTAACTCGTAAAAATGACTTTCTTCCATTTGTCAAAGACGTGGAACAAGTTTTAGGATCTGAACATGTTCAGGTCTATCCATATATGCCCTACGGTGAATACATGGCTTGTATGGAAGAAGGTGATATCTGTATTGATTCCTATCATTTTGGTGGATGTAATGTCATCATTGATGGGCTGTATCTCCAAAAGCCAACAATCGTATTTGAAGGTAAACGTTGGTATACCAGAGCAGGAGCGCGACTAATGAAAAATTTAGGGCTAGGAGATCTGGTTGCTAAGACACCTACGGAATATACTCAACTAATTCTCAAACTAATCAACAACCAAAGCTTTTATGCAGAAGTGCAAGAGCGAGTAAGTCAAGTGGAATTATCAAAAATAGCCTTTCAATCAGATGATGGTCAATATTTTAAAAAAGCGATCGATTTTTTAATTCAAAATCACGATCATTTGCAAAAAGATAACACAAAGAAACCAATTCGGATTTTATGAAATTAAAGCAGCAAGTTGTAAATTTATTTCACTCTTTGACGATCGCCTGTAAAGATGAAAGTTTTTTGAGGGCGATCACCAAAATTGAAAATATTGTTTCTAAAATATTGGCGGTCGCTCTGGTCTTCGTGATTTTGATTGCCCTGTTTGACTTGCTCAAGGTTTTGACCTATGACTTGTTTTTTACCGATCCTAAGGGTGTGTTTACGGCTCCGCTACTAAAAATTTTTGGGATGTTTCTTAATGTTTTAATTGCATTGGAACTCATGGAAAATATCACCGCCTATTTGCGTCAACATGTGATTCAGCTAGAGTTAGTGGTGATCACCGCCCTGACCGCAGTTGCTCGTAAAATTGTCATTTTTGATAGCAAAGCCGATGGTGACTTAACTGGTTTAGCGATCGCCGTTTTATCCCTATCAATCAGTTACTGGATCGTCCGCAGCCAAAATCAATCGCGCAAACATTGACCTGCTTTCAGCGCCTAGAAGTTGCGATCGTCTGATGCTAAAATCATGCTAAGCACTTAGTCTGTATATTAAAACTTTACCTCTAAACCTATATGACATCATCATTAACCAATCTTTTGCTCAGCCTTGTCGCTGGCAGCGTAGTCCTTGGACTGATCCTTGTAGCCTTGCTGATCGTTAGCAACAAAGACAAAACCGTTCGTCGAGGCTAAACAACAAGCCCAAAACATTGAAAGCTTTGCAGTGCGAGACTTTCAATGTTTTGAACTTACCGCGCACTCAAACTAAAAAGAAGAAAGGCTTGCGATGCAAACCTTTCTTTTTTGTCTTGGTACGGAGAACGCGACAATATCAACAGCTTTGGTATAACTCTTGAGTCGGTATAATCAGATTTGATTAATGATAAGTAAATAAGCGCAATTAAATATAAAACCAGAACCGAAACCTGTGGCGCAGCGTGCGCCACAGGTTTTAGGATTTTATATTTAATTAAGCCAACTTACTTAAGTAACATTTAGTAATAATCAGGAGCTTTGCGCGATATGCAAGAGCAGGGAACGATCAGCATTCATACCGAGAATATCTTTCCCATTATCAAGAAGGCTTTATATTCAGAACGCGATATCTTCTTGCGGGAATTGGTTTCTAATGCGGTAGATGCAATTAGCAAACTCAAAATGGTGTCTTATGCTGGAGAGACGAACCATTCAGCCGAGCCAGAAATCACAATCACCATTGATAAAGATAAAAAGACCTTGGCGATCGCCGATACAGGGCTTGGCATGACGGCGGATGAGGTCAAGCAATACATTAACCAAGTTGCCTTTTCTAGCGCTCAAGAATTTGCGACTAAATATGCCAACAGTGGCACAGGCGATCAGCAAATTATTGGTAACTTTGGTTTAGGTTTTTACTCGTCATTTATGGTGGCGAGCAATGTCGAGATCGACACACGCTCCTACAAAGAAGGCGCTGAGGCGGTGCATTGGGCTTGCGATGGTTCGACCACTTTTACCCTCGATGATAGCGATCGCGCCACTGTCGGCACAACCATCACCTTGACTTTGCAAGAAGATGCTGAGGAGTATCTAGAGGAAGGCTCGATCAAGCGGATGATTCGCAACTATTGCGACTTTATGCCCGTGCCGATCAAGCTCAATGATGAAGTCATCAACAAGCAAACGGCGCTGTGGGACAAGTCTCCAAAGTCTGTTACTAACGATGAATACCTCGAATTTTATCGCTATCTCTATCCCTACCAAGACGATCCTCTGTTTTGGATTCATCTGAATACCGATTATCCCTTTGTGATTAAGGGGATTTTATATTTCCCGAAAATGAAGGCGGATATCGATCCCAATCGTGGACAGATCAAGTTGTTCTGCAATCACGTTTTTGTCAGCGACAATTGCGATGATGTGATTCCTAAGTTTTTGATGCCCTTGCGTGGGGCGATCGATAGTACTGATATTCCTCTGAATGTGTCGCGGAGCTTCTTGCAGGGCGATCCCAAGGTTCGCAAGATTCAAGACTTTATTGCTAAGAAAGTAGGCGATCGCCTCAGCTCACTGTACAGTGACTCCCGTGAAGAATTTTTGAAATGTTGGCAAGATATCAGCATCTTCATGAAATTTGGGGCGATGAATAGCGATAAGTTCTATCAACAAATCAAAGATATTTTGGTTTACTCCACCACTAGCGAATCTGAAGAAGTCAAGAGTGCTAGTGGTAACTACACGACCTTGCAAGCTTATCTAGAGCGGAATAAGGCTGAACACGAAAATCAAGTTTTCTACACGTCCGACCCGATCGCCCAAGGGACTTATGTAGAATTGCATAAAAACCAAGGTTTGGAAGTGCTGACCTTTGATGCGTTTATCGATAGCCATTTCATCAACTTCCTTGAGCGTGAATTTACCGATATTAAGTTTGCTCGCGTTGATGCTGAAATCGACGATCGCCTTGTGGATAAAGAATCGAATACCGAAATTGTCGATCCTAAAACCAACAAAACCAAGAGCGATCATCTTCAAGACATCTTCCGTGAGGCGTTAAATAAACCAAAATTGGTAATTCGCACCGAAGCAATTAAGTCTGACGATGTGGCTTCTGCCCCACCTGCAATTATTCTATTACCCGAATCAGCGCGGCGGATGCAAGAAATGATGGCGCTGATGCAACAAGGCACGGTGAGCTTTCCTGAAGATCATGTGTTGCTAGTCAATACCGCCCATCCTTTGATGCAAAAGCTCATCGATCTTGAAAGCAATCAAATTCTTGTCGGCGGTAAATCTGAATCCCTCGATCTCGCTAATTTGATTTGCGCCCATGTCTATGACTTGGCTTTGATGGCGCAAAAGAGCTTTGATGCGGACAGTATGAAGGGCTTTTTGCAGCGATCGAATCAATTGCTGACTAAATTGACCAGCAAAATCTAAAAGTTTGGACAACCAGATCAACAAAATTCTCCAAGAAAATTCCTCCTGTTGTTTTCCACTCGCACTGGTTCAGATCAACAGAAAGCACTAGGTTCTGTTGTCGTTGGCTTTTGATTTGTTTTTTAACTGCCTGTCAAAATCTACAGTAAAGCGATGAGAATACCGATCTATAGAGTTGGCTATTTTTGGATAATCTTGTATCTTATTAGTTGTAACTACGAAAACTACATTAAAACACTAAATTAAAATTATGACACTGCGTTTAGGCGACACTGTTCCAGACTTTACCCAAGACTCAACCGAAGGCGTTATTAACTTCCATGAGTGGATTGGTGATAGCTGGGCAATTCTATTTTCTCACCCCAAAGATTTTACCCCTGTCTGCACGACCGAGTTAGGCACTGTTGCCAAACTCAAAGGTGAATTTGACAAGCGTAATATCAAGGCGATCGCTTTGAGCGTTGATGGTGTTGAGTCACACAAGGGGTGGGTTAGTGACATCGAAGAAACTCAAGGCGCTACCCTCAACTATCCGATTCTTGCGGATGAAGACAAAAAAGTCTCAGAACTTTATGACATGATTCATCCCAATTCCGCCACGGGTAGCACCTTGACTGTGCGATCCGTGTTTATCATTGACTCCAACAAAAAACTTCGCCTCAGCTTGACCTATCCTGCTAGCACAGGTCGCAATTTTGACGAAATCTTGCGCGTGATCGACTCATTGCAACTGACCGACAACTACAGCGTCGCCACACCTGCTAACTGGAAAGATGGCGATGATTGCGTAATTGTCCCTTCGGTATCTAATGAAGAAGCCAAAGTTAAGTTTCCTAAAGGCTTTAATCCTGTGAAGCCTTATTTGCGATTGACTCCTCAACCTAACAAATAATCACAAAAACCGAAAAGTAAAAGGCGGTGCGATGCGCCGCCTTTTATTTGGTGATAAAAAATAAAAAGGCTTGCTTAGCAAGCCTTTTTATTTTTATGTTTTTACCAACTTTCGTCTTCGACAGCCGTTTTGTCCCAAATCTCTAAATCTAGCTCTTCTAGATAAATGATGCCAGTCTGAATTTGTTGCGTTGTTCCAGTGAGTTCCAATGTGAACCAGCCGTCATCTTCAGGACTTTCACCCAAAAGAGCAGCAATAATGTTCACACTAAGCCCATGCTCACAAGAGAGGCGCGAGATAATTGGCTCGCCATAGCAGCTCCTCGGCACACGCATAGCTATGCGTGTTGTCGTTCGGCGCTTTTCCTCTAAGTTTACAGTAGCCCTGGAATCGATACATTCCGCCGCTAACATTGAAATTTCTCCAGTGCAAATGTCTTCATGCTTTGATACTTATCATCATAGCTAAAGATTTAATGATTGGGACGTGATTTGAGTCACTAAGTTTAGAAAAATCACAAAATTATACAATAGTGATTATGTCAAGCAAATTAACATCTTACGATCGCATTTACGAGATTGTGCGCCAAATTCCCTACGGACAAGTTGCTACATATGGGCAAGTTGCCGAACTGTCAAACTTGGCTGGAAAAGCGCGGGTGGTCGGCTATGCGCTCTATCGTATTGATATGCAAACCTCAGATATTCCTTGGCAGCGCGTAGTAAATGCCAAAGGTGAGGTATCACTTTCGCCTTTGCGTTTCGGCACTGACTATTTACAGCGATCGCTCCTTGAGCGCGAAGGGATAAGTTTTAACGATGCTGGCAAAATCGATTTACGCAAATATTTATGGAGACCCGAATCGATAATTTAAAAACCCCAGAAGAGGAGTGGCGGCGCTCCCCCTCTTCTTACTAATCAATTGGCAAAGAATCCACTTTTTTAAATTCGCCGTTCCAAGGTGCAAATAATGGCAAGAAAGCCATTCCCGGTATAGCTAAAGCCAGTGTAAGCAAGAAAAATAGCGACCAACCTTTGCCATCACTGCCAGCTAGCCATGAGATTTGATTAATCGCTGTCCATGATGGCATATTGCGCTGAATAAATTGGGCGGATTCTCCTGAAAAAGGTGAAGCTAAGAGATCGCGCCCGACCGCAAATAGACTGGAAAGCAACGCATATTGAGTTGCCGAAAAGCTGGGATTGCATAGCACCATTAAAAAGCCTAAAAATCCTGCGGTTCCAAGTCCCCCACAAAAATTTTCCACATTAATCGCCGCCAATAAAACTAGATCGTTTTTACCAACTACCGAAATTGCGTAATAGCCAATGTTGCTAACTGCTTGCAAAAATCCAAACACCCATAGCGATCGATTAATGCCAATTTTGCTCAAGATCGCCCCGCCCGTCAGAGTCCCCACAATAGTCGCAACTACGCCAATCCCCTGTCGCACCGTGCCAATTGTGCCGTCGTCAAAAAGAGTTTTTAAAAAAGGCACTGCCATTTTGCTTACCATGGCATCGCTAAATCGATAAAAAATCGTAAACACAAGGATTAATAAAACTTTCTTTACTCCCAATCGTTGAAAAAATTCTTGAAAAGGCTTGACCACTGCTTCATCTAGTGATAGTGGACGCGCATTTACTTCTGGCGGCTCAGGGGCAAAGATCGTTACCACCATGCCAAGACTCATCACGATCGCTAGTAACACATAGACCCATGCCCACCCCAATTTACTTGCCAAATTAAATCCGATAAATCCAGCAAATAGGATCGCGATCCGATATCCCATCACCCAAATACCAATCCCTGCCCCGACTTCTTGCGGTTCTAGCACATCAGTCCGATAAGCATCGATCGCAATATCTTGAGTGGCACTCAGAAAAGCCAGAATCACCGCCGCGATCGCCAATGTTGGCAAAGCCGAGGCTCTTTCTGTAGGCAAAATATTACTAATTGTAAACATTTGCCAAGCGATTGCCAAAATTGCCAACACCAATCCACCCTGAGTCAATAAAATCCAACCGCGCCGCCGTCCTAAAAAAGGTGGTACAAAGCGATCGGTAAAAGGCGACCATAAAAATTTGAGGGAATAGGGCAATGAAACCAAACCTAGCCAACCAATCGTACTGAGGTCAAACTTAGCGCTAGTAAGCCACGCCCGAAAAGCATCATCAGTTAGCGCGTATGGCAACCCTGAGGCAAATCCTAGTAACAAAAGCGCCACCATTTTGCGACTCTGAAAAACCCGAAAAAATTGCGCGATCGTATTCATATTTGCGGATTAGACTACAATGTATATGTAAGCGGAGACGCAAGTTTCCGTTCACTCCTCACACCACATTCCGCCTGAGCTTATGAGCAGCAAAGGCGGTTTTTTCTTTTTTGACTATAAGTGTTTTTTGGTAAGTCTTTATCAAAAGTCAAAGAGGATGATGTGGCGCAGTTGGCTTTTTTTTGATTTGCGCCAAAGTATTCTGCTATACAATTTTGGTTTTTAGCAAATGTGCAATCCTAGCTGTTATACTACCTACACACAATTTTTGAAATTAAAAGTTTTTAACATTTAGGGAGTTATCAAAGCATGTCATCAGCGATCGCCGTTACAGATGCTAGCTTTGAGCAGGACGTACTTAAAAGTGATGTACCTGTTCTAGTAGATTTTTGGGCCCCTTGGTGTGGTCCTTGCCGTATGGTTGCCCCTGTAGTCGAAGAAGTCGCTACACAGTATGAGGGCAAGATCAGAGTTTTCAAGCTTAATACTGATGAGAATCCTACCGTAGCTGGACAATATGGTATTCGCAGTATTCCCACGCTCATGTTATTCAAAGGTGGGCAGCGTGTTGATGTAGTCGTTGGGGCTGTCCCTAAAGCAACGCTTTGTAGCACTATCGAAAAGTATTTAGATAGCGCTCAAATATAAAAAGCTGATTTAGCTACCGAGCGAAAGCCCCGCACTCTATCCGTTTACAGGATGAGTGACGGGATGTAGTCGCTTTTCTCAAGCGGTTCGCGGCTTCGTAGATGGACAACGTAGCGCGAGAAACTCGAAATTTATCCAAGGCAGTAAAAGTCGTAGGGTATAAAACAAGAAATTAATAGTCTTCGGAGGGACGCTCCGTGGACTTAAAACAAAGCTCAGGATATGCCCGATGCAATAGCAGGGTTCACTGAGAAGCCCACCCTATAATCGTCCGCAAGTTAGGGTGGGAGTCGTCACTAAACTTATTAACAAAAATTAAGTAGTGCAGCAATTCAAGGTTGTCGAAATTTTATCTGCTGACGAGCTACGTCGCACGGTCAATCGTCTGGCTTCGCAAATCGTTGAAGCTAGTGATGATTTGTCAAACGTAGTCTTGCTCGGAGTTTATACGCGTGGTGTGCCGCTAAGTATGGCGATCGCCAAACAGATACACACACTTGAAGGCATAACAGTTCCGTCTGGCGCGTTGGATATTACATTTTATCGCGATGATCTAGATAAGATTGGATTGCGAACACCAAATAAAACCGAGATTCCTGCCGATCTAAATGGTAAGACTGTCGTCTTAGTCGATGACGTAGTTTATAGCGGTCGAACAATTGGAGCCGCCTTAAGTGCGATTCATGATTATGGTCGTCCCAAAGTTTTAAGATTACTGGTTTTGATCGATCGCGGTCATCGTGAGTTACCGATCCATCCTGACTATGTGGGGCGCACTTTGCCGACTTCTAAAGATGAGCAGGTCAAAGTATTTTTGACTGCGGCTGGGGATGGTCGCGATGGGGTTGAGTTAGTTAAGCCAATTGGTTAGATATTTGGATAGTTTTTATGCCGATCTTTGGTTAGGGCGATTTTGCCAGTAGAAGGCGATCGCTACATTAATCCATTTAAAGGTGTAATAGAGGCTAGTAAAAACCACAAAAAACAACATTGTGCCGAAAAAGAAGTTAGGATTTTTTAAATTACTAATTCCATGACTTATCACAAAATTCGGCTTTGTAAATACATCCCAGCTATTCAATCTGTTGAATCTGCCCCAATAAACAGCGATCGCACAAATGAAATTGATGCTGATTTCTAGCCAGACCATATTCTTAGTTAGCTTGAGAAAACTAAAATATTGAATAAATCTAATGATCGACAAAACATAACATTGGAAGCCAAACAATAGGAAAACCACATATTGCGGAATCAGAACGAAAATTATGCCATTAACCGAAATATCAGGCGATCGTGAATCATCGACAAAATGGATAATGTCAGTCAAAATATAGGGCGCGTTTGGTAAAAACAGCATAAAAATAGCGAAACCGCACCACCAAATCAGGGCTTTTGGGAATTGTCTTGGCGATCGCTTAGACAATTGTTTGTTAAATAAGATAAAGCTAAGTACGCATGGAATAATTGCTAAAAATAGATTCCAACCCATCCATCGAAAATTCCCAAAAAACTGCTCAAATGCTTCTGTCATTATTTTTGCTCTCTATTATTAAAGTGGGTCGCGGGGCAAAGCCCCGCAATGGGTTTTATATTCTTATTTGTGGCGTGGCGGGTTTTAAAGCAAATTGCTATAGCTAGCTACTTATAAAAACTATCAAAAACTAGAAAAGAAAGATTAACTCCTATGATAAGCAGCCTTCCAATTTCGCCGCAATGGTTAATCGCGATCGCCTTAAATACAGTTCTTGGGGCGATCGCCCTATTATTGCCTCGTAAAGTCTTAACTACCGCAGGTATCTACCATGCATGGGCGCTAGGAATTACGATCTGGGGCTGTCTCGGATGGCAAGGTTATGTTGTAATTTTAAGCTATCTAATCGTGGGTTCGGGGGTAACTCGCATTGGTAAAGAGATCAAAGAAGCTAAAGGTATTGCTGAAAAACGTGATGGCGCAAGGGGACCAGAAAATCTGTGGGGATCGGCGGCGACAGGTGCAGTTTGTGCGATCGGTCAGGCGATCGCTCCAAATCCGCTCTGGTTAATTGCCTATACCGCCAGTCTCAGCACCAAACTTTCCGACACGACCGCGAGCGAAGTTGGCAAAGCTTACGGCAAAAGCACATTTTTGATTACCACGTTCAAGCCTGTCGCGGCTGGGACAGAGGGCGCGATTAGCCTAGAGGGAACGATCGCAGGAATTATTGGTTCACTAGTGATCGCGGCGATCGGCTTGGCGGTGGGCTTATTGGCGAGTCCTTGGGATCTGCTCTGGTGCGCGATCGCGGCTTTTATCGCCACAAATATCGAAAGCGTGATCGGGGCAACTTTGCAAGAAAAATATGACTGGCTCACCAATGAACTCGTCAACGGGATCAATACATTAATTGGTGCGGTGATTTCTGTGATGATTTCTGTGGCGATCGCCGTTTTCGTTAAGACATAAAGCGGTTGAATAAGTAAGCACAATTAAATATAAAACCCTATTGCCTAAAACCGCCCGCTATGCGGGCGGTTTTAGGCTTTTTATATGTTATTTAATTACGCCAAGCTACTTACTCAAGAAAAAAAAAGCCGTCGATTCAACATTACAATTGATACTTGTATATTTGATTGCATTTGCTAATCACATTTGTATAGCACGGAGCCAGATTTTGACTACTATTGATTTATTTAAAAACGAAAAAGATTTCACTACCATTCCAGCAGGAGCCGTAATTTTTGAAAAGGGCGGAGTTGCCGATCATATGTATGCAGTTCTTGAAGGCGAAGTCGAGATTTCGATCGACGGCAAGTTGATGGACACCACTGGCGCGGGTGGAATTATTGGGGAAATGGCTCTAATTAGCGCAACTCCAAGAAGTGCCACGGCGATCGCCAAAACAGAATGTAAATTAGTCGCTGTTGATCAACAGCGCTTTATGTTTTTGGTACAACAAACTCCATTTTTTGCGATCAATGTGATGAAGATCATGACCGAAAGAATTAGAAAGCTAGATGCTCTTGTTCTAGGAAGTTAAAGTTTTTAATAATCTAGCTACAGCGCTTTGCGCTGATATAAAAGCCAAAGAGAAGCTTAAAAGTGCCGCTTTGTGGCACTTTTAAACTTTTCTTTGATATCCCTCTAAAAAAGAAAAGTCGTTTTTGTCCAGCTTTTTAATGAAAACATGACATTTGAACAACGAGGCAACGCGAAACTGTAAGATTGTATCGAAAGCTTCACTTAATCATCAAAGGAATAGCTCAAGTGTCTAAAGGAACAGAAATCATTGCGATCGCTGCACGAGAAATTCTTGATTCGCGTGGCAAACCAACCGTTGAAGCAGAAGTCACACTTGCCAATGGCGCAATCGGTCTCGCACAAGTTCCCAGTGGGGCATCTACAGGTAGCTTTGAAGCCCATGAATTGCGCGACGGCGACAAAAGCCGTTACGGTGGCAAAGGCGTTTTAATCGCAGTTCGCAACATTACTGAAAAGCTTCTGCCCGAATTGAAAGGCGTAGATGCTCTCAATCAAGAACTAGTCGATCGCCTCATGATCAAGCGTGACGGCACGCCGAACAAGTCTGAGATTGGCGCAAATTCAATTTTGGCAGTCTCGCTGGCTACCGCCAAAGCCGCATCAGTGGCGATCGGGCAACCTCTATACCGATATTTGGGTACACCTTTATCAAATGTGCTGCCCGTCCCTCTAATGAATGTTGTCAATGGCGGCGCTCATGCGGACAACAACGTAGACATTCAAGAATTTATGATCGTGCCTGTGGGCGCACCAACTTTTAAAGAAGCATTGCGTTGGGGTGCGGAAGTATTTGCTGCCCTTAGCTCAGTCCTTCATGACAAAGGCTTATCAACTGCTGTTGGCGATGAAGGTGGCTTTGCTCCGAACCTTGAGTCCAACCAAGCTGCTCTAGAATTGCTAATTGATGCCATCACCAAAGCGGGTTATAAACCGGGTGAACAAGTTGCTTTGGCGCTAGATGTCGCCTCCAACGAACTTTTTAAAGATGGCAACTATGCGATCGATGGTAAATCGCTCACTCCTCAAGAGTTTGTCAACTACTACGAAAATCTTTGCAGTCAATATCCGATCGTCTCGATCGAAGATGGCTTACAAGAAGATGAATGGGCTAGCTGGCAAGCCATGACCGCGCAACTCACCAATACACAACTGGTCGGTGATGATTTATTTGTGACCAATAAGACTCGTTTAGAGCGTGGTATTCGTGAAGGTTGTGCTAGTGCAATTTTGATTAAGCTCAATCAAATTGGGACTCTGACTGAAACTCTTGAGGCGATCGCCACTGCTGACAAGAATGGTTATCGCTCAGTCATCAGTCACCGTTCGGGCGAAACCGAAGACACGACTATTGCCGATCTTGCCGTGGCAACTCGCGCAGGGCAGATCAAAACAGGTTCTCTCTGTCGCAGTGAGCGCGTTGCTAAGTACAACCGTTTGCTAAGAATTGAAGCAGAACTTGGCAGTCAAGCTGTTTATGCGGGTGCTGTTGGTCTAGGACCTTCTCGCTAAATGTTCAGTAGAACTTACCGTAAGGGCAATTCATGAATTGCCCTTACGGTTCAAACCAAAAAAGAGCGTCGGCGCGATGCGCCGATACTCTTTTTTTAGCTTTGCTAACAATCGCGATTGGAGATTAATCCACTGGGCAGAACCGTCTTGCAGAGTTTGGCTTGGGCCAATTGAGTTTCTGATATCGTGGCGCTGGTCAGATCGGCTTCGGTTAAATCAGTTTTATTAAATATTGCCCTAGTAAAGTCAGTCAATAACATTTTAGTGTGCTTGAGATTGGCATAGCTTAGATCAGTTCCGTTAAGATTAGCCCGACTGAGATTAGAGAAAGTTATACTCGCCCCCAACAAGTTAGCGCTAGTCAGATCTGCCGCCAGTAGATAGGTATAGTCAAGGTTGCTAACTGGCAAATATGCCCCAGTCAAATCACAAACTTGACATCTTTTGGTGGATTGCAGTTGGATAACTTGGCTCGGATTTGCCGCCCACGCTGACCACGAGAACGAAAACGATATGATAAGTAGCGCGATCGCCAAAAAGATGCGGTATTTCATAATTAGAGCTTGATTCTCAATGAATATTACTGATTCTTTTTGTAGTTAATTCGATTAATAGCTTCTAGAATCTGGCTATCTGAAACGATCTGCCTACGCTGATCTAGTTTAAATTTTTGAATGCGATCGCCAATAGTTTGCTCAGCTATGACCTCAGTTTCTGGAATTTCCCACTTAAAAAATTTTTCTAATCCTTCAAAAGGGACAAAAGACACATTGTTTTGAGTGAATCGAAACAGCTGCATACTACCACCGCCGACTGCAGGCGCATTGCTCTGGCGCATTTCCACTAGGATTTGTTGTGCTGGCGATAGTCCGTTGGACTGGCTGGCATCAATTTTTACTTGGGCTTTTAGACATTCTACATTTGCTAAAAATATTGGCACAAATATTGTTGAACATGCAGTGCTAGCGATCGCCAATAATCTCCAGATTTTGAAACGCGACATCGAATTTCTCCTGAAATCATACTAAGATTTTCTCTAAGAATTTAACATAATAATTATAAAAATAACTATAAAAAATCTGCGTAGTTGCCGCTATTCTTCTGGATTTACTGGTTCTATATTAACAAGCTCAACGGAGTTTGGGGCATTGCGAGCATCGGTGAAGTCCGTGCCTTCAATGCTTTTGAGCGTTGATAAATAAGTTCCTGTGAGATCTGCGCCAATTAACTTAGCATTGGCAAGATTTGCCCAATTTAGCTTGGCATCGGTCAGATTAGCCCGACTAAGATCTGCACCCGCTAGATTGGCTCCTGTCAGATTGGCTCTGGTGAGATCCGCTCCTGTGAGATTTGCGCCACGCAAGTCCGCTCCATTTAAATAAGCACCTGTCAAAAAGGCATTGGTAAGATTAGCTCGACATAGACGCGATCGCGTCAGATTGGCACTGGTCAGAAATGCGTTAGAAAAATTAGCTTCAACTAAGATCGCATCGCTCAAATCAGCTTCGATTAAGAAAGCTTCTGAAAGATTTGCCCCAATCAATGAAGCTTGTTCGAGAATCGTGCCATTGAGATTTGCTTGGATCAAAATCGAGCCACTCAGATTAGCGCGGACTAAATTAGCCAGATTTAGTTCCACATCTTCTAGATTAGCCACATCGAGCGTAATCTCTTCGAGATCGGCTTCGATGAAGTTGGCTCCAGACAGGTTCGCTCCAGTCAATATCAATCCGATCAGCGATCGCTTACTAAAGTCGCGATCGCCCAAAGCGTAACTTTCGAGAAGTTCTTTTGCGTTCATGGTAATTGAAAAAAAAAGTTAGAAACGATAGCCCGAAGCCAAAAGCTGTGCAACCGCCTTGGCGTGATAAGACAAAATAATATCTGCACCTGCTCGCTTCATGCTAAGCAGAGTTTCAAACATAACTTTTTTCTCGTCGATCCAGCCAAGTTGCGCTGCCGCCTTGATCATCGCATACTCACCACTGACGTTATACGCCGCGACAGGCACATTGGTGGCTTCTTTTACCTTAGCAATAATATCCAAATAAGCCAAAGCAGGCTTCACCATGACAATATCTGCACCTTCCGCAATATCGAGATAGACTTCTTTAATTGCTTCGCGAGCATTGGCAGGGTCCATTTGATAGGTCTTCTTATCACCAGATTTAGGTGCAGAACCTAAGGCATCACGGAAAGGACCATAATAAGCCGAGGCATATTTTGCGGAATAAGCGAGAATACCCACATTCTCAAATCCATTAGCATCCAAACCTTGACGGATCGCGCCAATACGTCCATCCATCATGTCAGAGGGGGATACAAAGTCAGTTCCTGCGGCGGCTTGAGAGACCGACATCTTAACCAGAACTTCAACCGTCTCATCATTGAGAATTACGCCGTTGTCATCGATGATGCCATCATGCCCGTGGGTAGTAAAAGGATCGAGGGCAACATCAGTAAAAATTATGATGTCGGGTAGTACCGCCTTAATAGCGCGAACGGCTCGTTGGGCTAAACCTTCAGGATTAAAACTTTCGCTACCCATGAGGTCTTTTTTGTCTTCAGGGACAGCAGGAAAAAGGGCGATCGCTTTAATTCCTAAGGCATAAATCTCTTCTATCTCTTTAATCAACAGATCAAGGGTAAAGCGATAAGCTTCAGGCATAGAAGGAATCTCAACGCGGCTATTTTCGCCTTCCATGACAAACATGGGATAGATAAAATCATCTACAGATAGGTGGGCTTCTCTAACAAGACTACGGATGGAAGGATTGCGACGTAGGCGGCGAGGGCGGTGGGTGAGTTGCATTAATTTCCTTGATGTTTATTAACTGATGTTTATTAACTTTTCTTAAGGGTTTTGGCTTAAAAATAGGTGTTTTTTAGTTATGCATTATACCAGAATGATTCACGATGAGATGATTGTTAGTAATTCTGATGATGAAATGATTGGTGAGTAGGGGCAGTTCATGAACTGCCCCTACTCACTTTGCGTAAGCTAGCACTTGGGGCAAGTTCGCTATTATTTTGTTCGGCTTTGCGGATGTTGATAATTTCTAGAGCCGTCCCCTGAAGAGTGCGATCGCGATAGGGAATAGCCGCACGCGTTTTTAGAAAAGCAGCTTCATTTTCTGAGATTGGCGGTAATAGGTTTGGGGCAAAGGCGGCGATTGTGCTGGGGGATTTGCGACCGACAGGGGCGATCGCCCCAATTTGTAATCCAGCCTGAAGCATGGCGGCGCGGACAGCTGATGATGAAGAATAGGTAACTAGATATCCGTCAGGCTTGAGACAATTGGCTAAAAGCTGCATAAACTCCACTGTCCAGAGTTGGGGGCAATGGGGCGGCGAGAATGGATCGAGAAAAATAGCATCAGCCCATTGGCTTGGAACTTGGCTGATGGTTTGTCTAGCATCTCCAATTAATAGTTGCAAATCTAGTTTTAATCCCAAATCTTCAGTTTCGACAGTTTGGGTGGCGGCGGCGGTGGTTAATATGTGGGCGATCGCAGGTGACCAAATATTTACTAATCCTGTGGCGATCGCTTTTTGAGGGACTTCTAGATTATTTTCGAGGGCGATGATATTTAGATGGGCTGGGCTTGAATCCGATAGCTCTGAGACACAGGCGATCGCGGCGGCGGTGTTGTAACCCAAGCCATAGCAGACATCCAGAATATTAAGTTGAGTTTGGGTTTTGGCTTTTTCGGCAATTTTGGCGGGTATCACAAATTTGGCCTCAGATTCATGCTTTGCGCCATGGGAGCTATGAAAGGTTTCTTGAAATGTCTCTGACCAAAAGGTGACAGAACCATCTTCGGTAGGAAAAAGTGAAAGTACATCCATATTAATGAATTAATGAGGCTGAATCTTGTAAGATATCTTTTTATAGCAATCCGAAATCATTTATGAGAAAAATAGGGCTTCGACTTCGCTCAGCCAGCGTATATCCGAAGTCGAAACCTCTCACAACTCATTTAGGATTGCTATAGTATTGCTTGTCGTTAGACCAACATTTTCAAGCCGTAAAGCCACGGAATTTCATGAACATTACCAAAATATTAAGAACTTGATCAAAGCAAGAGTTACTGAATGTTATCGCTCCCAAGGGTATGAGGTTATTGATCAACCAACTGTCGATCAGATGCCTTTTAATTTGGAGGCATATTGTCCTGACTTGCTGGTGAAGGTATCCGAGCATCAAGGATTTATCATTGAGACTAAAGATGTCGCCACTAATTTAGCCATTGATCATTACAGCAACCTCGCTAAAATCGTCGCCGAGCATAGTGGATGGCAATTTTTACTAATTACTGGCGAAGATGCGACCCCGATCGCTGAAGAAGACATTATTGATCATAAATTAACCCGATCGCAGATCTTGCATCGTAAAGAGCGCATCGCTAAGTTGATTTCGATTGGAGAATATGAGGCGGCGTTTTTATCATTGTGGATATTTATCGAAGTCTTGATGAGAAGACTTGCCAAACAGTCTTTAATTCCCATTGATCGATTGCCGACAATGTTGATGATTCAGCATTTTTATGATCAATCGATGATTTCATCTGACCAATTTGAACGGGCGATCGCCTTAGCTGAGATTAGACATCGAGTTGCTCATGGATTTCCTGTTAAGCCTCTAAATCTTAATGAAGCGATCGAAAAACTTTTAAATTTAGTAGATGAATTTATTGTCATGCAAGCTTAAAAAAGCGTGCTTCGCACGCTTTTTTCTTTAAGGTTTTAGACCTTAGCTAGCCCTTGTTGACGCGCCACTGCATGAACAGCCGCAGCCACGGCTTGGCAAACACGAGGATCAAAAACAGAAGGAATAATAAAATCAGGAGCAAGATCACTGCTACTAACTAGAGATGCGATCGCGATCGCTGCGCCTAAGTTCATCTGAGTAGTGATTTGGGTAACTCTTGCATCAAGCGCTCCACGGAAAATACCAGGGAAGGCAAGCACATTGTTGATTTGGTTAGGATAGTCACTGCGACCTGTGGCAATTACGGCAGCATCATGTTCGATTAGTTCAGGACGAATCTCAGGATCGGGATTTGCCATCGCAAACACGATCGCCGCAGGAGCCATGCTTCTGACCATTTCGGGCGTGAGCGCTCCCTTGACACTTAGCCCGATAAATATATCGGCTCCCTTGAGCGTGTCTGCTAATGAACCAGATGACTCACTAGCAAATTCTAATTTTTCAGGAGTCAGGTCTGGGCGATCTTTGCTGATGCAACCCTTAGAGTCACACATCTCAATCTTGGTTACCCCTGCCTCGCGCAATAGTCTGGCCACCGCGATACCCGCCGCCCCTGCACCATTCATCACCACGCGGACGGACTCAATCGGTTTGCTGACGACTTTAAGCGCGTTGATGGTGGCGGCAACAACGACGATCGCCGTGCCATGTTGATCATCGTGATAGACAGGAATATCTAATTCGGCTTTGAGGCGTTTTTCAATTTCAAAACAGCGGGGGGCGCTAATGTCCTCGAGATTCACTCCACCAAAGGTCGGCGCAATGCGTTTGACTGTTTCTACGATTTCGTCAACATCTTTAGTGTCGAGGCAAATAGGAAACGCATCTAGCCCCGCAAATTGTTTAAATAACATCGCCTTGCCTTCCATGACAGGCATGGCGGCTTCGGGTCCAATATCGCCTAATCCCAATACAGCCGTACCGTCAGTAACTACGGCGATGGTATTGCATTTAATGGTGTAATCATAAACCTTGCGCTTATCTTCGGCGATCGCCATACATACGCGCCCCACCCCAGGCGTATAGACCATAGCGAGGTCATCTTGTCCTTTGACCGCCACTTTAGATTCGAGATGGATTTTACCGCCTTTGTGAATATTAAAAGTGCGATCGTAAACATCAATCACCCGAATTTCAGGAACTGCCTTCACGACGGCGATCAACTTATCCATATGCTCAGCGCTGTAAGCATTTACGGTAATGTCGCGCACCGAAATTTTGCGAGTCTGTTGGATCAGATCAATCTGTCCAAGATTCCCGCCTGCTTCAGCTAGAGCGCCAATGACAGAAGACAGCATCCCTGCGCGATTGAGTAGTTGCAAGCGGAAGGTTAAGCTAAAGCTAGGGTTTGGTGTTAATTTTTGCATCGTGAAGATTAAATAATTGCATAGTCTCAAGCCATGCTTGATGCTATGCATGTTATCCGATCGTTTGTTTGTGTTGCGTTACAAATAGCACGATTGATCAAAGTACAGCGCTTTGCGCCGCCACTTATCTTTTGGGTTTTACATCCTTTACAAAACTTATCGTGTCTTTTTGGTTGAAATACCTGTAAATGCGGCATTTTCTGATGAGATAGAGTTAGATATTTAAGTTGGAAAACCCTATACTTGGGTAGATATTATTTCGACTTTTTACATACCCTTTAAAGATCTCAAGGCAGACACATGAGCGTAACAGCGTCAAGTGGTGCAGTAAATGCCCGCCCCAGTTTATATCAGACCGCTTTAACTTCCACCATTTCTCAGATAGAGCAGCAAGATCGCTTCGCGACTCGCAGCGAATTAGATGATTTATCCATATATTTTCAATCTGGACTAAAGCGTCTTGAAATTGCCGCAATTCTGACCCAAAACTCAGAAAATATTGTGTCCAAAGCAGCTAGCCGTATTTTTACGGGTGGCACACCGATGGCGTTTTTGGAAAAGCCCAAGAATACCGAACAGCTTGAAGTCGATCAAGCGGGTTTTGTGGTCGATGTCAAACGCGGCATGGAACTCGGCACAACTATTTACACCGAAGCAAGTGAAGGCGGCTTTTTAGGAACAATCAAGAGTTTCTTTAGCAATGTTGGCATTACTGGTGTTGTTGATGCTCCTCCTGCTGGCTTCCGCCCCATCAATATTTCTCGTTATGGCGCAGACCGCATGAAGAAGTCGTTGCGCGACTTGTCATGGTTCTTGCGCTATGCCACCTATGCGATCGTCGCTGGCGATCCCAATATTTTGGCTCAGAACGTGCGTGGCTTGCGTGAAATCATCGAAGCAGCTTGCTCGACTGATGCCACTATCGTGGCTTTGCAGACTATGAAGCAAGCCGCAGCAGGTTATTTTCTCAACGATCCTGCGGCGATCGAAATTATCAAGCAATATATGGATGTGGCGATCGCCGAATTTAAAGCGGCGACACCTTCACCCAAAGTCCGTCAGCGTAGCTCGAATGATTTGCAAGGCTTAGAACTGCCTCAAATTTATTTCAATACTGCTGAGCGTCGTCAGAAGTTTGTGATGAAGGCGGGGATGACGGGAACTGAGAAGAATAGCGTAGTTAAAGCTGCCTACCGTCAAGTTTTTGAGCGCGATATCACCCGCGCTTATAGCCAAAGTGTTTCTGATCTTGACTCCAAGGTTAAAAATGGCGAAATTTCGGTGCGTGAATTTGTGCGCCGCCTAGGACTATCACCTTTATATCGCGATCAGTTCTTCTTACCTTTTATCAACTCCCGCGCCGTTGAACTTGCTTTCAAGCATTTCCTTGGTAGATCTCCTGAGAGCCGTGAAGAAGTGGCTGCTTATTTTGCGATCGTCTCCAAAGGTGGTTTGTCCGCCCTAGTCAATGCGTTAGTCAACTCCAAAGAGTACAGCGACTACTTTGGCGAAGAAACCGTACCGTATTTGCGTGGGTTGGGACAAGAAGCTCAAACTGCACGGAACTGGGGCGCACAGTTTGACCTGTTCAACTACTCGGCTCCTTTCCGCAAGATTCCGCAATTTATCACTTTGTTTGCGGCTTATCAGCAGCCGTTACCCGATCAACACGTTTACGGTGCTGGTAACGATCCGCTCGAAATCCAATTTGGCGCGATCTTCCCTAAAGAAACTCGTAATCCGAGTGCATCCCCTGCGCCTTTTGGTAAAGATACCCGCCGCATCTTGATCCGCAATGGTGCTGGTATCAACAATCAGCTTAGTAATCCTGCGGCAACTGGATCGATCGCTCCGATGAGTCCCAAGGTGTTCAAGCTCGATCAAACCCAACGCGATAGCGTCAAGATTGGTAAGGGTGCTAAAACCAGCATGGTCAGAGGTCAGAGCGTTAATAACTCTGAATCCTCAAGTCAAGCTGTAATCCGCGCAATTTACTTGCAAATCACTGGCTATATTCCTTTCTCTGGTCAGCGCCTCACGGCTGCCGAGAGCAAACTGGAGAATGGTCAAATCTCAGTACGCGAATTTGTACGGATCTTGGCTAAGTCACCTTTATTCCGCGATCGCTATTGGACGAAGCTTTATGTCACCAAGGCGATCGAATATACCCACCGCCGCCTCTTGGGTCGTCCTACTTATGGTCGCCCTGAGATGAATGCGTACTTTGATCTTGCATCTAAGAAAGGCTTCTATGCGATCGTTGACGCGATCCTCGAAACCAAGGAATATGAGCAAGCCTTTGGTGAAGATACGGTTCCCTACGAGCGCTATCTCACTCCCGCAGGTGTATCGCTTCGCAACAATCGCAACAGCACCTTGGGTGAAGAGAAAGGCACTAAGGTCGTGGTTGAATCTACGCCGATGTTTGTCGAACTCGGTCAAGTCACCGAAGAGCGCTCCTCTGTATCGATCCGCGATCGCATTAACCAAGGTGTGGATAAGAAGCGCGAACAACGCAAGATCTTCAAGCTCACCACCACCGATCCTGTGGAAACAGGTGCATTGGTGCGGGCTGCTTATCGTCAAGTGTTCGAGCGCGACATGGATGCCTATGTTGCTGACGCACAGTTCAGTCAATATACTTCTAAGTTGCTCAACGAAGAAACTACGGTTAAGGAATTCATCTTGGCGATCGGTACATCCGAACTCTACATCAAGGAATTCTACGCTCCATTCCCTAACACCAAGGTAATCGAATTGGGTACAAAGCATTTCTTAGGACGTGCGCCCCTCGATCAAGCCGAAATCCGTAAATACAACGTGATTTTAGCAACTAGCGGTATCAAGGCGATGGTAACGGAAATGGTCAACAGTCTTGAGTTTCTCCAAGCTTTTGGCGAAGACGTTGTGCCTTACAACCGCTTTGAGACTTTCCCTGCGGCTAACTACCCCAACACCAAGCAGCTATACGATCGCCTAACCAAACAGGACAAATCGATCGTTGTGCCTAGTTTCTCAACTGTTAAATCAAAAATCCCAACTACGGTTTAGCTTTTAGCTTAAAAAAAGAGAGATGGCTTTTTTGCTGTCTCTCTTTTTTAGTGCATTATTCCAGATTTCAGAGAATTGATGGAGGCATTGCGAAGCGCCACCACTCGTCTTTCTGGTTTAGTGCTTGAAAAAATTACAGATGGATTTATAACTACCTTCTCGAATTATATTTTCTAGCAATTTGCTTGGATTCTCTATCCATCGTTGGCAAATTCCTGAATCTGATTAAACTTCAAGCTAGTCAAAACTCGTACCTCTATTGCCTGACGGAGAATTTTCTCATGGTTACGTTAAACTAGAAAGACCAAAATAGAAGACAAGGAGACAAAACTGTGGTAGCTACTATTGAGATTCCTTCTATTAAAAATATTGCAGAGTCGTCTACTGAGCGCCGTCTCACGATGCAAGTTGCCGCGATCGCCACGGATACAACTACGCTCCGATCGCTTGATTGGGATCGCGATCGCTTTGATATTGAGTTTGGTTTACAAAATGGTACGACCTATAACTCTTATATAATCAGGGGCGAAAAACTGGCGCTAGTCGATACATCCCATGCTAAGTTTCGTGAGCTTTATTTAAAAACGCTCAAAGAACAGATCGATCCCGCGCAGATTGAATATTTGGTAATTAGTCACACTGAGCCAGACCATAGTGGCTTAGTGCCTGAAATACTTGCTCTTGCCCCAAATGTGACGGTGGTTGGCACTAAGGTGGCTCTGCAATTTTTAAATGATTTGGTGCATCAGCCTTTTAAACAGCAGGTTGTCAAAAATGGCGATCAGATTGATTTGGGGAATGGTCACATTTTGCAATTTGTGAATGCTCCAAATTTGCATTGGCCAGACACGATGATGACTTTTGACCATGCTACATCGATTTTGTATACCTGTGATATTTTTGGGATGCATTACTGCACTGAGGCTATGTTTGATGAAGATTTAACCAGAATTACACCCGACTATCGTTTCTATTATGAGTGCTTGATGGCTCCTAATGCGCGATCGGTAATTTCAGCAATGAAGCGGATGGATGATTTGCCACAGGCGGAAATTGTGGCGAATGGACATGGACCATTGCTGCGTTACAACGTTAAGGAACTAACCGAAAACTATCGTAAATGGAGCCAAGAGCAAACCAAGGGTGAAACTAATGTGGTGGTTTGTTATGTGTCTGACTATGGCTATGGCGATCGCCTGTCGCAAGCGATCGCCCGTGGAGTTGCCAAAACAGGCGTGGCGGTCGAAATGGCGGATCTTAAAGCGATCGATTTGCAGGAGTTGCGTGAACTGGTCAGCCATGCGGCGGGCTTGGTCGTTTGTACACCGCCAGCATCTAACAGTCATGTAGAAACGGCGATCGGCGCAATTTTGGCAGCAGCTAGTGAAAAGCAAGTCATTGGTTTGTATGAGCCGCACGGCGATCAAGATTCATCGATTGATTTGCTAAATAATAGATTCAAAGATCTTGGCGTAGTTACCGCTTTCCCAGCCATTCGCGTTCGTGAAAATCCTAACGAGGCAACCTATCAAATTTGTGATGAAGCGGGGACGGACTTAGGGCAGTTACTCACGCGCAAGCAAAATATTAAACAACTCAAAGCGATCGATGCCGATCTAGATAAGGCGTTGGGACGTTTAGCGGGTGGTTTATATATCATTTCGGCGGCAAAGGGCGGCGCGAGAAGTGCCATGTTAGCTTCATGGGTGGCTCAAGCTAGCTTTAAGCCCCTCGGTTTTACGGTGGCGGTGGCAAAAGATCGGGCGATCGAGTCGTTTATGCAAGTGGGCGATCGCTTTGTATTAAATGTGCTAGAAGATGGCAACTATTCCAAATTGATGCAGCATTTTCTGAAACGGTTTACCCCAGGAGCCGATCGCTTTGAAGGGATCAAGACTCAGTTATCAAGCTCTGGCGCACCGATTTTGACTGAGGCTTTGGCGTTCATGGAATGTGAAGTAATCAGTCGGATGGAATGTAGCGATCATTGGGTGATCTACGCGATCGCCGAGGAAGGACGAGTTTCTAAACCTGACGCACTTACTGCGGCTCACCATCGCAAAATTGGTAATCATTATTGACTTACACCGCGCTCCGCGCGGTGCAAACAAAAAAGTTGTTCTCGCATCGCGAGAACAACCTTGTTTTTGCTTTCAAGACATTCGACAAAACTCACCCGAATGTATTTTTATTTCACCAAAATCAGGAATCCATGCAGCCCAATAACCATCAAGATATTGGCACATCAACAGGGCTTCATCATAACAACTAGGTGGCTCTAGCAAATTAACCCAAGTTGACGGTAATGGCAGCAAGCAATGTAAAAAAGTTGGTTGCTGGCGATTGCTGGTAAATTTGGAAGTGGATTTGGGGCTAGTAGTGGTTCTCATGGCTTTAATTTATATGATTTTTAAATAGTATTTAAATTGATCTTTTTAAATCTTGAGAGGAATCAATAGATATTTAATAAAAGTATGTCACAGCAAGCCTACATTCAAGCAATTTAGTATTAAAAGATACAGAAATATTATCAAAAGTTAAAACTCTTACTCCCTTCCCATTTGTATGCCAAAATACGGTTAAAATCTTGCTCTGGTTTGTAGGTGTTTGGTGAACTGAATGCGCCATTATTGGCAAGATATGACTAATAAGCCTTGGCGGTCAATTGCGCGGCGATCGCTGGTATTGGCGATCACCCTTGTGGCGATCGCTATTATTTGCTGCTGCTTGACGCTAGCAAGAGTTGAGCCAATACAGGCTCAAGCTGTTCAAGATCAATCGGTGGAAGATTTACAGAAGTATCAGAATTTTGTCGATCAACAACGTCAAATTATTCAGAAACAGCAAGAACAAATTAATGCAATTTCTAAGCCCGCTCAAATTCGCCTTGATACCTTAAGAAAAAACGTGCGAGTTACTGATATTCAAATTAAAGATAACCAGAAAAAAATACGTCAGGCGAGGGAGCAGTTACAAAAACTGGGGCTGAGGCTTCAAGAACTAGAATATGACCTTAATAAAAAGCGAGATGCGACTTCGGCAAGGTTACGCTATTTGCAACGGCAACAATTGCAAAGATGGTGGGTGACGCTGCTGAGCAGTCGCGACCTCAATCAATTTGCCGATCGCCGCCGTCAGATTGAACGCATTTATGATGGCGATCGCCAATTATTGGGTGACTTAACTCAAAAATCGCAACGGGTGGACAACCAACGGACTCAGATCGTGGCGCAAACCAATGAAATCGAGTTACTAAACCAAAAGTTAAAATACCAAAAAGCCAATATCGAAGCCGAAGCCGTGGCTCAACAAAATACGATTGATCGACTTAAGAGCGATCGCAAGTCCTTAACCCAAGCCGAAGATCGCCTTGCCGAAGACTCGCGCCGCCTATCGCAAATTATTTTGGCAAAAGTTCAGCCTTACTCTGGCTTAGTGCTGCCCCCCGGTTCTGGACAACTGATGTATCCCACGATTGGACCCGTTACAAGCAATTTTGGCTGGCGGACACATCCCATTCTCGGCACTGAGCGTTTTCATTCGGGGATCGACTTTGGTGCCGACTTTGGCAGTTTAATTTATGCTAGTGAGCGTGGGCGGGTAATTTATGCTGATTGGTATGGCGGTTACGGAAATGCGGTGATTGTTGATCATGGCAATGGCATGACCACGCTGTATGCTCATGCTAGCGAGCTATACGTCAAAGATGGTGATGTTGTCGAAAAAGGACAACCAGTCGCGGCTGTTGGTTCGACAGGTTTTTCAACTGGTCCGCATTTGCATTTTGAGTTACGCGCCAATGGTGAACCCGTTGATCCATCCGCATATTTATAACAGCGCTATGCGCTTACATAAACCCCAAAAGCAGCTAGTCGGCGCTTCGCGCCGACTGACTGCTTTGGAGTTTTGATCTACCAAACATCAGGCAAAATCGCACCTTGGAAATCCGTAGTCTCCGTATTTGCACCTGTGAAGCTAGTTTTACTGAGATTAGCATTGGCAAACTCCGCCCGACTGAGATCGGCTCGACTTAAATCTGCACCGATAAAATAGGCTTCGTTGCAATTTGCGCCACGCAGATCTGCACCAATAAGATCGCATCCGCAGAGGTTAGAACGATATAGAGTTGCGCCGATTAAATTGGCGCGGTTTAGGTTGGATTCACTCAGATCAACATCAATCAGCGTTGCGCCGATCAAATCCGTGCCTACTAAAATCGAAACATTAAGATTACTGTTAGTCAGATCGGCTTCGCTTAGATTAGCTCGGCTAAAATCAGTTCCTGCTAAATTGGCTTCTCTTAAATCAGCACGACTCAAGTTTGCGCCAATTAAAATCGCGCCAATCATACTCACCTCACTCAAGTTAGCCATATTTAGCTTCGCTCTTGATAAGTCGGCAAGATCGAGCTTAGCTAAACGTAAATTCGCCCCACGCAAATCGGCTCCGCTCAGATTGGCACGGCTAAGATTGGCTTCAGTGAGACAAATCATACTGAGATGGGATGAACTTAAATTTGCACCACTAAGATCAATTCCTCTCAAATTCGCCATACTCAAGTCTGCCCCACGCAAGTTAGCTGTGGCAAGATTTACTTTACTAAGTGTTGCACCGCGCAAGTTAGCCATGCTCAGATCGATCCCAGACAGATCAACACCTTCTAGTTGGATTTGGCTAAGATCGATCCCTCGGATATCAGGATGATTTTCTCGCCATTTGTTCCAGCTATTTACACCTTGATCAAGCAGTTTTATATATTCTTCGATCGCCACAATAAACCTTTACGCAATTAATCGTCACTCAGAAATATTAATAATTAATATTTGCGTTCTTGGGGGGTAAAGCGATCGCTATCGACTAATTGTAAACTCATATCAACGGGGCGATCGCTTGTTTTTACCTTACCATTTTCTAGATAGCCAAGAGTATGTTTGAGACAATTGGCATCATCGCGGTGAGGATAGTCTTCGCGAGAATGTGCGCCCCGACTTTCTTGGCGCGATAAAGCACTGGACATAATGATCTCGCCCACGGTGAGCAGATTACCTAATTCGATCGCCTGCATTAGCTCCATATTAAATACGGAACTGCGATCGTCAACTAATAGATCATTTTGGTAGCGATCGCGAATAGTTTGTAATTTTTGCAAGCCATCATTTAAGCGGCGATCGTCACGAAAAATACCACAATGCTCGGTCATCGTATCTTGCAGTTGTTGACGAATATCGGCAATGCGCGAAGTCCCTTGGTTAGATAGCACAGCTTGGAGCTTAGCTTTTGCCTCAACCAGATATGGACGCGGATCGAGTTTTGGCATAGGGCGATCGCTAACGTAAGCACCTAGTTTCTCGCCAGCGCGTTTACCAAATACTACACATTCTAAAAGTGAATTTGCGCCCAAACGGTTAGCGCCATGCACCGACACGCAAGCACATTCACCCGCCGCAAAAAATCCTGCGATCGCGCTGCTATCTTTGCCAATCACTTGACAATCGATATTAGTGGGAATACCCCCCATAGAATAATGGGCTGTTGGGCGCACAGGCAAAGGATGATCGATGCAGTCCACACCCGCCAAGCGCAATCCTTCTTCTCGCGCAAAAGGAATCCGACTTAAGATTTTCTCTCTTCCCAAATGACGCACGTCCAAATGCACATAATTTCCGCCATTGATGCCGCGACCTTCCATAATTTCACAGGCAATATTCCGCGAAGTAATATCACGCGGCGATAGTTCCATCCGATTTTTGCTGATTGGATAATTTGCCATAAAGCGATCGCCCAAATCATTGAGTAAATAAGCTCCTTCACCGCGCACTGCTTCGGAGATCAGCACACCGACAGGATATAAGCCCGTGGGATGGAACTGCACAAATTCCATATCTTGCAGAGGCAAGCCAATATTTGCGGTCAAGCATAATCCATCGCCAGTGGAAGCAAAATCATTAGAGGTTGTGTTAAAAACTCTTCCATAGCCCCCCGTCGCCATCAACACCGCCTTGGCTCGAAACACTTCTATTTTCGAAGTCTCTAAACAATAAGCCACAACTCCCTTTACTTCAGTTCCATTTATGCCATCTTCATAGATTAATTGCATGACATACCATTCTTCATAGATCGTGCCACCCAACCGCCGCAGATTCATCACCAATTCATGCAAAATCGCATGTCCAGTTTTATCAGCCGCATAGCAAGCGCGACTATTAGTATGTCCACCAAAAGCTCTTTGGGAAATCTTGCCATCGGGCGATCGCGAGAATAAAACCCCTAAATGCTCTAAATCAATAATTACGTCAGGAGCCGATTGGGTCAACACTTGAACCGCATTTTGATCGGCAAGATAATCAGAACCTTTGACCGTATCAAAAGCATGGGTGAGCCAGTCGTCCTGATCGACATTTCCCAGTGACGATGCAATTCCGCCCTGTGCGGCGACCGAGTGCGATCGGATCGGATGTACCTTGGAGATTAAGCCCACGCTTTGATTGGGATAATTTTGGGCGATCGCTAGTGCGGCTCTAGAGCCAGCCAGTCCACCACCAATAATCAATACATCATGCTCGATCATCAAACTCACCGCCTTCTTATCAAATTACAAATTATCGATCGCTAAGTTTAATTTCAACACATTCACGCCATCTTCGCCAAAGATATCCCTGATACCCCTAACACGATCGCTTTTTGATTCTGCACGGTGATATTTTGCCTAAAGTTTTGATGTTTTGGTAGTTAATATAGCAATCCTAAATTATTTGTGGCTTCGACTCCGCTCAGCCATCAGTCCACGCTGGCTGAGCGAAGTCGAAGCCTGTTTCAACTCATTTCGGATTGCTATATAACTAGATTTATGAAACGTTTTTTGATTTAATAGTGATTATGATGATGCACTGAAAAAATGCATTATGCCTAAGTTTCCTATTTAATCATATAAATGAAAAATATCTCTCTTACCCCCCCCCAAAAAATCCCTGAAAAGCTCTGTAGCTAAGGGTTTGCTGGCTGTTACTAGCCTTGCTGCGATCGCGATCGCTCCCATCCCCGCCCAAGCCATCTCATTTACCATTGGCAACAGTACTGGTAGCACTGCTTCTGGTGACGGAAGCTTTACAGGACAAAGCTTTACGCCTAACGTAGGGGGAAATGCCTCTGATGCTAACTTCACTACAGTTTCTGGATTGAATCCTTCTCAGGTTTACATAACCAACTTTACCTTTACAGGGTTTATTGGCCCGGCTCCAACGTCGTTAGATCTATATACCAATGTCAATCGCACGGGCTTGCTAACTTCCAGCACCAGCAATAGTGGATTTTCCTACACCTTTGACGGGCTGACTGCATTGACCTTTGGTACTCAATACTATGCTTTTTATCCCATAGATATAAGTGTCCAGAATAGTTTCGCTTTTACCAACCCTTACACAGGTGGAGATTTATATTCTGGATCGTTCCAACTTAATGGCATTGACAATGCCTTTACCGCCACTCTTAGCGATACCCCTGCTACAGCCGTTCCCTTTGACTTTGAGCCGACTGGCGCTGTCGTCATTCTTGGCGGACTGTGGGGACTAAAGCGTTGGGCTAAGAAGAAGAGTCAAGCCTAGACATTTGCTAGAGATCCCCCCTAATCCCCCTTACGAAAGCTACACAAGTCTAAATGTCTACGTTTCGATTTATCTAAGCCCCTTAAATCCCCCAATTCTGGGGGACTTTGAAAGAATTTTCTTTTCTTGTTCCCCCAGAATTGGGGGCTAGGGGGCGATTAATTGTTGACTTGACTGGGTTGTTTTATGACTTGTGTGTACACGGTAGCCTTACGGAAGCGGAAAAAAGATTTTCTATTATCTTCTTCCCCTTTACAAGGGGATTAAGGGAGATCTCCATTGTTTTGTTGGTTTTGATTGAGCAGGATGTCGAGTATTCTCCTGTTTTCAACTTGCAGACCGCGTATGTCGGACAACATTTCATCACTTCTGGCAATGATTTGTTGGCGTTCTTCGCGATCTTCGGCGGCTAGGTCGCATAGCGACTGAATCACACGGGCATTTGAGTTTGCTAGGTCTGCGGTTTGCTGGATCGCAGTACGGATTTCTGCAAACCAGCGATCGTGATCAGTAAATTTGCGATCGATTTATTCAAGATTATCAGAATGTAGTTAGCAAGGCTGTTACTAAAGCTTACTTTTCCCGTTAAGTCTAAAAAGCAGGCAAATAAGGTCTAAAACCTAGTCATAGGTATAGAATAGAGCCAAGAATAAAAAGAGGCAGGAATAAAGATGTTAGATTGGTGGGTAAAGAACTTTGCAAACTGCGAATTG
>JANODY010000007.1:0-10115 GCA_031412945.1 Cyanobacteria bacterium SOY_65_metabat_81
AACTAGGTTGTTTTCAAATAAAAATTAAAATTTATATATTTTTTTTTTTTAACCCCCCACCCCCTTTTAAATTTCCCAAAAAAAACAAATTTTTTGGGGTGGGGCCGCCACCCCCCCCAACGCCTAATTTTTCACTGGGAACGGAGTAATTGACTTTTTGAGGCGCTGTTAGATTCTAGTGATTTGGCTGATTTACAGGTTTGGTCAACCTTTAACGCCAATACTGGCTTCGGTTGGGATGATATAGCGTTGCAAAAATAAAAATACCACAAATATGGGGATTATCGAAATCGCTGAACCTGCGGCAATCAATCGCCAATCCTCCGAGAAAGCGCTAGCCAAGCTCGCAATCCCACGCGGTAAGGTGTAAAGCTCTGGTTTATCTACGATCGCCAATGGCCAGAGAAAATCTCCCCACATCGCCACAAACGTAAATACAGCCAAGGTGGTCAGGGCAGGACGCGCCGATGGTAACATGATGTGCCACCAAATGCCCAAACTAGAACATCCATCCATTCTTGCGGCTTCTTCCATTTCTTTAGGAACGCTTTGAAAAGCTTGACGCAATAGAAATATGCCAAAAGCCGAAATTATATAGGGAAAAATCAAGCCAGCATAAGTGTTTTTGAGATTTAGTTGCACCGCCAAAATATATAGAGGAATCATCGTAATTTGAAATGGAATCATTGTCGTGCCAATGATCGCCCAAAAAATTGGATCGCGCCCTTTAAACTCCAATCTAGCCAAAGGAAAAGCCGCCAGAGAACAGAACAATAAATTTAAAATAACAGTGATACTAGAAACAAAAAAACTATTCCACAGATAGAGATCAAACCGTGAATTTTTCCAGACTTTGATGAAGTTGTCGAAGGTGGGCTGAGCGGGTAATAGCTGTGGTACCGATTGAAAGATATTTTCACTCGGTGATTTAAAAGCGGTACTTACTAACCAGAGCAGGGGAAACACGGTTAAAGTGGCGATCGCCATTAGAAGAATAAACAAAGGAATATTTTTTAAGTTATGTAGTAATAGTATTTTTTGATTCTTTTTCTTCATAACGAGATTTTTTAGCTAACGGGACTGATCGGGATCGAACCGATGACCTAGCGCTTAGGAGGCGCTTGCTCTATCCAACTGAGCCACAGCCCCAATAATTACTTTCTTTGCGATTAAATGCTATCAAAAAAGTATCACACACATTATATACTCCCTTCCCGCTATAAAACTAGACATTAAAAACCAAGAATTAGCGTTGCGGCGCGAAGCGCCGCAACGTCTAATTTTTCACTGGGAAGGGAGTAGCAATTAGGATTGACTTGATGGAGGTGCGCCTCATAGAAGATATCGCCAGCTTTGTCTTCTATTTTGCGGTTATATGTAAACCTTCGACAGTCATGGCGGGGACATATAGTGCGCCCTGCCAATGCCGATCGCTTGCCACGGTCATTACCTGATTAAGCGCTTTATAAACATTTCCTGACAACATTGTGTCTTTGATTCGTCCAATAATTTCGCCATTTTTGACTCGATAACCGAGATCGATGTTGATCGAAAAGTCTCCTGACAAATCCGCATCATCGCCTAATATTTGATCGACAATTAGACCGTCTTTTAAAGTTGCCGCAAGCTCTAAAATATCGCCTTGGATGGTTTGATTTGTCGCGATCGCTAGATTGAATAACCCAGGACTAGGATAATTACCCAAATCTCCACGAAAGCCATTGCCCATCGGGGCGAATCCTAACCCTTGACAAGTTTTTATATCGCCATAAAATCCTTGCAAAATCCCGCGATCGATCCAGTTCATTTCTTGTGTTGGTGTGCCTTCATCATCAAAAGGTGAGCTGTAAACCCCAAAATCTGGATGTTGACTGACGGTAAAAATATCTGAAATTACGGGCTGTCCAATTTTTTCGAGCCACGGAGTAGTTTGTTGCTGCACTTGCCTTGCACCCATGGCGATCGCCACCACTCCCCATAACAAATCCGCAGCTTTAGCCGTGAAAATTACAGGTACTTTTTTACCCGATGGAGCTTTGGCATTTTTTTTAGCCCAAGCCAGATATTGCAATACCTGTTGGGCGATCGTATCAGGCGGCAAATCGCCGCGCTCTGATTGACTAGACCAAACATGAAGAAAGTCGTCCCCTCGCGTCAACTCCACACTCAGAGACGCATCCACGGTAACATCGGTATAGCCACAGTCCAAGCCTTTGCTATTAATAATTCTTAACTTCTCGCGGCTACAATCCCATTCAGCCCCACAAATTGCTTCAGGATGACGCTCTAACACTTGCGCGATCGCCTGCCGCCCCCACCCCACCATTTGCTCGACACAAACTTCTTGCCCATATAGCTTCGGGTAGTCAGTAACTGTCGAGTCGCGCAGCACAGCATGTTCAAGATCTTCAGGTTCATTTAAAGTGCTTAGGGCGATCGCTTGGGTCACCAAGTCCTCTAGCTCAACTGCGCCATAGGCGATCGCCAAGCCCACCTTCCCATCTTTCCAAATTCGTAAAGCCACACCTTCAGAATCAATGCTCTCAAGTTGCTTGAGCCGATTTGCCTCAAAAAACACTGGACGCGAAACGGAGCTTGATGCATATACTTCAGCAGCCTCGACTCCAGATTTAAAAGCAAGTTCTAATAATTCTTCAGGACAATTTGCAGTTGACATAAATACCTAAGTTTGACTAGATTCAGGAACATGAGCCGCCTCTCACTTTTGGGTTTTTGGTTATTTGTTGCCGCGCAATTGCATTTGCTTGGCTTGGATTAAAGATCTTAGCTTTGCATCTTGTCTTTGATCGCGAGTGATTTGATTAAACTCTTTGTTGGTAAATCGACGGCGCTGAATTTCTTCTTCCGTGAAGGTGCGTAATTGGTTACAGAGATCTTGGAGAAACTCTGGCGGATTTGTAAGATCACAAACTTTGGTTTGCTTTGACTCGGCTAGATTAGCGACACTGCCCCAGTTAGGATGATTTTTGGCAAGCCGAAAAATTTCTAAGCGCTTACTTTCGATCGCATTGACCGCCGCCGCATAGCGCGTAATCGGATCTTCCGCAAAGACGGATTGATTTAAAAAATTATTTAACTGCTTGGTCATTACTGAGTTTTGTGCCGATGCTGATAGATGATTTTGGTTAATCATCGGTTCGGCGATCGCGCATATAGCGATCGTCAGCCACCAAAGTTTTTTTTGCCATTTATTCATAACTAATCGCCAAACACACTAGGGACGTAAAAAGATAACGCGATAACCTTTACAAATATTGACTTAAATCGGCTGATTTTGTTGCCGTAAATATGACTGAATGAAAGGCTCAAGATCGCCATCCATCACATTTTGGATATTGGTAGTTTCTTCACCTGTGCGTAAATCTTTGACCAGTTGATAAGGATGAAAAACATAGTTGCGAATTTGATTGCCCCAAGCTGCCTCCACAATATCGCCACGAATATCAGCAACCTTTAGAGCGCGTTGCTCTTGGGCAATAATCAGCAACTTGGCTTTGAGCAAACGCATGGCATTTTCCTTGTTTTGCAATTGCGATCGCTCTTGAGTACATCGCACGGCGATCCCTGTGGGAATATGCGTAATCCGCACCGCCGTTTCTACTTTGTTGACGTTTTGACCGCCCTTACCGCCCGCTCTGGTAGTCGTGATGTCTAAGTCTTTAGGATCGATCTCCAGATCCACATCTTCTTCTAGCAATGGCATCACTTCCACACCCGCAAAACTAGTCTGGCGCTTGTCATTAGCATTAAATGGCGAGATGCGAACAAGGCGATGAGTACCTTTTTCAGGTGCAAGATAGCCATAGGCATAGCGTCCATGCACTAGCAAGGTCACTGACTTAATGCCAGCTTCTTCACCCTCAGATATTTCAGATATCTCAACTTTATAGCCTTGAGATTCACAAAAACGGGTATACATCCGCAATAACATCTCTGTCCAGTCTTGTGAGTCTGTGCCGCCTGCCCCCGCATTGATGGTTAGGACTGCATCATATTTGTCATACGTTCCAGATAGCAATTGCTCTAGATCCCAGCGATCCATGTCTTGCAGCAATTGACTTAGGCTTTGCTTGGCTTCGATCGCTAAGGCAGGATCATGCTCAAGGGCTAATAATTCGGCGATCGCGCCCAAATTTTCAATAGTTTTGCGCCAGTGATCAAATTTTTCGAGACAAGATTTCAGCGCATCTAGCTCCCGCATTGTTTTTTGGGCTTGGTCACTATTTTCCCAAAACTCTGGCTGAGCCGAGGTTTGTTCTAGGTCACTAATTTTAGCGGCGATCGCAGGTACGTCAAAGATAGTCCTGAGCAATGCTCAGGCGCTGAGATAAAAGCTGAGTTTGACGGGCGATCTCGGTAACGTCCATTGATAATAATGCTCCGAATAGATACTTGCACAGGTATTGTATCCTAGTTAAAATCCGAGAGATTTTTAAAAAAGTCAAGCTTTGCTAAAAATATGCAAAAAAAGATTAATGAAGAAACTGAAATAAGTGTCAATCTCTCATCAGATCCCACTTTAGTCGTAACTGATAATAGTGGCACTCGCAAAATGCCCTTAGTTGACGACACATATACAATTGGGCGTGACCCAGAAAACACAATACAGCTTAATTCTGACTTCGTTTCTCGATATCATGCCGTTTTGCACAAAGTCTGTCGTCGCGATCGCCCTGATACTTACCGCATTGTCGATGGCAATATTTCAGGAAAAGCTAGTAAAAACGGTATTGTCCTAAACGCGATCGAACAAGTCTCCAATTATGAGCTTCAAGATGGCGACATCGTGACTTTTGCCCCTGAAGTGCATGTCTTATATCTTGAGCCTAAATTAAACTGAGTCTAATTATTCACTGATGTTATGTGAAAGTATTTGAGACCCTCACTCTAAATGTTGCGGCGGACTACACCCATCACAACATTTAGGAATTTTATATGGATCATTTTTTGATTGAAGTTCCCTTAGGTCGTTAAGTCTTGCGAAATCTCTATATTTCAACCCTGTTTGTAGAGTAAAGTAAAGCGAGGTTAAATCAAAAGCCTACCAATAACATATACTTTTCGCTGGTGAGCGATATCTACTTCTTTTTTGGGTGAGCTAATGAGCGAAACACACGTTAGTCACACGCTACTAATCACAGATGCGAGAGGTGCTAGAAAACTTGCACTTAACGGTTTAAAGTACACAATTGGGCGGGATGTGCATAATAATATTCAACTTTATTCGCGGTTTGTGTCCCGTCAACATGCTGTGCTGCTTAGAGTTCCAGAAGAAGGCGGTCGATATTTATATAGGATTGTTGACGGAGACTTGTCTGGCAAGCCTAGTGTCAATGGCGTAATTATCAATCATCATATGAAGATTAACTCTTCGCATGATTTGCGTAATGGCGATGTGATTACGCTTGCGCCAAATGTGGAGTTAACTTATCTCACCAGCCAGACTTAAACAACAGGATCAGACGGCCAAAGCCGCGAGGCTTTGGCTGTTTTGGCTTTAACAAAGAGTTCGCGCCACGAACCCTTTCTCAAAGCTGCTTTTAAATTAGCCCGAACTGGACTTATAGCTACCGTCATGTTTTTGCTGACACTTTTAATGGCGATTTCTAGTTTGTGGATCTTGGATCTCAATGAAACAATGAGCTTTAGTAAATCCGCAATTTGGCTGAATTGCAGCACATATGGCAATTGTTTTGTCCAATCAAGAAAACATAGATCTGTTGCTTTTTTGGATTAAGTGGGCGATCGCCTTGGGCGCGATCGCGATCGCGCTATTCCTATTATTTTGGTTGCGACTGAACAAACTTGAAAAGCGCCTATACCTAAATCGCAGGCCTGTTAAGCCCCGATTGGCTAAACATAAATCGATAGTCAGCAACTTGACCACAACTCGCCAGCGATCGCCTGAAACGCAAGTTCATCCTAAATTATTAAAAAAATTACCCAAGTATTCTAAAAATTCATCTAAAAATTCATCTAAAAATTCACGATGGCTATTGGCGATCGCCAGTATCACAGGCATAGCGATCGCCTTAATTCAATTGGGTAATAGCTTGATCGGTTCTGAATTTATGCCGTTGGTTTGGTTGCTAATCGGTGTGATGTTAGTGATGAGTGCCACTTTTGTCGAAATCGTCTGAACAAATACATTGATCTTTACATTGATATTTGCATAGATGCGCGACAATCAAATTTAGAATTAAATTTCGGGAGTAATGCTACCGCGAAAAAGCTGAAAATCTAAAAATAAATCTAAAAACATAGTTGGGCAAGTGAATATGCAACGTGCGGTTTTGTGTGGATATTACGGAATGGGCAATGGTGGCGATGAAGCTTTGTTGGCTACTTTGTTGCAAATGCTGCCGAAAGATGTGCAACCATTCGTATTGTCCGCCAATCCTAAAGCTACCGAAAGTTTGCATCAAGTCCAAGCTAGCGATCGCTATTCAGTATTTGGAATGATGAATGTATTGAGGCGATCGGATTTATTTGTTTGGGGCGGCGGTAGCCTGATGCAAGATGCCACCAGTGCCAGAAATCCGATTTATTATGGCGGCTTGATGGGGTTAGCGCAGGGGATGGGTTTGCGAACGATCGCATGGGCGCAAGGAATAGGACCGCTCAATCGCAAGTTGAGTCAATGGATCGCCAGACGCGCTTTTCAGGGCTGCACATCGATATCGGTACGCGATCGCCAATCAGCGCAATTATTAACAGATTGGCAAGTTAAAAGTGTAGTCGCGCCCGATCCTGTGTGGGCGTTGGCAGCAACTTCGGTAAGTATGTATCGTGACCTAGGCGAAACTCGTGTGGCGGTGGTATTGCGATCGCATCCTGAGCTAACGCAGGGTCGTCTTGCCACAATCACGGAAGCTTTGCAAAAGTTGCAAGCCCAAGCCAATGTCGATATTTTGTTAATTCCGTTTCAGCCGACTCAAGATAAGGCGATCGCCCAAGCGGTTTGTGATGCACTTAATGACAAGTTGCCCAAACGGAGTCGCGTGATCATTCAAAGAGATCCACGTCGTCTCAAAGGAATTTTTCAGGGTGTAGATTTGGCGATCGCCATGCGATTACATGGCTTGATCATGGCGGCGGCTGAAGGTTGTCAATGTTCCGCAATCAGCTACGATCCGAAGGTTGCTTATCTCATGGAAGATTTGGGGATTTCAGGATGGGAATTAGAGAACTTGCCTGATGATGCTCAAGTACTTACCGATGTTTGGATTAATGCTTTAGAAACTCGCGATCGGGGATTAGGCGATCGGGTGCAAAATTTCAAACAGCAAGCTCTTATCCATCAAAAAATGTTTATTTAAACCAACAAGATCTGCTACAACCTATTGAGGTCATGATTTATTTGCGCCCGAAATAATCCCCTTGTAGGGGCAAAGCATTCCCACAGCAATCTATAAATTTTTAGATCATGTTGATTTGGGAATGCTCTGCCCTAAACTCGCAACGCAGGGACAATTTATCGATAAAAGCGCAGAGGGTTTAGCATTTGCGTTTCGATATTGTGACGGGAATACAAAAATATTGGCGCAAATGCTAAACCCCTACAAATTTATTTTCATAAATCATGACAAGCCTATGGAGGCTACATCGCTGGGTTTCATGCCAGCGCCAAGCGCTGTATTAGATCTCAAAACCTGTGGCAGCTTCCTCGATCGCCATTTTATGCATAATCTTGGCTAGCTCGGCAGCCACTTCGGGGCGCGAAAACTCAGGGGGGGGACATTCGCCACGGCGCAGCATTTCCCGAACTTTTGTGCCAGAGAGATGTACTCGCTCTTCAGGAAGACTGGCACTGGTTTTAGTGGTTGCCATGCCCTGAGCGCGTTTGCAATAAAAAGCATGTTCAAACATTAAAGGAATGATGCCAAGTTCACCAGCCTCAAATTCCTCAAAAATATGTTGCGCGTCATAGGTTCCATAATAGTCACCCACACCCGCATGATCGCGACCGACAATGAAATGAGTGCAACCATAGTTTTTGCGAATCAAAGCATGAAAAATAGCTTCACGGGGGCCAGCATAGCGCATCGCCGCAGGGTTGATCGCCAATGTGACGCGATCTAATGGGAAGTAATGTTCCAACATGATTTCATAGCAGCGCATCCGCACGTCCGCAGGTACATCATCGCTCTTAGTTGCCCCGACTAGAGGATGTAAAAATAGACCGTCCACGATTTCTAGCGCACATTTCTGAATATATTCATGGGCGCGGTGGATCGGGTTGCGTGTTTGGAAACCGACAATGGTGCGCCAGCCTTTTTCGATGAACAGTTGGCGAGAATCAACAGGATCGATTTGATAAGTGGGAAATAAAGGATGGGGGCGGCGCTCTAACAACCACACATCACCCGCGAGATATACATCACCTTGGGCATAGACAACTTTTACACCCGGGTGACGATCTTCGTTAGTGCGATAGATATGGATCGCCTCTTTGATTTTGTCGTATTTATATTTTTCGCTCAGTTCTAATACGCCAATAAAAATACCATTAGGATCATTTAGGCGAACCAAATTACCAACGCTCAAAGTTTCTGCAACTTCATTTGTGACAGGCAAAGTGATCGGAATCGACCAAGGCAAGCCATTGGCAAGACGCATATGCATCACTACCGATTCATAGTCGGCTTGCCCTAAAAAGCCCGTGAGTGGGCTAAACCCACCGATCGCAATTAGCTCCAAATCCGACAGCGATCGCTCCGTCAATTGCACCGTCGGCAAGTGGTCAGCTTTACTATAAAAAACTTCTTTTTGGGCTGCTGTTGCCATGCGATTGATGAGATGACCGCCATGTGGAGCGATACTTTTGAGTTGTTTAGCCATGAGATTTGAGTGAGCTTTAAATTTAAAAGGTTTGCGAAAATTGATATGCGTGGCGCAAAGCGTCGATGTAGTTAAGTACCTCGGCTTAATTATAAATGGGTTGTTACATCTGGAATAAAGTTCTGTAAGTAGATTGGTGGACGCACATAAACCATTTTGTCTTGTAAAGGCGGCAAATCAATTGGTTTTAGCAAAACATCTTCGTAGGGAATCTTTTTTAACAAATGATGAATACAATTGAGCCGCGCTCTGCGTTTGTCATCGGCATTAATCGCATACCAAGGTGATAGCTCTGTATCCGTGGCGTTGAACATGTCATCTTTGGCTTTAGAATATTCGACCCAGCGCGATCGCGCTTCTAAATCCATCGGGCTGAACTTCCATCGTTTGCGTGGGTCTTGAATGCGATCGCGAAATCGATTTTCCTGTTCATTATCATTCACCGAAAACCAATACTTAATTAAAATAATGCCCGATCGCTGAATCATGTTTTCAAACTCTGGACAAGAGCGCAAGAACTCCACATATTCTTCATGGGTACAATATCCCATCACATGCTCGACCCCTGCACGGTTATACCAACTGCGATCGAACAGTACCATCTCACCCGCCGCAGGCAATTCGGCGGTATAGCGTTGAAAATACCATTGAGTTCGCTCTTGATCGGAAGGTTTTCCTAGCGCCACAATGCGACAAATACGCGGGTTTAGACATTGAGTAATACTTTTAATCGCTCCGCCTTTCCCTGCGGCATCTCTGCCTTCAAAAAGAATGACTACCTTTAGTCCTTCAAATTTGATCCATTCTTGAAGTTTAACCAGTTCTATCTGTAAATGCTCAAGTTCTTTCTCATAGTTCTTCTTTGATAGTTTGGGCAAATCAGATTCTATGGCGATCGCGGGTTCAGACTTATCAACCTGTGCTAGATCTGGGCGATCGCCTAGATCTAGCAGAAGATTTTCCCGATCAGCCTCAGACTTTTTAGGCTTACCATCTTTATCTTTTTTAGATTTAGACATTGGGTTTCTCTTGAGCGTAAGGTGAGTTAGTAACTGATGTTACGGGGAAACTCACAAGACCCTCACCCCTAGCCCCTCTCCCAAAAGCTACCGTGTACACACAAGTCTAGCTGTCTTCGTTGCAATGGATCTAAGCCCCCTAAATCCCCCAATTCTGGGGGACTTTGAAAGAATTTTATTTTCTTGTTCCCCCAGAATTGGGGGCTAGGGGGCGATTAATTGTTGACTTGACTG
>JANODY010000008.1:0-3219 GCA_031412945.1 Cyanobacteria bacterium SOY_65_metabat_81
TTGAGCATCCTGCGTGAGTATTCCCCCAGAGAGGCATGGACGTTGGAAGATGCTCGAATCGTTTCAGCCAGTGCTCACACAACGGCTTTTCGGCGAAGCCGAAGCCACAAATGATTTAGGATTGCTATATAGCAGTCCTAAATCATTTACGAGAAAAATAAGGGCTTCGACTTCGCTCAGCCAGCGTATATCGTTGGCTGAGCGAAGTCAAAGCCTCTCAAAACTCATTTAGGATTGCTATAGCGCTTTGCACTCTACTGAAAATTTATTGGTGAATATCGAGAAGCACACCCGAAGGGGTGTGCTTCTCAACAAATTAAGCATGAACCATCAAATACTGACCATTCCCATTGTATTCACCATCACAACTGCCGATCGCAGTTGCCAATAGCAATAAATAGAGTCGCCAGATGCGGCGGAACTTGGCATAGTCCATGCCATAGTCAAGCGACTTGACCATCTCTTGAGACTCATCAAATCTGCGTAACCATTCCATCAGCGTCTTTTGATAGTTCTTTCCATTAATGTACCATCGATTGATGGTCTTGAGATCGTGGTTGCAATTGGGAATCGCATCATGGTTCCAGTAGCGACCGTGAGGAAAAATATACTTGTGAGTGAATCCAGACGATACATTATTTGGAGTACGCACTGTAAAAATATGGATGAAGGTTTTGCCATCTTTTTTGAGAAAAGATGCTAACTTTTGGAAAGCATTGGTCAGATTTCCGACATGGCAAAAAACTCCAATGGAGAGAATTTTGTCAAACTTCTCGCTAAACTGCGCGTCATTCAAATCACCTTCATACAGCGTGAATCGCCCTCCACTCAGATAACTGCGGGGATCTTGCATTTTGCCGCGCATGTACTCACACTGTTCATGGCTCAAGTTCAGTCCCGTAAATCGCACATTAGGGAACTTGGACATAATGTAGTTGGCGACACAGCCCCAACCACAGCCAAAATCCAAAATATGATCGCCATCAACAATCTCTAGGCGTTCAATCACTTGATTGAGCATATGCATTTGCGATTGTTCAAGATCGATCGCTCCATTTTCCCAAAGTCCCATGCTGTACTTAGGATAGATGACATCCCAATCTCCCATCATCTGATTCATCATCGATTGGGGTAAGTCATACTGGAGCTTCATTAGCTCGCGTGAAGATTCGGCTAGGCGATCGGATTCAGTTAACACCCATTCGTAGGGAGCCATGAGGCTAGGGAAATGTTTAAACAAAGTAGAAAAGGAACTATCGGCGATCGCACACAAAACTGAATCTGGTATTTCTAAACCATTAATATAGGCTTCGGCAAAAGCCATTTGGGTCAGATTCAAGGCTCCAGCCATTAAGCGCGTTGCTTTGTAGGCTAGTGGACTTTTTTGGGTGATATCTCCCACAATAGGGACGTGCTTGTGAATATCTGAAAATGCATTTGCAAATTCGCTTGTAGCAGTCATTTTGGTTTCTCTCAGCTTGTAGGGTTGCTCAGGCAGAAAATCAGAAAAGACGTTGACTTCAGAATACTTTGGGATAATTTAGGATAAAAAAGGGTTAAATATATTTGTTTGTGAATTTTTGACCTGAAATTTAGTATAACCAGAGTATAGCTACTTAGTAAATTTTAAACAGTTAAGAATTTTTACTAAATCCGCGTAAAATCAGATTGAGCCTCCTATGCTATCAAAATAAAAAGAACAAAAGCTTTATGGTGTAAGGTTTTTACTTGAAGTATAAATTTTACTGAAGTATAAATATTGTCATGAATACGATCGATCAACAAAACTTAATAACACAGGCTGAATATGCCAAAAAATTGCGCCCATTGCTTCCATCTGAAGCATTTATCCCCGATCCAAATAAAGTTTGGATTTTATTGATTAACTTGATGATCATGATTGTGGGGTGGGCGATCGCCACTTATCTAGATCAATGGACTTGGTATTATCTCTGGCTCTATCTACCGATCGCGATCATCATGGCAAATAGCATTATTGTGTTGCTATTTAGTACCCATGATTTATTACATAGTGCTGCCATTAGCAATCCTTGGTTGCGCCGATTTGTAAGTCTCTTGGGCTTGACGATGCTATGGATGCCGCCAACTCTATGGAAAGCCGTGCATAACCGCGAACATCATAGTAAAACTAATGCTGTTCAAGATCCCGATCGCAACTATTTAGCTTCACAACCAGATACTTGGGGGAAATGGATTCAAAATGCATTTGTGCCTTCATCAGAAGTTAATCCAATTCTATTGGCGATCGGGATGGGACATGCATGGGGAGTGCATACATTTCGCAATCTCACATCGGTTCTATTCTTCAACAATCGCTCCGCCCAATATCCAGTATTTGCATTTAATATTAGCGAAAAAGAAAGAATGGCGATCGCCTTAGAACTAATCGCAATTACGGGTATCCATTTAACGATTATTGCTAGTTTGGGCTTCTCACCCCTAAAGCTATTGTTGAGCTATTTTTTGCCAATTTGGATTGGACATGCTGGCTTAATGTTTTACATTTACACTAACCACATGCTGTCTCGCATGACCGAGGTAAATGATCCATTAATCAATAGTCTTTCCATTCGTGTTCCCAAGATATTTGATCTTCTCCATATCAATTTTTCTTATCACACCGAACATCATATTTTCCCTGGTCTGAATCCAAATTATTATCCGATGGTGCAAGAGTTATTATTAACTCACTATCCAGAACGCTTTAATCTGATGGATGCTGACAAAGCATGGAAATTAATGCTGCAAACACCGCGTCATTATCTTGATGAGACTACCTTTACGGATTGGTCAGGCACAAAAATTGTGCCATGCCCTAAGCTAAATTAAGCGCAAATAATTAGAAATGGAAGGGCAACCACGGGGGATTGCCCAACATGATGAATTGAAATTGTTCTCTCACCTTACGCAGATAGAACTCATGAGGTAGCCGAGGTTTCGGCTGGCGCGGGGGCGCAGCCCCTACAGAACGCAAATTAATCAGTTAGGGGCAACCCCTCCGTAGTTGCCCTATTTAGCGGGTGTAATTAAAAGTGAAATGGGAGCAATAAAGGAGGATATCGCAGTTTTCACTCTACTGAGGACAGGTGAAGATTACTCGGAGTGCTTACTCTAAACAGTTCTAGTACTTCCATCTCATATTAGCCTATGTCCACATTTAGATGAAAACCGCTATAAAACGTATGATAGACAACAGTT
>JANODY010000009.1:0-68827 GCA_031412945.1 Cyanobacteria bacterium SOY_65_metabat_81
CAATTCGCAGTTTGCAAAGTTCTTTACCCACCAATCTAACATCTTTATTCCTGCCTCTTTTTATTCTTGGCTCTATTCTATACCTATGACTAGGTTTTAGACCTTATTTGCCTGCTTTTTAGACTTAACGGGAAAAGTAAGGATAGCAATTTACCTGTTGCTGATTTTCTGAGAAGTATCGGTTGTCAATTGTTTCACTATCAGCCATATTTACAAAAGCTAATTCTTTTTGATATTAATGCTGATTTTTAGGGTAGTCTAAATATAATTGCCTTACCTCAGAAGAGCATTACTCAATAAGCGACCGACACTAACCGTAACCGTTCATCCAAGTCAAAAAGTTTTTTATATGTCAGCATTTCTTCCAAGCTTAAAAAAAAGTGGTCTTTTAGACCGTATCTACATGACCATTTGTAATGTCGGGTCGCGCAAGTTAAGCATTCAAGATGACTATGCAAGTCAAGGATGGCAAATATTCGCGCCTAACCTCAGTATTTATGGATTTGATGCCGATGCTGATGCTTGCGATGAGGCTAATGCCGAACTTGAGACGAGACAAATCAACTGGCAAGAAATACATATTCCTTTGGCACTGGGGAAAGCAATAGAAGAGAGAACTCTTTATGTAACGAAGCATCCTATGTGTAGTTCTCTATATCCACCAAATGAGCCATATTTGGAGCGAATGGCTGGGCTGCCAGAATTGATGAATCTAGATTTTAGTTTTGAACTTGATACAACAACTTTAGATCTCTTTTGCGAAGAAGAGGGAGTTAATGAAATTGATTTTCTGCAAATCGATGTTCAGGGTGCAGATCTTGATGTTTTAGAAGGTGCTACCCAGATTTTAAACTGTGGTACTTTGGCTATACAGATTGAAGTAGAGTTTTCACACTTATATGCTAATCAACCTCTATTTGCTGATGTTGATACTTTTCTAAGAAAGCATGACTTTACATTGTTTGATGTGTCTAAATCCTACCGACTCCGTACAAGATCTCCAATCCATTCAACAGGAAGAATGGGGCAACTACTTTGGGGAGATGCTTACTATTTTCGCGATCTCATTCGTGAGGACATAGATGGAAATCTAAGATCTCCAGATCGGATGCTGAAGTTAGCTTGTATTGCTGATATCATGCATTTTCCTGACTATGCTCTAGAGATATTAGAATATCTAACATTAAATTATGGTGAAGATTCAAATTATAACTTTGCTGACATCATCATTGAGAGCTTATCTCAGTTTCCAGATTTAGTTAATCATGGGCTAAAATCTCTTCCCATTGTTGTTAGTATTCGAGACTATATAAGTACGCAGGTAGCAAGTCACAATCATTTGTGAGAACAACTTCTGCTTCAACTTCGTTCAGATGACTTTTTAGAGCCATTTTCCCATAACTTATGATTATTTCATCACCTTCTAAGTTTCTACTAGAAATATCTAATACCCCTATCTATCAAAGAATTATTAATGGACTAAAACAAGCACTATTGGAACTTGGACATACATTAGTTATCACCTATCCACCAGATTTCCCGTCTATGGATGAATATCTTACGTTCATCAATAAAGAAGAGCCAGATTTTCTGCTTTTAACTAATGCTGTTTGTTGTCTCGCAAGTTATTCGGAAGAATTGAATGGGTTTCCATTTGAGAAAATAGACATATCAGTTATCTTTATTCATCACGATAATCTTTTTACTGAATTATTTAGTTCAAGTAAAATAAACGAAAAACTTTTGTCTTTTTATCGTATAAAAGATAGAAGTTGGCATTTTTGTCTTGAATATGACAATTTTTTGGATTTAAGAAGTTTAGGAATTAACAATACTTTTTCAATTTCTCACGCTTCGGAATTTATAAAATATTCGCCACTAAAAGAATATGAGCATGTAGTGTCATTTTTAGGTCACGTATTTCCTGATTTGATAATTGAAAAAAGTTCTTTCTCTCACATCATGCAATCTCATGTGTGGAATCGCATTGTTAATCTAGATACAAAACTAGCAATTTATGCTACTGAATTCGCTACCAATAAATTAGGCGCAGTTAATAATATTGCTCACTTTTTAAGTATTAAGTACTTTTATATTTCTATGTTACATGCTCAAACGCTTGGCTTTAGAGGGGAAATCATTAAAAGAATCGATGATGCAAATGTAAGTATCATAGGTGGAGATACAGCGTATATGCATGGTAAAGACCGCAATCTAACGATTAAGAAAGAGAATATTAGATATTATCCTCCTCAACACGATAATTCTTTCGTGCAAAAGACTTATCGAAATTCGCAAATCAACTTAAATATCACATCTCTTCAGTTTGATGATGCTGTGAATAATCGTGTAATTGACATTGGTGCTGTCGGGGGGTTTGTACTGACGGATTGGCGATCGGATTTAGAAGCCTTAACTGGAGTTCATCAAGAAATCTCCTATAAATCCATTGAAGAACTGAATGAAAAGATTGCTTACTATTCACATCCTGATCATTATCAAGAGCGTATAGATATAGCTGAAGCATTACATCAGGATATCCGTCAGAAATGTAATTATTTGTCCATAGTTGAAGGTATGATTTCTATGATTAATACATCAGGAAAAACTATGTCTGATTCTCTTCGTATTGACCTTGGGTGTGGGACTCGCAAATCAGAAGGATTCATTGGTGTTGATATATCGCCAAGTCCGAATGTTGATGTGGTCGCTAACTTAAATCGTCGTTTTCCCTTTAGTGATAATAGTGCTGATATAATTCGAGCCTATGATGTAGTCGAGCATTTAGACAATAGAATTCATACGATGAATGAGCTATGGAGAATATCTAAACCTAACGCTCTAATTGATATTTTTGTTCCTTCTACAGATGGTAGGGGCGCTTTCCAAGATCCTACTCATGTTAGTTTTTGGAATCTAAACTCATTCTTCTATTATTGTATTGAATATCCAGTATATCTGAAGCTTTGTCATACTTATGGATTTCGAGGTGCATTTAGCATCGTGAGTTTAAATCAAGAAGTATCTGGTGACAATGTTATTCACGTTCATGCTGTATTAAAAGTTGTGAAAAATATTCAGTCAGAATATCAAGAGTGTTTAGATGAAATGCGATCAATTAATCTACTGATATTTCCTGATTGGCAACAACCTAAAGAATATATTTCTGAATGTTTGAGTAAATGTTTTGAAGTAATTTTATCTCATCCTCAGAAAAAATCTATTACCGTTTTGATAGCCTTTGATAACTCGGAGATAGATGAGTTTGACTCTTTGATAATGGATGTTGCTTTTGGTCTGATAGTTGACAAAGATATTGATGTCAGTGATGGCGAACCAAACTTCCTTCCCATTCAGGTGGACGATAGAAGTCTACTGACAACTATTTCAAGACATATATCGGCTATAGTTCCTTTGGGTTTTAAAAATATAACTGATTTACTAAATTACTTTCCAGCAGTCGAAATACTGCAGGACGTTGACTTGATCTCTAAGAAATGGCTCGATTAATTATACCGAGTTACTTAGTAATGATTAATTTCTGAAGCAAACTATACATATCACTTGCCATTTTTTTTGGATTCCAAAGAGGGGCTAAAGTATCAGGCTGCTTAGACTGAATCAGTCGCTCTCCGATGGAATTTCTTAATGTTGTATCTATACCGAATTTAATTCCCCATTCCACATATTCTTCCCAACTTCTAGCAATACCTTCACTTATACCAAGGGCTTGTAAAAAAGAACACCCCATTCTTGCAAAAGATTGCTCTCCTGCTCTAGTTACAACTGGCAAATTAAACCACAATGCTTCAAGATTATGAGAACCACCATTATAGGGATAGGCATCTAGAAATACATCTGCTAGACCATAAAAAGCTCTATGTTCTTCTTCAGTTTTTGTTGAAGGCATGAATTTGATACGATCGCCATCTACCACTTGCACTTCACATTCATTTAAATAAACTGCCTGAATTGATTCGCGATCGCCACTACCTTTATACATTAATACACTATTGGGAACATTCTTTAAAATTTGTATATGGGCTTTGGCAGTGTCCTGATTAAACTTCCTAGCGGGTGCTGCATACAGATATACGACTTGATCGGCTTCTATTTCAAATTCGTCTCTAGATATTCCATCAATGACTTCAAATCCTGATACAGCCATATGAGCATCGGGTAATCGGACGAGTTGTTCTAAATAATATTGTTCAACACCCGATGGATGTGTATGCCAATCACAAAGACAATAGTTGTCTGAAGAAATATATGGAGCATCAAATCCTAGCCAAGAAATACAAATAGTTGCTGGCTGGTGATACAAGATCGGGATATGCTCAGGTATAGTAGCCGCATCTAAATCAATTAATACGTCCAGATTATCTCTAGCTATCTCTTTTATAAATTCTGGCAATTGAATCTCAGGAAGTTTTTCAGAATTTGGTTTACTGCTTTTTAGTTGCCAAAAACATTTCTCAGCTATGCTTTCAAAAGCTTGAGTCCGTTCATCAGGTTTGATTTCACTGGTACTATAGAGATAAATATGTGGTGTTAAATGAGAAAGTTCACGAATAACGTCCAGACTACACCAGCCAACAGAATGCCTGCGGAAGTGAGATGATAGAATTCCAATTCTAAGTTTTTTATCTGATTTAGTAATGTCTGATTCTATAGAACTGATTGAAGTCTCAATATTTTGGAACTCCGAAAAGTCAGGCAACACAACTCTATTAACATACAAATCTCCAATAGCCTTGAATGTTTGGCTATTTAGTTGTCTATTACCTCTCAGACTAGCAATCAGAAATGTACAACTCATGTACATAGAAACAATATCTTTTTTGGTTAAACGATCGCTTTTTTGATGGATAAATATCTCTAACTCATCAACCAGCATAAAAATCTGATCGGCTACCCCCATTTTGGTATAAACATTTATAGAGTTGATCAAAGCTCTAACTCGATTTTTGTCTTTACATTTTGCCAGAAAGCGATCGGCTAATTCTTTTTGTAATGGATGTGACTTGCCTAAAGGAGACTTGTCATCATTTAGGAGATTGATTAGATTAATATAGGCTTCGGCAAGGTCTGGATCTAAATTTATAGCTGTTTGAAAACATTGAATAGCCTCGATCTGCTGATTGTCTAACTGGCTCAAAACCCAGCCTAAGGTGTTATGCGCTTCTGCTGATTCTGGATCAATTTTGATCGCTGACTGTAAGTAGAAAACTGCCTCGGTATATTTTTGCTGCGATCCAAGTGCCAAACCCATAGAGCAGAATACAGAAGCTGATTTGGGATTGATTTGAATCGCTGTACGATAAGATGTTAATGCTTCTTCCCATTTTCTCTGCTCTAATAGAGCATTACCTAAGGCAAGATGATACTCAAAATCTTGTGGTGAGATATTTAGAGCTTGCTGAAAATAACTCACCGCTTCTTTTGGTTTATCTTGATGACTTAGGACTAATCCTAAATTAAAATAAGCATTAGCATAATCAGGCTTAAGCTCGATCGCTTTTTTTAAACTAGCGATCGCCGCCTCATATTCATTTTTTTGATCTAAAGCAATGCCTAGATTGTAATGAGCATCTACATATTCAGGATTGAAAGAAGCTGCGGATTTAAAACAAGCGATCGCTTGTTCTAGATTATCTTCTTGAGCAAAAATAATTCCTTGTGAGTTCTGTTCCTCTGCTTTAGTTATTGCTTGCAACTGAGATTCATCAATCTCTATCCCCTGAGTTTCTGATTCTACATACTTTGCCCACATCTGTTCATAGGCAGATTCCATCTCTCTAGCAAATTGCTTTGCGTCCCATAGAGGCGATGTTTGCTTAGATTTTTTGAGTTTCCAAGAGATTTGCTGACGCAAATCTGCATCTTTGCCAAGACGCACTCCCCATTCTATATATTCTGCATCTGTCCAAGCGATTCCTTCGCTAATTCCTGCATTAACCATCATCGTATAACTATTACGAGCGACAAACTGTTGACCGACTCGCGTCACAATTGGCACTTCCATCCATAGAGCTTCTAGCGTTGTAGTTGCGCCATTGTAGGGATAGGTGTCTAAAACAATGTCTGCGATCGCATAATTAGCCCGATGAATTTCTTCAGTAGGAGCATTTGGTAAAAATCTTATCCTTTCTGATGATATGCCTTCTTCCAAAGCGATCGCTAAAAATTGGGCTTCATAATCGATGCTTATCCGACTACTTTTAATCAAGAAATAGCTATTAGGAACTTGCTTTAAAATTTGCATCTGGTGACGCAAGACATCAGGATGTCGCTTGTGTGGCGCTTGCACACTTAAGTAGACGATTGCATCCTGTGGAATATCTAAATCTATGCGCCGCAAATTCGGAGTTCCCACTTCAAATCCATTAACAGCCACATAGGTACGAGGTAATCGCCAAATCTTGGTATTGTAGTATGATTGGGCGTTATCGGGTAAAACATAAGGATCGGCAATAAAATAATCAATTGCAGGGATACCCGAAGCATCACAACCAAGCCAAGTGATCTGAATAGGTGCAGGTTTAAGCGCTATGACTGCACAAGTATCAGGAATAGTTAAAGCATCTAGATCAATTAGGATATCAATTCCGTCTTTTTGAATCTGCTCAGCGATCGCTTTAATTCCCACAATTGGAGCATCTGAGTCTATGGTCACATCCTGAAAACTTGTAACTGCATCCTTGATTGATAATTGCACATTGTCATCTGTATGACTTAGAGAATAAGCAAAAACGTCAAACTTCTCCAAATCATGATTTAACAAAAGCCATCGACTAAGCCATCCGACTGAATGGCGATATAGGCATCCTGATATGTATCCAATCCTTAATTTCTTTGATGGATTAGCTAGCCGACTTAATCGATTTATCGATGAGGAAGAATTTCCCAATAATCGAAGAATCTGAGATTGAAAATATGTTCCTAACCTAGTTAGAAAAGGGTGATTAATCGTAGGGTTATCACTAAGAAAATAGGTGGGTACACCAAAACAGGCGATATACCTAGCATCACTAAATTCTAAGAATCCTGCTTGCTGCGTAAAAGTTTGGAGCAAATCGGAACATTTAGCATATGTATCTTTAGCTTCTTGCCATCTAAAACCAGCATTCAAAAACCCTCGATTGGCTGAATAGTAACCAAAGATTTGATCGACTATTTTCTGACTTTCTGTAGCTATTTGTAGGGCATATTTTGTGCTTTCGAGATGAAGATCTAGAGTCTGCAATAAGTAAGTCATTCGCTCCAAGATCTTCTTAGAGTCTGGAAAGAAGTCGAGACAAATTTCTGAATATATAAAATTAACTTGAGGTGGAACGTTTCTCAACTTTATTAAAATTGCATTAACAGATTTTTCTTTCCGAGAATCATCTAATTTTTGGAGATATATTTCCAACAGCGCTATGCTTGGTTTTAACTCTTCCGCAGCTAGATCAATAATTGTGCGATTTTTTTGAATCTTATTGAGTTTATTTAGTTCTGTTGTATCTACAGAGCTATTAAGTTTTTTCTTTGAAGCGCTAACTAGAGCCTGTTCGACAGTATTTTGCAATACTAAACCTTCTATCTCCGAGAGTTCAGAAGTATAATCCTCTAAAACTTCAATCAGTCGCCCTAAATTCTCCTCATCAGGATCTAACAATGGCTGTTCTAAAGATAGCCTTGTTAATTCTGCAAGATTGCATAGGTTTTGTGGTGATATTTCAGCTAAATGTTGACGGATTAACCACGCCGTAGAAATTTCTGAGTTGTTACTATAACGCTCAGCTTCAGCATTCAGTATTTTTTCTAACTCATTTACCCAGTCATCAAACTCTTCAGGATCGTCCACCGCACTAAACCAAGTCATTTGAGCATCGGCTTCGCGTTCTTGCAATAACATGGCTAAGCCCAAATAGCCATAATTTGCCCTTACTTCTGGCTCAACAGCAATAGCTTCTTCATATAGATTAACAGCTTGGTCAAAATCACCCGATACTATACATTTATAGGCATTCAGGGCGATCGCAAAGGTGGGTTGAAAATTTTTTTTCATGATTTTTTGATTAGTTCTAATTTATTTAATCTTTGCTTGATAAGCAGAAATTTTAGGGCTTTCTACTTAGGCTACTCGGATGAATGATATAAATCCCCTCAATTTTTACAAAGTCTTTGGGGTTTAGAGTCAGGATATGACTGATATTATGAGCAAGCATAACTGCTTGGATGCGTAGATCGTGGGTGTGTTTGCCTGAGATATTATGTGTAGTAACGAGATTTAGCCAAAGAAGAAATATGTTTGGGGTTTCTTCTAATAGTTTAAACTGATTGATTAGCATTTTCACTGCTTGTTCAGTTTCTGCGACAGTCCATCCCAATCCATTTACAGAGATAGGACGGGTGGCTACAACCCAGAATTCAATGATAACTTGAGATGTAATAAAACATTGATCACCTTCCAGTAATATTTGTGAAATGGCATTAACTACAAGGTCATACTGACAGGAGTTAGTATCAGTAAACCTGAGAACAATGTTTGTATCGAGCAAATAACTTGTCATCTGCCCCGATCGCCATAAATAGTCTCACGATCGAATGATTCATCAGGTAGGTTAGCTTTACTTTTAGGAAATTGTGATACCCATTTGCTAAAATACTCAACATTTTCTGTTAATGCTTCCCTCCTATTGACTAAATCTGACTTAATCATTCGCTTAGCAGAAAATTTAGATTGAAAAAGCTGCTGGTCTTCAGATGGTAGGTTTAAGATCACTTCTATGAGTGAGTCAACAAGCTGTACATTCATGATTGTTTGATTAGTTTTAATTTACTTACTTACCTGTTCAAAACTATTGGCAAATATAAAGTTTAATCCGTCCATTAATGATTGTAAATCCTCCAGCACATAATACTTAACATTTTTAGTAAATTCTGTTGCGTGCAACAATCCAAATTCCCATATCTTTCCATTAGATACTATGCCAAACAAGCGGCTATGGCGATCGCCATTTAATTTCTGAGCCGCAACTAATTCGGCTAAACACTGTCCCCAACCTTCCTCAAAGTTATCTTTTTTAGCTTCCACTATAATCAAATACGGTTTATCTAAAATAATTTTCCCCCTTGCAGAACGTTGAGCAACCATATAATCAGGAATACCTGATAAATTCTCATCATAATTCAAAGGCTGATGGCTCCAAAGCAATAACCTGTCAGCATATTTTCGCCATATTTCGACAAGAACAGGATGAATAATACTTTCACAAATGGCATATTCCGAATTGAAAACGACTCCTTCTGTCAATATAAAATCTAATCTATTTTTAAAGTATGGGTCAATCTCAATTTTGGTCGGTTCAATGAAATTTCTCTCGATGTAAGTGAGTGGAAATTCTTGTAAAACTTCAGCAATAGTTTTGTATTTATTAAAAGACATAATTTTCTTTGCTTTTTGGGTTTTATGTCCCACCAAGACTAGCGGAAGCTATAATTATGTTACACCAAATTCTACTATAAACTTATCAATAACAAGAATACAAATTCCATTACGGGGTTTCGCTCTGAGAATTGAATACTGATTCCATCTAAGTGAGGCAAAGCCATGGTTTCAACTAAAGCAAAATTAGGTATTGTCAATGAAGAACTTCGATCGCTTTATGACTCGGATTTTGCGTTGTGGGTGGAAGAAACTGCTAAACATTTACAAGATCGCAATTTTCAGGATATTGACTTAGAAAATTTAATCGAAGAGGTGCTTGATTTGAGTCGGCGCAGTAGGCATAAGCTCAAAAGTTTATTGAGAAGATTGTTTGAGCATCTACTAAAGTTAAGATATTGGCAGTCGGAACTGGATCGCAATCAAAATCATTGGCGTGGTGAAATTTCTAGTTTTCGTCAGCAGATTCGCGATGAGTTGCAATCTAGTCCTAGTTTACGAGGTTATTTGCGACAGATTTTAGATGAATGTTACCTTGATGCTTGTGAAACTGTATCCATCACGACGGGTTTGCCTTTAAATACATTTCCAAAAGCTACTCTTGCGACTATGGAAGAGATTCTAGAAAAGAGTTGGTTTGGTTGAGATACAATAGGGCGATCGCTGAATGTGATTGATCATCAAACTGTGATTCCCAATTTTGCTAAGATCACCCAAACTAAGTTAGCAGGTCAAAGACATGGTTAACCTTTCATATCTCCAAGACCAGATTTTGCCCACTGCCGAACAACTACCTTGCTCTGACGAGACTCCTGTGGACAATCAACTCCAAAATGATATTCCCAATCTATTGCTTAGTATGCTTGCAACGGTTTGGGCTGAACGCAACGATTGGTACTTTGGGGTAGATATGGCTGTGTACTATAGTCCCGATGAAGAAGCGATCGTTCCCGATGGTTTTTTGGCGATTGGGGTGCAACGAAACAATGGAACGAGAGGTCGGCTAAGCTATGTAATCTGGACTGAGAAAGTAACGCCAATATTGGCGCTAGAAGTTATCTCTGAGCGTTATAACAGCGAATATGAAAACAAGCTTACAGATTATCAGGGGTTGGGAATCTTGTATTATGCGATTTACAATCCGTTTAGCGGCAGGCGCGGGCGTTATAAACTTAGACAAAAGTTGGAAATATACAAGCTTGTGAAAGGCAAATATAAGCTAATCAATGGCGACGGTAATTGGACATGGCTGCCTGAGATTGGTTTGGGTTTGGGTTGTGAGAATGGAGAGTATATTGGCTGGGAGCGAGAGTGGCTCTATTGGTATGATGGTGATGGTATAAGATATGCCACTGATGCGGAGATGGCAGTACAAGAACGTCAGCAAAAAGAAAAACTAGAAGCTTACTTGCGATCGCAAGGTATCGATCCTGATCGAATTTAGTATTTTGATATAGCAATCCGAAATCATTTGTGGCTTCGGCTTCGCTCAGCCAGCGTGGACTGATGGCTGAGCGAAGTCGAAGCCCGTCTCAACTCATTTCGGATTGCTATATTGAATGCAAGCCATTCAAAACCCCAAAAGTGTAACGCGCCGCGTTACACTTTCTGGGAATTTATGTTGTGACAAGAGTCATCCACCTTGCATATAAATCTCCCACATTTGTTTATAAGCATTTTCCATCTCACGAGCAAACTTTTCCCCGTTCCACAATGGCGCGGTTTGACGAGAAGCCCTAAGCCGTGATGCAATATCTTGTCTCAAAGCCGCGTCTTTACCTAATCTAATTCCCCATTCCACATACTCAGCATCAGTCCAAGCAATACCTTCAGATATTCCAGCATTAACCATCATCGTGTAGCTATTACGAGCCGCAAACTGTTCGCCCACTCTGGTTACTAGAGGTATGCACATCCATAGAGTTTCTAAAGTCGTGGTGGCTCCATTGTAAGGATAAGTATCGAGTACAATATCAGCGATCGCCAGATTAGCGCGATGGATAGCTTCCGTGGCATCTAGAGCCAAAAACCTTAAGCGATTAGGATCTACACCTTCAGCGATCGCAATTTCGATAAACAAGTCTTTAATAGAATCTTGCTTACCAAGCCCTTTAATTAAGAAGTAACTATTGGGTACAGATTTAATAATTTGCATTTGCATCCGCACTGTGTCAATGTGCCGCTTATAACCACGCTGGGCGCTGAGATAAACAACCGCATCTTCAGGGATATCTAAGCGATCGCGGCGTAAGTTAGGGACACCAACCTCAAAGCCGTCAACCGCAATATAAGTTTGAGGTAATCGCCAGATTCTCTCAGCATAATATTCTTGGGCGTAGTCTGGCAACACATAAGGATCAGCGATGAAATAGTCAATAGCAGGAATTCCAGAAGCGTCAGAACCTAACCAAGTAACTTGAATGGGCGCAGGCTTGAGAGCCATCACTCCACAAGCAAAGTCTAAAGTGATGCTATCGAGATCGATAAGAATATCAATCTGATCTTGATAAATCCTGTCCGCCATCGCATTACATTCACCAGAGCCATCGATACCTGTGCGATAAACCACATCCATTTGATGCTCATACCACGACTGCAAATCATCAGGATATTGACGATAAGCTTGGAAATAACCATAGAGTTGAAATTGATCGCGATCGTGATGATTAATCAACCAACGGGCTAGCCAACCCACAGAATGAGTCGCCATACCGCTTGACAGATAGCCAATCTTTAACTTCTGAGAATTTGGGCGATCGCGCTGACGAAACTTTTGCATTTGGGCGATCAAATCAACTTTAGTATTAATTTGACAAAGTTGCGCGATTTGATTTTGTAATGAGCGATTACGTCTTGCCTCATCCCTGATAAAAGGAGCAAAATAATTGGCAGTATAAAGACGGTTGACAAACACCTGTTCAAGTTCAGTTGGCTTTTCAATAAGTAGGGCTGTGAGTAAAGATTTTTGCGTTGCAAAGATTGATAGAGCCTCTTGCCAACTTCCGCCTTGATTTAATAATGCTCGTAACAGCAACGCATTGGTAAAAATCTTATCTATTGAACTTACTGATAGTTGAAAACATCTTTTTGCTGTCTCCACTTCTTTAGCGTGATCATCACTTTTGTGATAGCAAGAAACCAGAAGTTGCAGTACTTCGAGATATTCTGGAAACAAGCGTAAACATAGTTGTAATAGACTAATGGCTAGATCTAATCTTGGAGTAGATTGATAAAAAATTATGGATGCATTAAGCAAATCAGAAACAAAAGCATGAGGATTTTGGATAAAAGGAAGGCAAGCTTCTGTAAATTCAATTAATAGCGGATAACTTGGATATTTTAGTAAACTTGCTAATAGTTGCCATATTAAATCGTGATTGAATCTAGTTTGATTTTGATTTTTGGTTTGACTTGCTGAAGTTCCTAATTCAGTTAAATTTTCTATTAATTCAATAAAAACAGGATCTTCGGCATCAAGATTTTGTGATTGGATAGATAGCCAAACCAACATCAATGAATTGTCAAGATTAGCGGGATCTATTTCATGGATATGCTGACAAATTAGCCACGCTGTCTCATATTCAGAGTTAGATTTTTGTCTCTGGGCTTCTGTATATAAGATGTCAACTAATTCTGATGTCCAAACATCTATTTGTTCGGCTGATACTTGCTCAGTGAGGCAACCCATCCATGTAAACTGAGCTTCTGTCTCTTGTCCTTGCAAAAGCTGCATCAATCCTAGATAAAAATAATTAGTGACGTTTTCTGGCTCATTGGCGATCGTTTGTTCATAAATACTAACCGCACTAGCGTAGTCTTTTTGTAATAGATAGTTATAGGCTTGTGGTTGCCATTGAGTCATCATTTTAGTTGTTGCTAGAGGTAAAAATTAAGTGTTGATTTAATAGATCACCTTAATATCAGAGTCAGGACTCACGGAGAAATATCTTGAAAGCTTTAGTTTACAGTAAGGGCAATTCATGAATTGCCCCTATTGTTCGCGATTTTGTGTAAGTCCTAAGAGTATAAACACAAAAAAGTGAAAAGGTACTACCTTTTCACTTTTTTATACTCATATTTAAAGTGACTTATAGAAGCCAAACTTAAGTATTAGTTGCCAACTGCTACTGAACTTGCGTTGCAAAGAGGTCCACCTGATGTACCAGGGAAAGTAACATCAAAGCCACCAGAAGCTCCAGCGGTGTTTGCTTCACACAAAATAGCTAGACTATTGACATCACTAGTAGTAGAAATGACATTAAGTGCAACTCCACCAGCATAACCACGAAGGGCTACGTTGTTTGGAGACCCTCCACTTCTAGCCTGATTGTTTGAAGGAATTGCACTATCATTACTGCCTACGATCGAGTAGTTGTAGTTAATAGTTGTCTCTTTCACGCCAACGCCCAACGCATCAATGCTAGAGGGCTGAAACTTACCTTTTTCAGTGAAGTAAGCTTGTTGACCCTTGTTGAGAGTACCAACGTAGGTTTTAGCTTCAGATTGCTTAGCCTTGTTAGACTGGCTGAGGAAAGAAGGAAGGGCGATCGCAGCAAGAATACCGATGATGATGATAACAACGAGAAGTTCGATCAGGGTGAAGCCCTTTTCGCCATTCTTCTTGTTGAGCATGTGTTGGATGAGCTTAGTCTTAAATTCAGATTTCATGATTCTTTTCCCGTGTTTATTGATGACTTTTGCTTGTGAAAGTAACTTACCCACAAAAAAAGAGGATGCTATCACTGAGCAGAAGAAAAATTTTTTACTGCTGCTGAATCGAGAAACCTGTGGGACATATCGCCGTCAGACCATCAGCGCTGATCGATCCGAATGTGTTTGAGCCAGCCCCTAAAGCATCTGAAGTACACAAAGCTGTGTCTAATAGTACTGTCGCTGTGGCGAGGGCGGTTATGCCGACAACACCAACAAAAGACTTAATCCCCGCAGATTTAGGAATGGCGGCATTTGTGGCAATGCGATCTAATTGAACTGGACTTGCCGTCCCATTGGTATTGCCTGTAACGATTGTGTAATTATAAGAGCCTGATGAACTGACTAAGCCTAGTCGAGATAAGTCATCAGTAAATGTACCTTTTTCCATGTAATAGGCTTGTTGCAGCCGACTCGTGGTGGTGACATAAGACTTGGCTTCAGCAAATCTTGCCTTTTGAGATTGATTCAAAAATGATGGCAGGGCGATCGCCGCGAGAATGCCAATAATAATGATCACCACCAATAACTCGATTAGGGTAAATCCGCGATCGCGCAGCTTTAAAGTTATTAGTGTTTGCAATAAAAATTTTTTAAAAAACATATCTTTTAGCGATCGCATCCAAGCCTCCTGAGTAAATACCTTCCCGCAAGACTAACTTACCCAACTTAAAAAAATTTTCGTCTCTGAAAATCTCCAAATATCAAGTAGGGGCTTAGCATTTGCGCCACAATTTAAAAACTCATCACAGAAACCTCTATCCGCAAAAGCTAAGCCCTCTATGCTTTTACAGACAATTTGTCTCTGCGTTGCGAGGTTTTGGGCTGAGCATTCCCAAAAAAAGATTATCTAAAAATTTATAGATTGTGGCGGGAATGCTCTGCCCCTACGGTTATATTTTATATGCGTGAATAAATAATGGCACTAACGTAAACTCTAAGGTAAAAAATCATGAGTGAATCAATCAAAGCAACCCGCGCCACAGTGGCGATCGGCGGTTTAACAGTCGATGCGTTCATGTTGCCAGATGGCAGTTATCGGATGTCTCAGACTCAAGCGGCTGAAGCCGTCGGAAAAGATGAAATTAACGCTCGACGGTTTTTAGCCTCAAAGAGCATCAACGCTATAAGAGGAGAGGGTTATACGCCCGACAGTATTGAATCTGGACAAACCCGATTTAATGCTCTCCCCTTGGATGTTGTAACAGCTTATTGGCTTTATCAAAGCAGTCAGGGCAATAAACAATCTCTAGCTCTAGTTTGGGCTTTACTGTCTGAATCTCTAGAACGTAGATTTGATGATGCTTTTGGTGTAGTTCGCACTGAACGAGAACGCAACGATGCTACTACAACAAAAATCAAGGCTCTCGAAAGTGATCTTGCTAATTTGGGTGAAGGGTTTGCGATCGATGCTGATAAAGATCGAGAAATTGCTTATTTGACCTCAATGCTCAAAGAGAAAGGTATTGAGCCTTATGGTTTGCCAAATGATTTGTCAAGTAGCGATCGCTGATCTTTTGACGAATATGGCGATCGTCTTTGTCATTTTCAAGTTATAAATATAGTAAAAAATCATCAGTGAATCAATCAAAGCAACCCGCGCCACAGTGGCGATCGGCGGTTTAACTGTTGATGCGTTCATGTTGCCAGATAGCAGTTATCGGATGTCTCAGACACAGGCGGCTGAATATAAAATTGTGATTCGATCGCCATTAACAACTTTTCTTGAGTCCAATTTTGATAGAGATGAGCCGCGATCGCCGCGCCACCAGCACCCACACCTTCTTTCACAAAGCCTTGTTCATAAGCTCGTAATTGAGAAAATTTAGAATCGGCAAAACTTAACTGAGTCGCCAGTAATGGCACATCGCCCACCACTAAGGCTAAGTCTACAGTCTTGCCTGTAGGATCTTCCGCCACCCAGCGCGTTGTCCCGATCGCGATCGCGTTGGGATTCCATACTAATTTTTGATAATTGGCGATCGCTCTGGCTAAGGCATATACAGCCAGCATTTGAGTTCCGCCAGCCAGTAACACTCCGACCTCACGACTGGCGGCGATCGCCATTCCTGCCACCACGATCTGCATCGGATCACCGACAGCCGCCACAATTTCTAAGGCGGTCGCCTGTGGTGCTAGATTTTGTAATCCTGCTTGGACAAGTTCCCATTTTTGAGCATGATTACAGATGGAATGGGAGCTATTCACCTTATCTCTAGCGGCAATTCCTAATGCAGTTAGCACCGCTAGGGCGGTAGTAGTTCCCCCAACCACACATTCACTCAAGATCACATAAGCTCCCGACTGAGCTAATTGTTCACCCCATATCAAGCCCTGCTCAAATAATTTCATCACAATTTCAATTGGTAAGGCTTTCCCTGTACTCAAGCATTGGGCGGGTTTGCCATCAAGGGCGATCGCGGAAATGGTCGGGGCGATCGGTAAACCTGCATCAAAGATAAAAAGTGGCAACTCTTGAGCCGCCACAACTGCGCGAGAAATTAATACAGGCGAAGCTCCCGCAACTAGTTCGGGCAATGGAAAACTTAGATTTTTACCCGTGGCTAAAAATTCGGCATCAGCGATCGCCGTATATTTACGCGCTTCAGGGCTAGCTCCTGCTGCCGAAATATTCGGGATAAGTCCTGTTTCCGTAAATCCCAACACACAAGCAAATACTGGACATTTACCGCGATAATTTTCGAGCCAATCTTGGGCTTTTGGGGGTTGTGTATAAATTTTGATCATTGATCTTTTATAGCAAATCGCCACAAATTACTTTTGCTGACGACAGCGATCGCTACAGTATTTGATCTCGTCCCAACACTTTTGCCATTTTTTGCGCCATGTAAAGGGCTTGCCACAGACCGCACAGTTCTTGCTAGGTAAAAAAGATTTATTCCCTTTGTAAGTCATGTCGTTGTCAATTGTAAATTATGCCAATATATATGTAATTAACTACAAGCTTATATTTACAAGCTAATTGGCAATGTCTGCAATTTCCATAAAAGTCCCCAAGCAAAAACTCAAAAATCCCCCCCTTCAAGTTCATACCCTAGGCGATCGCGTATTACGTCAGTCAGCCAAACGCATTAGCAAAGTAAATGACGAAATCCGTCAGATTATTGTCGAAATGCTCCAAACAATGTATAGCAACGATGGCATCGGTCTAGCCGCGCCACAAGTGGGGATTAACAAGCAATTACTCGTTATTGATACCGAACTCAAAGACGAAAGTAAGCCTCCTTTAGTCATGATCAATCCTGAAGTCAAGACTTCGGGCGGAGATTTGGTCACTGGCGAAGAAGGCTGTCTAAGTATTCCTGAAGTATTTCTGGATGTTGTCCGTCCCGATCGCATTGAAGTCTCCTATCGCGATGAAGATGGCAGACCGAAGCACCTAATTGCCGAAGGTTTGCTTGCGAGAGTAATTCAACATGAGATGGATCACTTAAATGGAGTTCTGTTTGTTGATCGGGTCAAAAATTCGATCGCTCTGAACAAAGAATTATCAGCGCATGGCTTTGCCACGAAAGATGTCCAAGTGATTAAATAAATCTAAACCCAAAAGATGAGAGACCTAACACCTAACAGATTGTTAGGTATTGAGCCTCTTAGTGTTTAAAAATCCCTAACAGCTTGAGAGGTGACCGATCGCCACCACAGCGACTAATCTGATTACATCAAGCAAGTATCTTTTGATTAATGGGCTTGATTAGTTCAGGGCAAAACAATGACTACCGCAACAATCGCCATAAATTTTGAGATTACAGGCAATACTTATACTCACAAAGTTCGTGAGTTTTTAGCTGAAGACAAAACCACCACCCTTGAACTACTCAAGCAATATCGCCAAGCTCCATCAGCCTATTTACGCGATCGCCTTGTCCGGTTAAATATTGGGCTTGTCAAAAAAGAAGTTCACTTTTGGACCGATCGCCACTCAGAGCTATACGACGATTTATTACAGGTAGGGGCGTTAGGTCTAATCGGAGCCGTCGATCGCTTTGAATTAAATCGCGGTTATGCTTTCAGTTCATTTGCCGTGCGCTACATTCGCGGCGAGATTCAACATTATCTACGCGACAAAAATTCTTCATTACGCATTCCGCGCCGTTGCCTAGATTTGCAACAACAGTCAGTCAGGATCATGCAAAAGTTACGCAATACTTTGCAAAGAGAACCGTCATCACAGGAAGTTGCCAAAGCGCTCGGAGTTACCCTTGTCGAGTGGCAAGAAGCCAAACTCGCCTGTCAAAACCGCGCTCCTTTGAGCTTAGATGCTCCGATCCGTTCTGAAGAAGAAGACGCGGCTTCTATTGGGGACTTGGTGGCTGATCCTAAAAGCAATATGCAGTCCCAACAGGATGAAAAGTTTCGGTTGCAGCAAGCATTATCTCTTCTAGAGCAGCGCACTAGAGAAATTGTCGAGTTTGTCTTTATTGAAGATATGCCCCAAAGAGATGTTGCCAAAATGTTAGGAGTCAGCGCCGTGACGATTTCGCGCCAACTCAAAAAGGGTTTATCAACTTTGCGTGGTGTATTGGAAGCTGAAGCTTGCTAAAATAAAAAAACACAAGGGCGAGTGGCGGCGCGATGCGTTGCCACTCGCTTTTTGGTTTTTATAAAAGAACTCAGTGAAAACTAATCAGTGAAAACTAAATGGACATTTACCAATTAAGAGAAGAATATAAACTAGGAGAGCTTAGACGAAAAGATCTTCAAGATGATCCATTTAAGCAGTTTGAGACTTGGTTTCAGCAAGCTTGTGATGTTGATTTATTAGAGCCGAATGCGATGACTTTAGCCACGGTTTCTGAGCAGGGACAACCATTTATGCGGACAGTATTGCTGAAATATTTTGATGATCGTGGATTTGTTTTTTTTACCAATTATGAGAGTCGTAAGGCTCATCAAATCGCCTCCAATCCTCGCGTTTCCATTCTATTTACTTGGTTAGCTCTACAGCGTCAAATTCATATCACAGGAACGGTCGAAAAGGTGACTACGGCTGAATCTTGGGAATATTTCACCTCTCGTCCTAGAGGCAGCCAATTAGGGGCTTGGAGTTCTCAACAAAGTTCCGTAATTTCTTCCCGTCAACTTCTGCTTATGCAATTTGAAGAGATTAAGCGTAAATTTTTAAATGGAGAAGTTCCTTTACCTGCTTTTTGGGGAGGATATCGGATTGTTCCTGACAGTTTTGAGTTTTGGCAAGGATGCTCTAATCGTCTGCACGATCGCTTTTTATATAGCCGTCAAGAAGAGCAATCATGGGAGATTCAACGACTAGCGCCATAAATTCAGGAAATTTGCGGGCTAGCTCGATAATTGCGGGACAGATTGGGGCATTTTCAGTTCGATTTTCTAAGGTGTTCCAACTAAATGGAGCCGATTGCGCCGCCGATAGCCATAATAATTTTTTGGCGCGGGTCATGCCCACATAAAGCAGTCGAAATTCTTCGGCTTGCTTGAGATAGCCGTACTTTTTCCAAGCATCTTCTGCATTAGGAAGGCGATCGCCATGGACGATCGCCGAAATTTGCGCCCTTGCGACTTCGGGCAAACCAAAATCTCCTAAAAACTTGACAGACTCAGGAATATAAGGTTCTCCGGGGCAGATGCGCTTATGCAAAAATGGCATAAATACGACATCCCAATCTAATCCTTTGGCTTTATGCAGCCCAATGACTGTCAGTTGTCCAGCCGTCATATAGCGCCCTTCGAGGTTCTCATCTTCGACCGCTTCAAAGTTTTCAGACTCAACTATTTCTTTGAGCGCTTCAACCACAGTTTTCATCGAGTAGTTACCGATTAGTTGCTGATTGAGGCGATCGCCCAATTTGTCAGCCGTGGCAAGCAGTCCCGCTTCTTCGTCATAGAGAGCAAACGCGATAAATGGAATCAAATTATATAAAGGAAGTTCAATTTTAGAACGTAATAATCCTATGCATTTAGCTTGAGTTTCTAGAGCGATCGGTGATAGGGCGGGATCTAGTAAGGTGGGATAAAGGAACTTCTCAGGACTGCTAGCGAGGTCGTTGAGGTCTTGCTGTGATGAGATTTTCTGACGATCCTTAAGAACTTCGAGAGCCGCTTTGAGATTGTCAGGGGAGTGCGGACGTTCCATAAATTGCAAGATCGCCAACATATCCATTGGCACTCGCGATCGGCGATCGCTTTGTTCGACATCATAAATTTTAATATCATGTTCTTTGGTCAACCAAGCCAGAGACTCGGCGACAAAACGCCCCTGATTATGTTGGCGTACCAAAATCGCCATACTCAGGTGCGGATCTTGAGCGTGCAGTTGCTTGATGCGATCGCCAATCATTTCGATTTCATGTTCGATATCATCAACGACATTTGGCAAATAGATTTCCACACCCTTGCCAATTGGTTCAGGATTAGCATTTGCCTGTGGATCATCTGCTTCAACAGGACGAATTCGCTGCTCTCGAAATGGAAGCTCGATTTTGGCATATTCAGAGCGATTTACCCAGTGCAACATGTAGTTAGCCGCTCTCATTACATTTCGGGTGCTGCGCCCTGCTTGATCAAGGATTGAGAGTTGGGATAGATGGGAACAGCGATCGCAAAAATCTTTAAAAAAGCGCGGGTCAGCAGGGGTAAATGTCGAGTTAATTGCTTGATTAGGATCGCCCACTCGGATTAAGTTTTTAATCCCTTCCCCATTCAAGTTCTCTCCATTCAAAGCCAAAATCTCTAGCAATTTAGTCTGCAAGGGCGAAGAATCTTGTGCTTCATCTTCAAATATGGCAAAAATCCGCTCTTGCCAATACTCGCGCACCCCTTTATTTCCCAACACTCGCAACGCGCCCAAAATCATATCGTCATAATCGATCGCCCCTTCTTGTTTCAAAAGTCGTTCATAGGTTTCATAGAGTCCCGCCGCAATTTCTAAAATGTAGCCCCCATCAGGAGCTTCAGTCTGACGCAAATCACTAGGACTCAGCCCCGAACTCTTAGCGGTGGCGATCGCCTCTTTAGCTAAGCTAGGTAAGACATCAGTGCGTAATGCCGTTTGTCGCCGTAAGCGTTCGGTATCTTCACCATCAAAATTGCGACCTTCAAGCAGCAGATCATATAATTTGGGATTTTCTTTTACCCAAAAGTTTCCAGCATTGCGAATCAATCGCTGTTTTTGTGATTCTGAGATGATCGTGGTTTCTCCTAATCCTGACAGTTCGGGATGGGTGCTAGCGATCGTATAAGCCAAGCTATGCAAGGTGCTAACGGCAAAGGCACTCTGGGGTAAATGCAGATTTTTTAAATGTCCTGAGACTTTTTTACGAATGTTGCTCACTGCCGATCGCGTAAAAGTAACTATGGCTAATTGCTTTTGGCGATGTAGTTGAAAATTGGCGATCGCGATCGCCGCCGCCACCGCCAGCCCCGTTGATTTCCCTGCCCCTGGCACTGCCGAAACGGCAAGCTCGCCTCCCCGCCAGTCCGCCATCGTTTGCTGCCCCTTGCGGAGAGTGTTGCGTAATTCATTGAGAGCTTCAAGCGTGACCATAGCAACTTTTTGTAAACCATCATAAATCAAGTCAAAATTGAGGCGATCGCTCTTATCCATAATCTTAAAATCGCCGTGCGTGGATAGCTGACCGCCAACTCATTAAAATTTTAAGGCGCGTGGTAAATGCTCCACCGCTAAGGTGCAGAAATCCGATTACATATTGCTGATCTTTAATTCTGAGCGCAATCTTAGTTTTTAGTCAAATTTTTGTCATCACTTCGTCATTAACCAAGCCTGTAAATCCGCCAAATCACTAAAATCTAACAGCGCCTCACTCAAATCCTCAAGCACAGTCAAGGGCAAACCCGAAATTTTCATCCGCATCTCTTGAGGCAAATCCCCAAATCGCTTAGTCAAAATCCGCACAACAAGATTAATTGCTTCTTGCTCGCGCCCTTGCTCGCGACCCTTCATAAGCCCTTGCATAAGCCCTCGCATAAGCCCTTGCTTTATTCCTTTAGCTTTAATCTCTCGATAAACTCTCGTTTCTTGCAATGTAATACCCAGCATAGCTTCTACCTCCTGTTGACTCAAATCTTCAAACTTGTAAACCATGATTGTCGTCACCATTTCTATTATGGCGCGACTTGATGTTTGAGCAGCATTTTTCTGTAGCAAATACCTCGCTTCGGCGGGAGCTTGGCTCTCGTCAACTGTAGTCAAGACCATTAACGCAACCCATATTGGCAATTCACGAATATCGCCTAACTCATTCAAATATATGCGCTGGACTTGTTCAGAATTCAGCAAAGCTCGATATGGATGAATATTGCTTTGTTCTGTCGATCGCGATGGATAAATTACAACTGCTTGCCAGTCGCTAAATCTATGTCGATTGCGATAAAAATATAACAAAGATTCTGCAAATACTCGTTCGTAAAGCTGTTCGTCTTTTTGGAACTGCACCTCACAAAAGTAGACAACGCCTTCGACTTCATTAGGCAAAAATACACCATCGATCTCGAACTTTGGCTCTTTGACTGCGACTGAATCAAAGCGATATGTATCAGCATTCGGTGGCGGCGAAGGCAGTAATTGAAATAGTAAAGGCGGAAATTGCTGAAATAATTTGTAAAATATGGAATCGCGCCGCATTTTGGGTTTCCTCTAATTTGTTTAATCGTAATCTGGCGATCGTCCCAAGGATAATTACCATCGCTCAAATGTATGATAAATAGGCTGTACTGGAAATTTCCCTAACGAATGGCGTTAATAGTTCAAAAATATGGTGGCTCTTCCGTGGCTAATGCCGATCGCATTGAAGCAGTGCGCGATCGCATTAAGCGGACAGTTGAAGCTGGCAATCAAGTTGTGGTAGTCGTTTCGGCGATGGGTAAAACCACTGATGGACTGGTTGCCCTAGCGCAATCAGTATCGGCAACCCATGACCAAACCTTGGCAGAGATAGCCGCCCAAGAGCGAGAAATGGATCTGCTCTTGGCAACAGGTGAGCAGGTAACGATCGCTTTGCTGAGTATGGCTTTGCAAGCGGTGGGGCAACCTGCGATCGCCATGAATGGCTCGCAGGTGCGGGTGGTGACTGAGCCAAGTCACACCCGCGCTAGAATCTTGTATATAGAACCTGAGAATATTCGAGCGGCGCTTGCCCTTGGCAAGGTGGTGGTGATCGCAGGATTTCAGGGGGTGGCGATCGATGCGGCGACAGGATTAGTTACTACCGAAATCACCACATTAGGGCGTGGCGGCTCTGACACTTCAGCCGTGGCGATCGCCGCCGCGATCGATGCCGATATTTGCGAAATTTATACCGATGTCCCTGGGATCTTAACCACCGATCCGCGCATTGTCCCCAAGGCGCAATTGTTAGCCGAAATTACTTGCGATGAAATGCTTGAACTGGCGAGTTTGGGCGCAAAAGTCCTGCATCCGCGATCGGTGGAGATTGCGCGTAATTTTGGCGTAAAAATGTGTGTGCGATCGAGTTGGCTTGACGATGCAGGCACAGTCATTACTTCGCCGAAGATTGGGACGGGCAACTTGAAAACTTTAGAAATTAATCGATTTGTCGAGACGATCGCCATTGATTACGATCAAGTCAAAATTGCGCTTTTACAGATACCCGATCGCCCCGGCATTGCCTCTCAATTATTTGCGTCCCTTGCTGAGCAAGGAATTAACGTTGACTTGATTATTCAAGCCGTCCAAGAAACTGAAGGGGTCAATGACATTGCCTTCACGATCCCTCAAAATCAATTGCGATTTGCCGAATTAGTCACCCGCAGTTTAGAAATCGGTGCAAGTTCAGTAACTGTTGATTCTAATGTCGCCAAAATTAGCATTATTGGGGTGGGCATGATCGGGCGGCCGGGTGTGGCGGCGCAAATGTTTAGCGCTTTGGCAAAGGCGGGGGTCAACATTCAGATGATCTCCACTTCGGAGATCAAAATTAGTTGCGTGATTGCCGCCTCAGACGGTAAATCGGCGATCGCCGCCCTCCAACAAGCTTTTGATGTACCAGTCCAACTAGATCAATTTTGTGCCATTAATGGGGAAAGCGTGACTGAGACGGCTCCAGTTCGCGGCGTTGCCCTCGATCGCAACCGCGCCAGAATTGCCGTTCAGCAAGTCCCCGATCGCCCAGGGATGGCGGCTCAAATCCTTGAGCAGTTAGTCGAGCAGAACATCAGTCTGGACATGATTGTGCAGTCACAGTCCGATCGCGATGTCAACGAAATTGCGTTTACGGTGGCGATCGCCGATCTTGCTAAAGCCGAAACCACCCTGAAGCAATGTGCGTCAGCTATTGGCTATGGAAAAGTTACTTGTGATGGTGACATTAGCAAAGTTAGTATTGTCGGCTCAAATATGATCTATCAGTCAGGCATTGCGGCGCGAATGTTTAGCGCCCTTGCTGATGCAGGGATTAATATTGAGATGATCGCCACATCTGAAATTAAGGTTAGTTGTGTGGTTCGCGATCATCAAGCGGAGCAGGCGCTGAAAGTGATTCATCAAGAATTTAACTTGTCAGGCGATCGCACGATCGAAGTTCCCACTGTGCTGAAAAGTTAGCAGCAGCAGCGCTATGCGCTGCTGCTAAAAAACAAGCCTTAAAAACAAACCTTAAAATAAATAAGTAGCCCGCGAGCATTTGTATGTCATCTGATAATTCTAGCGATCGCGCCAATCAGCCTCCAATCATCCCGCCACCTGATCCGAAGCAGCTTCCAGACAAAAAGGAAGAGGGTTCTATCAAGTCCTTTTTGGCTGATAATTTGCCAACTGTGACAGTCGCAATTTTATTGGCTGTCGGTGTGCGCGTATTTGTGGCTGAGCCAAGGTTTATTCCCTCAAGCTCAATGGAGCCGACATTATTAATCGACGATCGCCTAATTATTGACAAGCTATCTTTGCGTTGGCACAAACCCGAACGCGGCGAAATTGTGGTATTCAATCCGCCCAATAATCCTGTTGTGCCTGATGCCACCAAGGTCTATATCAAGCGGGTGATTGGTTTACCGGGCGATCGCATTAGCATTCATGATGGCAAAGTGTTTATAAATGATGTGCCGCTCAATGAGCCATACATTGCCTCGCCCCCAAACTACACTTTGCCAACTCAAGACGATGCCCTCTGCCCCAATTGCTTCCGTCCGCCCAATGTCCAATCTGGCAAAGAGCATCCGTTTTTCACCGTGCCAAGTGGCAACTATTGGGTGATGGGCGACAATCGCAATAATAGTTTGGATTCTCATGCATGGGGATTTATGCCTGAAGAAAATCTGGTCGGACGCGCCACATTTCGTTATTGGCCCTTTGACAATCGGGCTGGCAACTTAACCGTGCCAAAGTATTAAGGATCAAAAAATTTAGCAAGAAAACCTGTAACGCACACGCTGCGTGCGCCACAGGTTCTAGGCTTTGATTGCGCCTAGCTTAAGCTTTTGTTCACCCTTTGATCAAATTCACTAAAGTTCGCACAGCAAAACCAGTACCGCCAGCATTGTTGTAACCTGACTCGCGATCGCGCCAGACGGGGCCCGCGATATCCAGATGCGCCCATGCCGTAGTTGTTTCGACAAATTGCTTCAAGAACAACGCACCCGTAATTGCGCCACCTGCGCGAGAACCTGTGTTTTTAAAATCTGCCACGACTGACTTCAATTGATCGAAATAGGGATCTTCAAGGGGCATCCGCCACAGTTTCTCACCCGCATCTTTAGCGGCTTGGGCGATCGCCTCCGCCCAAGATTCATCGATCGCCCACATGCCGCCGATGTCTTCACCGAGCGCCACCACACAAGCACCCGTCAGCGTCGCAAGATCAACGATCGCATCTACACCAAGTTTGTCCGCATAAACCAATGCATCCGCCAGAGTCAAGCGACCTTCTGCATCAGTGTTATTGACTTCAATAGTCTTGCCATTAGAAGCAGTGAGAATATCCCCAGGGCGCATGGCACTGCCATTAACCATATTTTCACAAGCGGCGATGATGAAATGCACTTCGATGTTAGTCGGCTGGAGATGGGCGATCGCTTTAGCTGCACCCAATGCTGCCGCCGCCCCACCCATGTCGGTTTTCATTAGCTCGATACTGCTACCCGCGCCCGTTTTGAGGTTCAACCCACCCGAGTCAAAAGTTAAACCCTTACCCACGATCGCCAATTTGCGATTGGGAATACCGTGGCTATAGGTGAGATGAATGAACTTAGGGGGAATGTCAGATGCTCGTGCCACACTTAGAAATGCGCCCATGCCTAGGGCTTCACATTCGTCTTTTTCGAGGATTTTGATGATGAAATAATCTGACTCGGCGGCGATCGCTAAGGCTGTCTCGGCTAAGGTGATCGGCGTGACGATATTGGCGGGCGCAGACACCAATTCTCTAGCTAAAATCACTCCATCGACAATTTGTTGCGCTGTGGCGATCGCCACATTCGTCAATTCAGGATTGGTTTCCAAAATCTCAACTTGCTCTAGTCGTGATGTTGACGAGTCTTTTTGAGCAAGTTTTGACTTGAAGCGCTTGTCTTGATGCGTGGCTAGCAATACTCCTTCCGCGATCGCCTGAGCCGTAACGCGAGGATCTTGGTTGTAGGCCGGAAAAGCTAAAGCCAAGGTTTTCGCCTTTTCTTTAATGGCAAATTTTGCTGCCATAGCTGCGGCTTTGCGCCAAGTGTCAGGATTAGCCTGAGCAGGATCGCCTAAGCCAATCAAAATTACTTTGCGAATGGCATAGTCGATCCCCACCCGTCCACTAACCGATGTGCCAATTTCCCCAGTAAATTCTGATTCAGCAATCAAATCGCTAAGGGTGCAGCCCAAGACTTTTACATCCAAACTTTTGAGCGATTCAGATAATTCCAAAGATTTAATATCTTTCGGCTTAGCAAAAACGGCGATCGCGAGGGCTTCACCCCGCCAAGAGTGGGGAGCAGTTAATGATGAGAAAATGTTCATTTTTGGTATTTTTTGTCGATACATTACAGTTTATAGCCTAAAAAAACAAGTAAGGAAGCCGCGACTTAGTTGCGCTTCCCTGCTAGCTTTTAAATCAACCTTAACTATTAATATCTATGCTTTGGGTAACTCTGCAATTAAGATACACAAGAGGATATTTCCTTGATTATTTCGTTTGAGGTGCTATATGCGCGATTTTTCTTCTTTCTTGTTAGCTCAAACCACAACAGCGAGAGATTTTGCTGTTGGAGATTTACTTAAACCAGATGGATTAGTATTCCAACTTGTATTTGCGATCGCCATTTTAGTTGGTGGTTGGGTAATTGCTATATTTTTTGCTTCCGTGACGGAAAACTTACTAAAGCGCACCAACCTTGACAATAAACTTGCAGATTTATTAACTGGTTCTCGTGGTGGTAGTTCTTTTCCTATCGAAAAATGGGCAGGTGCTACGGTTTTTTGGATTATTCTACTATTTACTTTGGTCGGCTTCTTTCAATTTTTAAAATTGGATGCCGTGGCGACTCCATTAAATGGTTTGTTAGGACAAATTACGGCGTTCTTACCTAAGCTTGGTGGGGCGGCGATCTTAGTTGGTATCGCGTGGGTTCTCGCAACTATCAGCAAAATGATTGTGGGACGCTTTTTGCGATCGGCAAACATTGACTCCAAAGTTAATGATCAGGTAAGTGAGAGCGACTCTTCAACCGCAACGATGCCTCTCAGCGAAACCTTATCATCAGCTTTGTATTGGTTTATCTTGCTGTTGTTCTTGCCCTTAGTCCTTGATACTCTGGGGCTAGTCCAAGCACTTCAGCCCGTCCAAAATCTAGTCAGTCAGATTTTGAGCGCTCTTCCCAAAATCCTCAAAGCCGTGATGATTGGCGGTATTGGTTGGTTGATCGCTCAAGCAGTTAAGCGGATTGTGACCAATCTCTTAGCGACTAGTGGCGCAGATCGCTTCCTTCAGCGTTGGACTTCGAGCCAAACAAGCAACCAAGCCCAATATTCACTCTCTCAAGTAGTTGGGAACTTCATCTATATCTTGATTCTAATTCCTACGGCTATATCTACATTAGAAGCCTTAGAAATTGGCGCAATCTCTCGCCCAGCTACAGCAATGCTCGATCAAGTATTGCGCTTTTTGCCACAACTGTTTGTCGCTAGCGTAATTCTTACGGTTGCTTATTTTCTTGGTCAGTTCGCCAGAGATATTATTTCGGGAATTTTGACAGGCTTAGGTTTTAATAATATTTTGCAATGGTTGGGATTCCCAGCGATCGCCGCAGCTACACCAACTGAATATGCTGTAAGCGAAGATGGTGAAAATAAAGCCCTAACTTCATTACCGCAACAAACACCTTCCCAAATTGTCGGTATCATCGCATTTATCGCAATCATGCTAGTGGCGATCGCCACAGCCACGGATGTATTGCAAGTCAATGCCCTGACGCGCATTGTCTTTGGGGTATTGCAAGTTGCGGGACAAGTACTAAGCGGCGTGATTATTTTTGCGATCGGCTTATATCTTGCCAATCTTGCCTTTAATCTAATTGCTAGTACGGGTGGTCGCCAAGCAAGAATCCTTGGTCATGCGGCTCGCATTTCTATTGTCGCCTTGATCACGGCTATGGCTCTGAAGCAAATGGGCATTGCTAGCAATATTGTCGATCTAGCCTTTGGCTTGCTAACTGGCGCGATCGCGGTGGCGATCGCTGTTGCCTTTGGACTTGGCGGCAAAGATATTGCATCTCAACAGTTGCGTGAGTGGCTAGATTCATTCAAGCGTAACGACTAATCTATAGCGCTTTGCGCTCTCCATTCCCATCCAAGAAATATAGCAATTCTAGATGATTCGCGAGTAGGGGCAATTCATGAATTGCCCCTACTCACAAATCGTTAGTGTCATGAATTATTCGCGCTCTCAAATCCCTATAAACACAAACTTGTAGGGGTTGAGCATTTGCGCCAGTATTTTTATACTCCCCACCAATCATCTCGCAACGCAAATGCTCAACCCTTTGTGCTTTCATCGATAAATTGTCCCTGCGTTGCGAGTTTAGGGCTTAGCATTCCCAAATAAAAATTATCTGAAAATTTATAGGTTTCCGTGGGAATGCTAAGCCCCTACAAGGGGATCGTCTGAAGCGCGAACAATTCATGACACTAACCACAAATCACTTAGGATTGCTATATATGCGTCTATTTCTTTAAGAAGGAAGTGCATAGTTTAGAAGATATCCAATCATATCGACAAGCTGCTCTAATTCTAGGGGTTTGCTCAAATATTGATTAGCTCCAGCCTTAAGGCAGCGATCTTGATCGCCTTGCATGGCTCTTGCAGTCAGCGCGATAATCGGCACTGAGACCAGATTTTTGTCAGATCGAATCAATCGAATAGCTTCTAGACCATCCATCACAGGCATTTGAATATCCATCAGAATGATGTCTGGTCGGTGTTTTTTGGCTTTGGCAACGCCTTCTTCGCCATTTTTAGCTAAAACAACATTGTATTCATAAGCCATTAGATAAGACATAAAGGTTTGAATGTTGGCTTCGTTATCTTCTACCAACAAAACGAGTGGCGCGATCGCCTCTTTTGATTTGGCAGTCGGCAGTGAGAATGGGGTAATTTGCTCAGGCGATCGCGCTGGCGAGGTCGGTATTTGATAGGGTAGACCCACCGTAAAGCAACTCCCTTGCTTGAGCGCACTCTGGACTGTGATCTGACCATTATGGAGTTCGGCAATTTGTTTTACCATGGCTAAACCTAGTCCAGTTCCTTCATATTGGCGATTTAGCCCACTATCAAGCTGCACAAATGGTTGGAACAGTCGAGGCAAATCTTTGGGCGCAATGCCAATACCTGTATCTGTGACTTGGAACACAATCATTGGGATATTTTGGACTTGAAACTGTTGGGGAATCTCCGCTTCACCTTGCCATGTCGAGCCACAGCCAACAGAGACTAAAAGACTAACTCGCCCACTTCTGGGCGTAAATTTTACAGCATTGACCAAGAGATTAATTAAAACTTGCCTGATGCGCCGCTCATCGACAAGAATATTGCTGATATTTGGGGCAATATTGCTGTAAATTTCCACGCGCTTTTGAAATGCTTGCTGCTTGACATAGACCAAACTGGAATCGCAGACATTCTGCACTGAAACAGATTCAAGGTCTAGTTCCATTTTGCCTGATGAAATTTTTGACAGATCGAGAATGTCGTTAATCAATTCGAGAAGATGTTGCCCACCTTTTCTGATCGCCGCGATCGCTTTCTGTTGGCGCTCATTGACCGAACCCAAAATCTCTTTTTGCAATAACTCTGACATCCCCAAAATAGCCGTGAGTGGAGTGCGGAGTTCATGGCTCATGTTGGCTAAAAATTCATCCTTAAGATTGGTTGCTCTAATCAGTTCTTCATTGATGCGTAATAGTTGCTCTTCGACTTGTTTGCGATCGCTAACATTAAAGTTGACCCCAATCATTTTGTGAGGATTGTGCTGAGAATCTCGCAACACGATCCCATAGGCTCTGATAAATTGGATACTGCGATCGGGATGGACGATCCGAAACTCGGTGTCGTATTGAACCTCTCCTGAAATAGCTTGCTGGATTAAAGCTTCGGAGGCGTGACGGTCATCGGGATGTAGTCTACTTGTCCAAACATCGTAGAGAGAAATGGTAGCCGATTTTTCGGTGACGGCATACAGTTCATACATCCGCTCATCCCAATAGACAATATTCTCGATCAAGTCCCATTCCCAACAGCCCATCGATCCAGACTTCAGTGCTAAGGCGAGGCGTTCCGATAGTTTTTGGAATTCTGTCTCTCGTTTTTGGAGTTGCGTTGTGTGGGTTTGCAGATTTTGATAGAGTTCGGTTTGTTGTTGTTGCGATCGCGCCAATTGGAGTTTGGTGATAAAACAGTCATGTACCTGATTAACCGTATGGCAGAGCAAAACTGGGGTGACATCACTTTTTACCAGATAGTCATCCGCGCCCAGTTTCATTGCTCGCACCGCCGTTTGCTCATCGCCTTTGCCAGTCAAGACGATCACGCAAGATTGTTGAGCGGATGGACTTTTGGACATGGCTTCCAACAATTCCAACCCGTTGCCATCGGGCAGATTTATATCTAGTAATATGACATTGGGCTGGTGCGATCGCCATAGTTCCAGCCCGTCTTCTAGTGTTTCCGCCTCGGTGATCACATAGGCATAGTCCGTATCTGATTTTAGATAACGGATATAGGAATCGCGATCGCTTTGTGAATCGTCCACCAGCAAGATTGCGATCGTTGTAGTCGGAGATACTTCAGCAACGCTTGGGCATAAGTTTGGGGGAGATATCATAGGCTCAATCTCAGAATTGTCCATAACTAGGTAAAACCGTAAATTGGAACCATTGCTTAAATAAAATTTGGATAGTCTGCTGCATATCGGAAACGCCCATCGGTTTGAGCATATAGCAGTTTGCCCCATATTCGTAGCAAGTTTTAATATCGTTTTGATTATTAGAAGTAGTCAAAACCACAATCGGAATTATTTGCAAATGTGGAGTTTGCTTAAGCATTTTGATTATATCCCGCCCATCAGTGCCAGGAAGGTTTAGGTCAAGCAAGATCGCCACAGGCAAGGGAGCATCTAGTTCTTGATATTCTCCTCTCCGATATAAATAGTCGATCGCCTGATCTCCATCTTCAAAACGCAAAAACTTATAGGGCGATCGCTTCATTTCGTCTATATTTTGAGCGATCCGTATGAACGTATAGAAGTCTTCATCATTGTCTTCGATGATTACGATGACAGGATGAGTGAGGTCATCCCAAGCTGAAGTTAATAGGCTTTGAGTGTAGACATTCATTGAATATTGACCTTGTGGAAAAGTTCTAAGACTTTCTCTCTGGGGGAGAATGGGATTGGCTGGCTTCGCTTTAGTTGAAATCATTGATTTTTTGTACTCATATATCATTTACGAGAAAAATAGGACTTCGACGCTTCGGCAAGCTCAGTGCATCGCTTCGCTCAGCCAACGATATACGCTGGCTGAGCGAAGCCGAAGCCTCTCACACCTCATTTAGGATTGCTATATTGTGAATTGGTAACGCAAACGAAAATGTAGTTCCCTGACCATAGATCGATTTGACCTGAATCTCACCGCCGTGACGTTCAACGATCTTTTTGACAATAGTTAGCCCTGCCCCAGTACCACCCCCATATTTACTAGGCGCATGTAATCGCTTGAAAATGCGAAATACTGATCCTATATGCTGCTCGCGGATGCCGATGCCATTGTCTCGAACGTAAAAAGTGAGGATATTATGAGGCTCACCACTAGATTCGATCCAACTAATTTCCACCCATTTTTCAGGTTGATTGTTGTATTTAAAGCCATTAGAAATTAAATTTGTAAAAACTTCTTCAAGCAGCACCCGATCGCCAAATACCTTGGGTAGCGATCGGGGAATGTGAATTATGCAGTTCTCCCATTCTGGATTCATCCCAAATAACTCGACCACATTTTGGAGCAAGAGATTAAGATCGATGGAATTCATCTGCAACTCTTGCCGACCTAGACGGGAAAACTTAAGTAAGGAGTCGATCAGCGATTCCATGCGGGTGGTCAGCCGTAGGAGCGTGTGCAGTTTTTCAGCGCCTTCGCCTTGGAGGATCTCGCCATAGTCATCCAACAAAAAATTGGCATAGTTGTGAATGCCGCGCAGAGGTTCTTTTAAGTCGTGGGAGGCAATATAAGCAAAGGCATCAAGTTCGCCGTTACTGCGTTCTAGTTCTAAGTTGATGTTGGCAAGTTCTCCCGCTTGACGCAAGACAATATCGATGATCGCCCGCCGCAATTCGATCGCCCCCTCTACTTCATAGCTAAACCATAGATTAGATGTACCTCGGACAATCTTTTGCCAAGCCGCAAAGGACTGACGCGGAAAGATGGTCAAACTCCCATCTGCTTCGATCTGATTGGGCTTGTCAGGGTTGCCCGCCCAAGTCAATGTCTGCAATAGTTCGGGACGGAACCAGAGGACATATTGATGCTGGGTTTTCGAGATTGCCATCGCGAGCAGTCCACTGGCGACATTTTTATACTTTTCGGCGATCGGATATAGCTTAGACAAGACATCAGTGACAAAAATATCTTGATCAAAGCGATCGATCAGCCAAGTGAGTAGAGGTTGGATATCTTCTTGACTAGGGGTTTTACCAATCAAAATAATATCTTCGCCATCGCACACGGCTGCGCCTGAAGCGCCCGTCAACTTCAACAATGATTCTTCGTTTGCGGTGATTTCGGCAACAAAGTCAATTGCTTTGGTCAGGCGTTCCACAAATTGAGCTTGGATTGTTTTCAGATATAGTTTGTAATCAAGATTTTCGTTATTTTCCTTGGTTGCTAGCTCCGTAGACATTAACTGTCCTAGAAACTCGCAAACGGTACGCATATCATAGGAGACCAATTTAGGAGTTTGGTGGTGAAAGGCAATCAATCCCCAAAGCTTTTTCTGTTGAATTAGGGAAACTGACATCGAAGCAACAACGCCCATATTCTTGAGATATTCGATATGCAGAGGCGACACCGCCCTCAATCCGCAGTAGCTCATGTCAAGTGGATGCTGAGTTTTTTGGTTTGTGACTAATCCAATCGGTTGAGAATTGATATCGGAAATCAGACGTAGCCAATTAAGTGTATAAAGTTGCTTTGCTTGTTTCGGAATATCGGAGTCAGGATAATGCATTCCCAAAAAAGCGTCTAAGTTATTCTTTTTAGATTCAGCAATCACACTGCCATCACCTCCCTCGTTAAAGCGATAAATCATCACCCGATCAAATCCCGTAACCGCGCGCATTTCATGCACCACCAAGTCACATAGGCTAGCGAGATTATCTGCTGTCTGCATTTTTGCCAGAGTGACTTTGATCTGACGATAAAATTGAAAGAAATCACGCGTAGCCTTTGTTTCTAGAGGTTCTAACTCTAATACAACCTCACCACTAGGAGCGCGATGGATCACGCCATTGAACGAATTCGCCCCATTATCGGCGGTGATCATCGAAAGATGGAGGGGATTAATCAGATCAAAACTGCGCTCAAGCCCATCACGGATCTTTTCGATAATATCAACGCGATCGCTACTAATGAAATCAGTAAAAGGGCGATCGAGCAAATCAGCCGCCGCAATCCCTAAAATTTCTTGAGCATTTTTACTCACCTGCATAATTCTTAGATCAGGCTCGGATAAGACCAGCAGCAAACCATGCGACTGAATATGTGCAGGAATATGGATCGGTTCGCGATCGCAATTGGTTAGATTAATGGGTGCAAGTCCATTGCTCTCATTTGTGGAGATTTGTGTCAAAAGCTGATTCATCAACCAAATCCTATGTCAAATATTTTTTCCTTGGTTTCTAAAACCAAATAATTCTCTAAAAGCCTTGCTTAGCGAGGCTTTTAAAAAATCATTTCTATAATACTCACTTGCAAAACGCTATAAAAACTTAGACAGGGGGATTTGTCTATACAGCGTAGCCGAAAGTTTAGATTAGTGTGAGAGTTGAATTTGATATAAGCAATCATAAGAAAAATTACATTCAGAATCCAAAAGCAACCTCTTTTCTTAAGATATTGCCAAGATCGCCTTCTCAAGACCAAAAATCGCGATCGCGTAACAAGCCGTTATAAATTGTGACAATCTGTAATGCAAAATGATCCAACGACATAGTATAAACAAATAGGTTGAAAATTTAGCTAACGAAACAGATAAACATTAACCGCTTATCTTATCGATTTAGACACTTCAACTATTTAAAAACTAAAGATTTTTCTAATTGTTTCTGGTAACAAAGATCAGATACCATTTAGACAAGTCAATCATCAAACAAGCTTTAAGTAGTTTGTCGATGACTTAAAAAAACTAAAAATAATTATAAAAAACTGGAGATAACAGTATATGTTGGACGCATTTGCAAAGGTAGTATCCCAAGCTGACTCTAGAGGCGCATACATCAGTGCTTCTCAAATCGATGCTCTTAGCGCCATGGTTGCCGATGGCAACAAGCGTTTGGACACCGTAAACCGCATCACCAGCAACTCTTCTAAAATCGTTGCCGATGCTGCCCGTTCTTTGTTCGCCGAACAGCCTGCTTTGATCGCTCCTGGTGGAAATGCATACACCAACCGTCGTATGGCTGCTTGCTTGCGTGACATGGAAATCATCTTGCGCTACGTTACCTACGCTATCTACTCTGGCGATGCCAGCATCTTGGAAGATCGTTGCCTCAATGGTTTGAGAGAAACCTATTTGGCTCTCGGTACACCCGGTGCTTCCGTTGCTGTCGGTGTTGGCAAAATGAAGGATGCTGCGATCGCGATCGCTAACGATGCTAACGGCGTTACTCGTGGCGACTGCTCCGCTCTAATGAGTGAAGTTGCTTCCTACTTCGATAAAGCTGCTGCTGCTGTTTCCTAGTTTGCTGTTGACCAGCACTCAGCTACACAGACTTCTATCGCAAATTAATTTGTTGCCAGACCGAATTTTACTTAACAAAACTATTTTGGAGAACATCTCACTATGAAAACCCCTCTAACCGAAGCAGTATCAGCAGCCGATTCTCAAGGTCGTTTCCTTAGCTCCACTGAAACTCAAGTTGCTTTTGGTCGTTTCCGCCAAGCAACTGCTGGTCTAGCTGCTGCTAAAGCATTGAGCGAAAAAGCAGAATCTTTGGCTTCTGGCGCTGCTAACGCTGTTTACAGCAAATTCCCTTACACCACTTCGATGTCTGGTCCTAACTACGCTTCGACCCAAACTGGCAAAGACAAGTGCGTTCGTGACATCGGCTACTACCTGCGTATGGTCACATATTGCTGCATCGTTGGCGGTACTGGTCCTATGGATGATTATTTGGTTGCTGGCGTTGCTGAAATCAACCGTACCTTTGATCTTTCTCCTAGCTGGTATGTTGAAGCTCTCAAGCACATCAAGGCTAGCCATGGCTTGACTGGAGACTCTGCTGTTGAAGCAAACTCCTACATTGATTATGCTATCAATGCACTTAGCTAATTTTCGCTAAAAACTAAAAAGCACCCCATCTGGGGTGCTTTTTAGTTTTTAGGATCAAAAATTTAATAAAACCCAAAATCGGTTCGACGAGCGAAGCCCACCGAACTAATTTTAGGTTTTATATAGCAGTCCTAAATCATTTATGTATGAGAAAAATAGGGCTTCGACTTCGCTCAGCCAGCGTATATCATTTGTGTATGAGAAAAATAGGGCTTCGACTTCGCTCAGCCAGCGTATATCATTGGCTGAGCGAAGCGATGCACTGAGCTTGTTGAAGCCTCTCACAACTCATTTAGGATTGCTATATGTACAGGGTGTTTTGTCTGGTTTTTTTAAGAAAGCTTAAATTATGAATGATGAATCTGGTATTCCAGACGATAACCAGTTGACTGTTGAGCAAGCAATTTTAAATCTTCAGAGCGAAGATTTAGGCTTACGAGTTTATGCGGCCTGGTGGTTAGGACGGTTTCGGGTCAATGTGCCTGAAGCGATCGCTCTATTAATTACGGCTCTTACTGATGAGGCCGATCGCACCGAAGCAGGGGGCTATCCGTTACGGCGCAATGCGGCTAGAGCTTTGGGTAAACTTGGCGATCGCTCGGCTGTCCCCGCCTTAATCACATCTTTAGAATGCGACGACTTTTATGTACGCGAAGCTGCCGCGCAGTCTTTAGAAATGTTGGGTGATGGTTCTTGTATTTTCAAGTTGATCGAACTGCTCAAAACTCACAAACCAGATCCAGATTCATCCACAAATTCAGTCACAGAAACCGAACAGCCCTTTGATGCTTTTCTCGAAGCCTTGGGAACTTTGGGGGCCGTGGACGCAATTCCTGATATCCTGCCCTTTTTAGATCATCCTATGCCTAGGGTGCAGTATGCCGCTGCGAGAGCGATGTACCAACTTTCGCCACAGCCAGAGATCGCCAATCAGTATGGCGATCGCCTAGTTAGTGCGCTAGCAAATCATGATTTGCAATTGCGGCGCACTGTCCTTTCTGATTTGGGGGCGATCGGTTATTTATCGGCAGCAGAAGCGATCAGCAATACGATGGCAGAAAACAGCCTCAAACTTATTTCTCTCAAAGGGTTGTTAGAAAAACAAATTCCCCTTGCCATACCGCCCAATCTTACAGAAGGCGCGATTAGAGTCATGGGACTAATGGATGATTTATTGTAAAGTAGGTAAGCGCTTTGGGCTTCTCTACTTTTTTAAACCTATGACCGATCGCCTTTCCCAACTCATTGCGGCTGTAGAAGATGCTGATTCTTCTAAGCTGTTAATCCAAGCCGTCAAAGACTTGGCGGATGCTCGACTAGAAGGAGCTATCCCCATGTTGATTGAGTCGCTTAGCTACAACAACCCAGGGGCGGCTGTTGCCTCAGTTGATGGGTTAATCTTGCTAGGAAATCCTGCCGTTCCCGCCATCTTAGAACTTTTGGATACACACAACTACACAGCGCGATCGTGGGCGATTCGCGCCCTGTCAGGGATTGGCGATCCGCGTGGTTTGGTGACTCTGCTCGGTGTGGCAACTGCCGACTTTGCGATGAGCGTCCGTCGCGCTGCGGTTAAGGGCTTGGGAATGATGAAATGGCATTGGTTTCCTGATGAACTCCGCGATATGGCCCAGGAAGAAGCTTTAGATGCTTTGCTATTTGTGGCTCAGCAGGATGAGGAGTGGGTGGTGCGCTATGCGGCAGTGGTGGGTTTACAGTCTTTAGCGATGGCGATCGCCGATCATCATCCGTCATGGCGATCGGAAATCCAAACCCAATTTAATCTGATGTCTTGCAATGATCAAGTTTTAGCAATTCGTGGTCGCGTTTGGCTTGCCCAACAACAGCTTCAAGAATATCCACGCAATGTTAGTTCCATTAATTTAGACACGGTGAAGCCCATTTCAGAGCATAAAGAAAAACAATCACATCTCACTCCCAGCGATTGGGAAAATATTCTCAATAAACTCTATGAAATCAAGCGCCAAGAACGGCTTGATTCTAGCAATCAAGTTGATCCACGGCGGTTTCAGAAATAATCGGCGATCGCCTAATCTCCATTCCTTCGATGATTGTGTGTCGCCGCCAATCTTGATCAGTATTGGGAAAGTCTGCACGATAATGAGCGCCACGACTTTCGGTGCGAAATAGAGCCGATCGCATTAATAGATAGGCATAATCAGCCAGATTGCGGGTTTCAATCCATAGTCGTGATGGCTCTGCCAAGTCCTTTAACTCAGCTTGCCATATAGATATTTGGGCTAAAGCAACTTCTAGATCAGCTTGTACTCGACAGATTCCAGCCGCTTCCCAACTTAGATTTTGAATTCCAGATTTAATATTTTGGATAGTTGCCGAGTTGCCATTATTCGATAATTTAGTGTTAGACAATTTGGTATTCGATAATTTGGGTGCGATCGCCTCACACAAATCTACATCTTGGTTTTCTCGATTTTGCTGAGAACAGACTTGTTCGGCTAGACGTTCCGCAAATACAAAACATTCTAAAAGCGAATTACTAGCAAGGCGATTAGCGCCATGTACTCCTGTGCTAGCAGTTTCACCCACTGCATACAATCCTAAGATAGAAGTTGCTCCATAAGAATCCGTAATTAGCCCGCCCATACAATAGTGCGCGGCTGGAGTCACAGGAATAGGCGTTGAGAAGATATCAATTTGCCACTGTTGACAAATTTTGATGATATTCGGAAATCTATGGGCGATCGTCTCTTTGGAAATTGATTGTAAATCGAGAAAAACCGTAGCTTCTTTCGTGATTTGCAGATGCGTAAATATGGCGCGGCTAACCACATCTCTAGGCGCAAGTTCACCTTTAGGGTGGTAATTAAAGGCAAAGCGATCGCCTTGATGATCAATTAAATAAGCGCCTTCGCCGCGCACTGCTTCACTAATCAAAAATCGGGGCGCATTGGGTAAAGCCAGCGCTGTCGGATGAAACTGCACAAATTCTAAATCGCGAACCGTAGCTCCTGCTCGCCACGCCATCGCCACGCCATCGCCCGTGCTTGAAGGTGGATTGGTAGTTTGTGAAAATACTTGAGCGCCGCCGCCAGTTGCCAGAACGACTACAGGCGAAACTAAGCAACTAACTTCTTGATCCTGATCTAAGTAAAAAACACCGCCACAACGCCCCTGATCTATATACAAATCTAAGGCTAAAGTTGTACTCAAAACTTGAATATTAGGATGTTGAAGCACCGCGATCGCCAGTTTAGAAACTAACGCTTTACCTGTGGTATCAGCCGAGTGTAAAACTCGGCGCTGAGAATGTGCCGCCTCCAACGTCAGCGCTAAACTACCATCAGCATTGCGATCGAAATCAACTCCTAATGCAATCAGCTTTTGAATTTGCTTAGGTGCAGCATTAACTAAAACCTCAACCGCCTCTGGCTCACACAAACCAACACCAGCTAGCAATGTGTCCCTTCCATGAAACTGAGGAGAGTCATCTTTATCAACCACAGCCGCAATGCCACCTTGCGCCCAGTCACTAGCCGAAGTTGACAAATTATCTTTGGTCACTAACCCAATTCGCCAGTTTGGTTCTAACTCCGTGAGGCAAAGAGCAGTATAAAGTCCAGCAGCGCCGCTACCTACAATCAAAGCATCAAACCTTATTTGGTTCATTTTCTAATGAGTAAAATATATTAAATATATGATCACGTTTCTTGAATTTGGAATATCCTTTCTCGCGTGATACTTTTTTAGGTCGTATTTGCCAGTGTTGCGATACTCCATCCAGTATCTCAAATTTTATTACGCACAAACCAAGCAAATACCTTGCCGAGCCTAATTTTCGTCTTTTTGGGGCAACAGGCATATCGTAAGTAAAGCATCAATTTTATTATTTTGGTTTCAACAATAACCACAACATATAGCAATCCTAAATGAGTTGTGAGAGGCTTCGCTCAGCCAGCGTATATCGTTGGCTGAGCGAAGTCGAAGCCCTTTGGCTGAGCGAAGTCGAAGCCCGTTGGCTGAGCGAAGTCGAAGCCCGTTGGCTGAGCGAAGTCGAAGCCCGTTGGCTGAGCGAAGTCGAAGATCGTTGGCTGAACGAAGTCGAAGATCGTTGGCTGAGCGAAGTCGAAGCTCGTTGGCTGAGCGAAGTCGAAGCTCGTTGGCTGAGCGAAGTCGAAGATCGTTGGCTGAGCGAAGTCGAAGCTCGTTGGCTGAGCGAAGTCGAAGCTCGTTGGCTGAGCGAAGTCGAAGCCCTATTTTTCTCATAAATGATTTAAGACTGCTATATAACTTTTGTATAACTTAGTAACTAACAAACGCATAACTTGATTGATATGTTTATTTTGCCAAATCTGTGATAATTGAGACATGTTCAAAGATAAGGTTTCACAAATCATGAAAATATCACAATTTATCCGCAGTGCGGCGATCGCCACAACCATCGCCACTGCCGCTATCATCGCCCCAATCTCTGCCAACGCCGTCATCGCCCCGATCGCCTCAAGCGCCGCAACCTTCACTTTTGGAAATATATTTAACAGCAACGGTGATCCTGCTGATGACCAGAATGGGGTCACTGATGGTATTGCTAACCAGTTTACATTTGAAGTCTTGGCTGACACTTCAACAACTTCAAAATGGCTATTCCGTAACAACGGTGCTACTGAGTCTTTCATTGGTCAAATCTATATAGACTGGACTAGCCCTTTGGGCATTAGTCAACTGAACGCAGCAGGGACAACTCCAAGCGTCACAGTACCTAAGGGAAGAGGTACAGAGACTATTGATAAAGTTCTCTTTACACAAGGATCTGGGAACGTGCCTCAGGGAAATGGTAATACTAACTTTGTTGCAGACTTGGCACTTGATGCTGATAAACCAGGTACTGGCAAACAAGGTATTGATGTTGGTGAAACTCTTGCCGTAATTTTCAGCGGCGGAAGTGCTGCTGACATTGAGCAAGCAATTAATCTTGGACAGCTTCGAGTTGGTCTCCATGTCCAAGGCATTACCAGCCGTGGTTTTAGTGATGCTTACATCAACACCATTACTACCCCACCTGTAAAACCAGTTCCCGTCCCCGGCTTCTTGCTAGGCTTAGTCGCCGCAGGTGCATTCGGCGGTACACGCTTGCTCAAGAACAAGAAGCAAGCTGTATAGTTCTTAAATTTCTACAAAAAAAGGGACGCTCAGCGTCCCTTTTTTTGTGCCTTTCTTGTTTTGGCTCTGAGAGAGGGTTAGCGCCGCTAACCCTCTCTCGGAGCCATTTTTAAATTAACCCGAACTAACTTTTTTATGCTTCAAAATTTAGTAAAGTTTTTAAGCAAAGTTGCCATATACTAGATAGGCTGTCAAGTTTTCAACAGTAATAAGGAAGGAGCTATGTCCCGTTATAGAGGTCCGCGCCTCAGAATCGTCAGAAGGCTTGGAGAGCTTCCCGGTCTAAGTCGCAAACAACCCAAACACGCATATCCACCTGGAATGCATGGTCAAGATCGCAAAAAGCGCTCTGAATACGCTGTACGTCTTGAAGAAAAACAAAAGCTCCGCTTTAACTACGGGCTTACCGAAACTCAAATGCTGCGCTATGTGCGTCGAGCTAGACGAGTTAAGGGTTCTACAGGACTTGTATTGTTGCAGTTACTAGAAATGCGTCTAGACAATACAGTTTTCCGTATGGGATTTGCACCAACAATCCCTGCCGCACGCCAACTGGTGAATCACGGACATATCACCATCAATGGTAAAAGCGTGACCATCCCTAGTTATGGTTGCCGCCCAGGTGAAGTAATTAGCGTCAAAGATAGCGAAAAGTCTCGCAAGATTGTTGAACGCAACCTTGAATTTCCCGGTTTGTCCAATGTTCCTAGCCACTTGGAATTTGACAAAGCGAAAATGATTGGTAAAGTCAACGGCGTTGTGGAACGCGAATGGGTAGCGTTGCAAGTAAACGAACTGCTGGTTATTGAGTACTACTCACGCCAAGCTTAAGGTTGAAGCAATCAGCTACGAGCCTTGTTATATCTTATTTGTTATATCGTATATAGATCGCTTGTAGCTGAATGCCTTTTGATTGGGTAAACTGGTAAACGCTATTAGGTTCAACCTCACTGCTAATTATGCAGTTAAACATTTCTGCTCCCACTAACCTCGATTTACACGTTCCTAAGGACTTTGTTCGGGGTTGTCCCCGCAGTGTTCGTATGGATATTGATCATCTGCTTCTAGCGATCGAGGCGCTGGACTTAGAAGCAGTTGAGGTGATGCTGCTCTTGATCGAGCAGTTAGATTTACAGAAGATAATCCCTAGTCGTGTTGCTTTTTGGCGATTGCGTAACACCAATCCCCTACGGCGCAACTATCAGCGAGCTAGTCTAAGCTGGGACGAGCTAAGAGCATTAGTCAAAATGCTTTGTAATTTGGCAGTGCAGCTAGATACAGGGCTGCGCCTATTGATTAGCACCCATCAGCAGATGACTGATGGCAAGATCGAAGCATTAGGTTTGCAACAAAATCAAGCTTTTTTAGAAAACTATCTCGATCGCTTTACATCTTTATACATCGGTCGGATGCGATCGCCTTCGCCCCTAACCAAAGATGAAATTAGGGAGTTAGCCATGCAATTGCTGACCCGACTATTGCTATGCAGTGGGATCGCGGGTGAATATCGTCTTTGGAATAGTCTGTTTGATGGAGCGATCGCCTAAATGATCCAACGTAGTTATAATTTGCCGAGTTGTACTTTGTTGGTCGAGGGGATCAGCACGGGCGGCGATGTATTATCAATTTTGACTAGTTTTGCCTGTCGTTTTAATCATCAGTCTGAGCCAATTGTGGGCGGACTCGATCTGCTCAATGCTTTGGTCAAAGTTGTGGGAGCTTATGCCCAAGCTTTAAAAAGTAATACTCAATTAACAATTCCCGATGAGCGAGTGCGGTTAGAGCCAGAGGGCAAACATATTCATGTGTTGTCGATCTTGCTTAATGAAGCTGATGCTAGCGCTCCTAAGAAATTAGAAATTAAGCTGAATACAATCCAGCTTTTTGATCTGATGGAAGGCTTGGATCGCCTGTGCTGTGATCCGTCAACTTTGCCAGAGGTGAAGTTAGTGACTAAGATTACCGACTATCGATCGCCGTCTCAGTTAAATAACGCCGCCTTACCTGCGATCGCGGGTGTGGTCAGTTTGGCGATCGCGGCGACAGTTTTGTACTTTATTCCGACACCCAAGCCCGAACCTAAACCAGCCCAGACTGTACCTGTGCAAACTAAACCATTGCCCAAGGTGTCAGCGCCGCCGACACCTAGCCCAACCAGTTCGGCGAGTCCTGAGAGTTCGGCAAGCCCTAACTAAACAAAAATAAACCAACATAAAAAAATAATGGCGACGCGATGCGTCGCCATTATTTTTGTTTAAACTTGACAGAGGACTAAACCAAACCATTGTTGGGGATCTGTCCAGATTTTGATTGTTTGTAAACCCTGCGATCGCAATTGATTTTGTAAGACTTCTAAATCAAACTTGCGTGAAATCTCAGTAAGGATACTTTCTTCTGATTCAAATTGAATTTTTAAATCCAGAATATCCAAAGATACTAGATGTTTGGATTGGGAGTGCAAATACATTTCAATTTGATGATCGATCGCATTGTAAATTGCTTGATGCCGAAATAAGCTCAGATCAAAATCTCCTTGAAAGCGCCAATTTAAATGTGCAAGCATGTTCAAATTAAAAGCCGCCGTCACTCCTTGACTGTCATTGTAAGCCGCTTCTAAAATGGCTTTGGGCTTCTGCAAATCAACCCCTAATAAAAAATAATCTCCCTTGGTCAAAGCATGGGCAACTTTGCCCAAAAAATCGCTTGATTCGGCGGCGGTAAAATTGCCCATCGAGCTTCCTAAAAAGAAAATCATCCGCGATCGCCCGTGATTTTTGCCCAAATACAACAAGGCTTCTTCGTATGTGCCTAATAATCCCTCAATGGATAAATCGGCATACTTTTGTTGTAAATGTAAGACGCTAGTTTTGAGAATGCCGCCACTCACATCAATGGGAATATAGCTAAAAGCTTCGGGATGGGGTTCGGTTAGTGCTTGAGAAATTTTTTGATAAGCATCTAATAAATAATGTGTTTTGGTGGAACTGCCACTGCCCAATTCAACTAACTCACAACAACCTGTAATCTCGGCGATTTGATCAGCATATTCATTTAAAATCCATGCTTCGGTGCGGGTTGGATAATATTCTGGCAGATCGCAAATTTGTTCAAATAGCTCTGAACCGCGATCGTCATAGAAATATTTTGGAGGTAGACTTTTAGGATTTTGAGCTAATCCTGCAATCACATCATCGCCATCTTTGCTAATCGGTTGATTTACGACTTGGCTATGTTGGTGCAAGATTTTTAGATGTTTGACTGTCATATTCTGATTTATCTGTGTTTTTACAATAAAATCTAACAGACGAGTAGCGGCGCTTCTAGTCAAGTTAAACTTCGGGTGGATTGAGTCGCGCCATCACCCATGTTACATATGTGCCGACAGGACTCCATAGTAAATATGGCATTAATAGCCACCCTGCGAAGCTAGAAATTTGCCAAACTTGAGTAGTTAGGATAACCCCTAATATAAAACCGATCGCCCCCGCGATCGCCCCTGCTCTGACATTTCGTAGACGGGTCAAAATCGGCGTATAGGACAAAATTGCTAGTTCCAAAATCCCATAGCCAATCATCAACAGCCATGTGCTAATCGTGTTGGGCTGAGTTTCCCACAGCACGGCGGCGGACGTAATCCCGCAAATAAATATAAATATCCAAATAAATGGGATTGCTCTCTCAAAGGTCAGCCATCGAGGACGACGCAAACGCATAAACCATTTGTTGTCTGCTGGAAAAATTTTGTTAAGGGCTAATCCAAGCACAAATGAGGCGATCGCGATCGCTAGCCAAGTGACAATCATGATTTCTTCTCAGCCTCGATCGCGCAACGATCATCACAATAACTCTGCTGCATTCTCTGCTGACGTTTTGCCACAATAGTTTTAAGATCATCCCGTCCTGTCAACAAGAGACGATAATCTGCCCAAATTCCATATAGGGCATCGGCTAAGCGTCCAACAAGCGGTAATTTGGTAATCGCATAAATCCAACCAATACCAAGAATATCGTAAGTCTGACGAAATACTTCAACATTTGTCACGATCGCGCCATCGGGTAGCACTGCATGAATGCGTCCCATCGCTGCCTCAAAGTCGATGTTGGCATTGTCGGCGGGTGTATAGTCATCGGCGATAATATCCACAAATTTAACCAAACCGCGATCGCGATCTTGCTTTTTTAAAAAGTTGACTTCGCGCACACACAAGGGACATTCGCCATCAAACAAAAGTTTGATTTTCCATGTTGGCGGCTGCTCATCGACTTTGGAGTTGGTAGTTGATTGAGGAATTAACATTTTACGGAGCCAAAGATTTAATGCCAGAGGTGTAATGATTCTGCGATCGCACTTTAGGGCAAAGCGATGCAAAACTCATCTAAACATTTTATCAACTCACCGACAACAATTGGTTTGCTGAGATATCCATTTGCACCGAGGCTAGCTGCTTTTTGGCGATGGTGATCGCCCGTGCGTGAGGTCAGCATCACTACAGGGATGGCATACCAACTATCGTGAGTACGGATAGTTTGGAGGAGATTAAATCCATTCACTCGCGGCATCTCCACATCCGAAATCACCATAGATACTTTACCTTGAAGTCGATTAAGCATATCGATCGCTTCTTGTCCATCTCGACAAGCGACCACTTCAAAATCTAATTGCTTAAGTATCCGCTCTAACATATTGCGAGTAGCGATCGAATCTTCGGCAATTAAAATTGTTTTGATTACGCGTTTATTGATTTGATTATTGATTTTTTGATTAGTCTTTTTCTTAATATTTTGATTTGCGGTTTGAATATTTTTTGATAAAAGCATATTCAAATTATCAGAAATTAAAACTGGCACAACTTGTCCTGTTCCTAAAATCGTACAGCCTGTCAAATAATTAGGAACTGCAACACTTAAATCAAAAGGTTTAAGTATTAACTGACGTTCTTCAATAATGTTACTAATTGTGACAGCGATCGGTAAATCATTGCGATTAAGAATTAGGCAAACATTAGGCTCAACAACTTGGTTAGTTTGATTATTTTGATTGTTATAACCTAAGGTCTGCTTGAGATGTAATAGTGGAATAATTTGTTTTCGCCAAGCAATTTCAAGAGAATTATTTTGATTATTATTATTAATTTGGACTTCAGAATAAGAAATAATATCTAATACATCATTGGCAGGAATAGCGATAAGATTTTCACCGATCGCGCAGATCAGCAAAGTGACAAGACTCAAGCCAAGCGGTAATCGAATCGTGAAAGTAGTTCCCTGTCCTTGTTGGGTGTCAACTTGAATGTTACCGCGTAAAAGATTAACTTGCGATCGCACAATATCTAATCCCATGCCGCGACCAGAAATATCACTAACAATATCGCGTGTCGAAAAATTGGGCTGAAAAATAAAATTGAGAAGCTCTTGCCGAGGAATGTTATTTAGGGGTATTTCGGCTGGACAAATATTTCTGGCAATTGCTTTTTCGTATACTCGATTAAGATTAATGCCATCACCATCATCTTTGAGAGAAATTACCACCTGATTACCAGAAACAGATGCTCTTAATATAAGAATTGAAGTTTCAGGTTTACCCAAAGCCAATCTAGTTTCAGTATTTTCAACTCCATGATCAAAAGCATTGACGAGCAGATGATTAAGTGGGGTTTGTAATTGTTCTAATATAACCTGATCGATCGGAACATCTTCACCTTGAATAACTAGTTCAACTTGCTTGTCATAGCGTTGACAAAGCCGCTTAAGTTGTGGCACAAACCGACTGGCTAGAGTTTTAAAAGCAACAAGGCGTGATTGAGTAAGTTGGGCATAGAGCCGATCAAGATCTTGACGTAAATATTCAATTTCTTCACCTAAATCTCGATAACTAAGATCAATATCAGCACGACTTTCACGAACCCTGAGCAGGACTTCTTGCAGATTCTGGAGGGTGATATGGGAAGTAGAATATTGATCGAGTTCTAATTCGTCAAAGTCATCATTGGCGATCGTATTATCAGGAGCGATTCCATTAGATTGCTTAGCCGTATCATTATTATTAATTGTTAATTCATCATAAATTGTTTGCACTTGCTCCTGAAGTGGAATCATCTGCAATACCAGCGCCTGTAAATTTTTATTGGTTTGTCCTAGTTGCTGTTGTTGTCTCAGCAGCCGTTCATGACGCAAAATCATCTCTGCGACAGTGTTTGTCATGCTTTCGATTTGTGCCGAAGGAATCCGTAAATATGCGATCGCTTCAGAAATCGGTGAGATAGATGGCAAATTTGATGGTAAGTCTAATGGCGGGGTAATTTGCTGTACTTCGCTTGCTTGATTTATTGATTCTTGATTGATTGATTGTGGATGGAGATATTGCAAACGTTGCGATCGCAGGTTCTTAATAACAACTTGAACTTCAGCTAAAAGTTGAGAGAATTCTTGTCCCTGCTGAAGATGAACTTCAAATGGTTCTACTGTCTCAATCAGCCAATCAAGCCCTAATGTATCTCCAAGCAAAAGGCATTCGTCACAAAAATATTGCAGTTCTTTTTTAGTTTTAGCTTCAGATAAAGTCGAAATATTTACCAATAATTGACTTTCCACTTGCTTAATACAAGCTTCTAAATCTTTTTCTAAAGACGTTCTAATAATTGGGCTAATCTCAGTCTGTATAGGTAACTTATGAAGTTCTCCATTATTTACTTGATCGCTTACTCGATCGCTTTCTTGAACTTTTACGATCGCCAATAAATCATCTAATTTTTGTAAAAGTTCTAAATCAACCTTAAGATCGACTAATGAATTGGTAGGCAATCCGATCGCCTGAAAAATAACTGAGGCAACTTCATCAATGCCATGACTGAGAACTTGGGCGATCATAGCGCGATCGCCAAATTCGTGATGTTGCAAAACTTCTAAAATATCTTCTAATTTATGGGCGAGTTGACTCAAACTGCTTAATTCAGCGATCGCCGAACCACCCTTGAGCGAATGGGCGGCGTGCATCAAAAAGATATAGTCAGGTTGCCCTGATTGCAGTTGGGCTAAGCCTTGTTGGAGATTTGCCAAATAGTTAGGTGCGTCTTCTCTAAGAAAGCATTGACGGGTTTCAATCGAGATTTCATGCAGCACTTCAGAGCTTAAAGTTTTCATTGATATTATTCCTAATTATTGCCATATTCAGAAATGAGAGCCTGCGCGAAGCGCAGGCTCTCATTTTTAGGATTATTTTTCTAGACGGAACTGACGCACCGATGTTTGTAACTCATCAACGACACCCACCAACACTTGCAGCGAAGTAACTACAGTCTGGGTATCAGTTGCCGTTGACTGGGCGATCGCATTGGCATGTTCCATAATGCTATTCACCTTTTGCGAAACTTCAGTTTGAGAAATAGTACTACTAGAAATTTTCTGTAAGTAATTATCAATAGTCTGACTGAGTTCTGCCAAATCTTTGAGCGTATCTTTGGTTTCTTCCACTGATTGCGTACCCGCGACAACTTCGGCTGTGCCAACTTCCATCGCTTTCAAGACTTCGGTGGTCTCATGTTGAATGTTAGTTACCAGTAATTGAATCTCTCTAGTCGCATCGGTGACTCGATCAGCTAGGCGGCGCACCTCATCAGCAACTACCCGAAATCCCTGCCCATTCTCACCCGCTCTCGCCGCTTCAATCGAAGCATTGAAGGCGAGTAAGTTCGTTTTTTCAGAAATATTAGAAATAATGGCAACAATTTGCGAAACCTCTTGCGATGACTCAGCAAGTTGCTTCATCTTCTTGGATGTAGCCGCAACCGTAGACCGAATCGCTTTAATACTGACCACCGTGCGATCCATTTTTAGATCGCCTTCTTGAGCGGCGATCGCCGCTTGTCTTGCCACATTTGCCGCATCCTGAGCCGATTTTGCGACTTGGGCGATCGACTGAGTATTCTGTTCTACGGCTTCTAATGCTTGAGCAATACCATCGGACTGCGCTAAAGAGGCAGTCGAAAATTTCTGGACTGAGTTCTCACTTTCCTTTGCCAGAGATTCAGCATGAATGGCGGTTGATTTGACTTCTTCCACCAACTTCCGTAACTTGCGAATTGTGGAGTTAAAAGCATCGGCGATCGAGCCGACCACCCCATCTGTGACCTTGGCTTCGGCGGTCAAGTCACCTTTTTGCGCTCCTTCAATATCCAAGAGTAAGTTAATAACTTCTCTTTGTAATAGTTCCTTCTCTTTTCGTTGAATTTCGGCTTCCTGCTCTTTGAGTACAGATTGATAAGCCAGCGACTGCTCAGACATCTCAATATTGTCAGCCATGCTATTAAACGATCGCGCCAGTTCACCAATTTCATCATTAGCAAATATGTCTGCTCGCACTTTGCGATCGCCTGAAGTAAATCGCTTAGCGATCGGGGTCAGCGCCTGCACAGGTTTGGTAATCACTTTGTCCAAAAATCGTGACAATAATATATCTAAAATAATTACGATAATTGATGAAATTCCCAGAATAATCCATGTGCGTTGCAACAAATCATTCATTTCAGTTTCGGGTGTACCGCGCACTAAAATACCAACAAGAGCATCAGTATATTTGGGAACACCGCCTTTATCGGTTTCGACAATGCGATTGGGAACTGCTCTAGCTGCCATAGTGTAATATGTGTTGCCCACAAGCACCCGCCCTGTCACTGTTTGCCCATTTTCAGCAGACGCAGCCCGACTCAGCAAATCATCCGCCGCCGCCCCAGAGATGGGGAGATTAGGATTGCTAGCCTCAAAATTTGATTGCTCAACAGAAGTGGCGATCGCAAATCCACCTTTAGGATTGCGGTAATATACGGCGCTATAGCCTCCCAATCCTTTTTTCCCAGCCGCTTGTGAATTTGTGGCTAACGCCTTGAGGGTGTTCTCTACAATTGGCATTTTCTGATTGACAATATCTCCCGAAATCAGTACGGCGATCGTCTTCTGAGTGGTAGGATCTTTGACCGCAGTAGCCGTGTAGCGAATTAGGGAATCTGTCGGCGTAAATCCATCAGGAAGTGGTGGCGCTTCTTTTTGCAAATCTTCAGCACTAACGATCGCCGTAGCCTTAATTTGATTTGGGTCTTTGAGAATATCACTGACCAAATTATTCGGATCAAAATCCTGACCAGTGCGATCGCCATTAGCACTAATAATCACCTTCGCGTCAGCACCAACTAGAGTCGCATATTCGATCTTCCGCGCCTTGACTTCATTCTCTAAAATCTTTTTGACTTGTTCTTTTAATGGTGCGGGAATTGGCTGCTTACTTGCATAAATACTCGCTGCACTGATTACCGCCGCGTTATCTGACTGTCCCCGAAAGCCAAATCCCATCTGATTGATTTTGATATTGTAGTTAATATCCATAACCGACACCTCAGACTGCGCCTGCTTGAATAACTGATCTTGTAGCGATCGCCCGATCAAAAAAGCCCCAAAGCCAACCAAAGACAGAGATAACAATTCGGAAGCAATCAGAGCCGTAAATTGCTTCCGTCCAACAGGTAAATCGTAAAATTTACTGAGTAGAGAAGACTTTGACTTAATTGTTTGCTTCTGATCTGTTTTCTCCTTTTTAACTTGCTGATTATCTGCTTCAGAAACTACTTGTTGCGATGGAGCTTGCTGTAAATTATCGGTTAAGCTGCTGGGAATTCGAGCGATCGCATCTCCGCGCATAGACTCGATCGCTTTACTGGCGATCGCGGCGTAAGTTCCATCAAGATCGTCATCAATAATTTTCTGATAAATTGCTTTAGCTGCATTTACATCGCCTCGACTTTCTAAGTCATAGGCATACAGAATCTGAGCCATCGGATCATACCCAGAATTTCCATTCCCATTTCCTTTACCATTAGAAATCAGAGGTGCTGAGGTCAAAGTATCGTTGTTTTGAGTCATACAATTTGTTTGGGGTTATTTAGATTTATTTGGATTTACATAATTAGGACTTATGCAAAATTACCTTGAAACGCTTATTTCATCGTAGGGGCAATTCATGAATTGCCCCTACCTTACTACCGTCCACATCAGGATTTAAATTTCTAAATATCTCATTCACATTTAAAACTCCATAGGCATTACCCTCCACTTTCACCAAACCTGATAACAAAGTCTTGGCGCGTAGCGGTAATTTATCGGGTAAAGGCAGGATTTTTTGCGGATCAAGGGTAACAATTTCTTCAAGAGCCATCACCACGCAGCCCAGTCGCCGTATCCCTCCATCTTGCCTGCGATCGCGAATGGCGATCGCCATAATTTGTTTTGGCAAAGGATTTGGCTGAATACCCAAAAATCGTTCTAAATGAAGTATCCAAAGTAAACTACCGCGCTGATTAGTGAGTCCTAATAAACACACATCGACCATCGGAATTGGGCTAACATCGTGAATTTGCAACTGCACAACTTCCTCAACATAGCTAACTGGCAAGACAATCCGCAGCAATGGCGAAACTGTAAGTCGGCAATATTCTTCAAGCATAAAGAGATTCCTTAATTAACATATTGATAAACGGTGTCTAACAACTGTTTTGGAGCAAAAGGCTTGGTCAAATATGCATTTCCTCCCTGTCGTAAAGCCCAAAACTTGTCAAATTCTTGATCCTTAGAAGTACAAAAAATAATCGGAACTTGCTTAAACTTCTCCTCATCACGGATCGTCCGACATAGATCCAATCCACTTCGACCAGGCATGATCACATCTAGAACAATCAAATTTGGCGTGGTATGACTCGACAGCCATTGCCAAGCATCTTCAGCATTTCCTTGCAACACCACCTCAAATCCAGAACGTGATAACAAACTAGAAATAAGTTGTTGTTCTGCATGTCCATCTTCGACAACAAGTACTGTTTTCATATAGCCTTAAATAATTTTTGATCTGGTGATCAACTAATTGATGAAGTAAACCCGAATTTTTTGTTAAACATGGCGCTTAAAAAAACTTGTCAAATAGTCAGGAGTGACCATACTCAGCCCCGCTTATCCTCATTTCTAGCCCATTATCCGATTGTTGACTAGATAAATTTTGACTATTCTGGCTATTTTGAAGTAGTTGCTGCACTTTAGTGATTAGTTTGTCCGCATTTACAGGTTTGGTGATGTAATCATTTGCGCCAACAAGTTTCGCTTTCATGCGATCGATAAGCCCATCGCGCCCCGTAAACATCACAATTGGCACATTTCGCATATGTCTTGACTGACGTAACATCTTGCAAAGCTCATAACCATCCACTTCGGGCATCGTAATATCCATTAAGATTAAATCAGGTTTTTGTCTGACCAAGGCAGTCAGGCAACTGGTCGGATCGGTAATTCCTAACACTTGAAACCCCGACATTTCTAGCACCATTTTCACTTGACGCTGCACCGTATGACTATCATCAATGCAGGCAATCAATGGTCCCGTGGGTGCTGAAAATGCGATCGTCGAATTTGAATTTACAGCACTAGTTGTCGATGGGAACACCTCCACAATTTTATTTTCAATTAATGGATAAAACCATAAAGATAAAATGTGAGGTTCTATTTCTAACTGGTGACAAATTTCATAGATGCTTAGTTTCTGCTCTAATATATCTAGCCAAACTGCTAGACTTACGTTCTGTAATCGCGTATTTTGAGCGGATATTTTCTCTGCTAGAACATTATTAGCACTCTCCAAAAAATTACTAAAATCTTTAACTCTACTACGATCAAGATAGAGCCGCGAAAATGGAGACGCTAAATGGGTATGCAGCTTTTGCCAAAATCGAACATGATTGGCGATCGGTTTGATTAAATCGGGTAATGGTGCAGCAATGAGGACAGGTTTAATGCAGACGTTTTCTTCAAATTTTACATAAGCACTAGTATGGGCGATCGCCTGAATCAATGCTTCTCTAGACAGGTTGAGCAGAATTCGTCGAAAATTAGTGAGCGATATCTGATGCTCCACTTGCCATTCATACAAACTCTCATATTCCGACTTATCTGAACTAAGTTCTGGTAAGGGCAAACCATCGGTCATTTGCTGCCAGAGAGTGTTTAATCGTTCAGGGCGATAAGCGCTTGACGTAGCAAAATAGAGCCGTGAGCCACCAACATACAACTTCCAACTAATTGAATTATCTTGCGGACATGATATCGACAAACAACCTGTCAGATCTCTTTGGGCAATGATCTGCAATAACTTGTACGGATTGTTGAGACTTCTTGGCATGAGATTGAAGTGCTAAGTTAGCTAAACAGGTTTGGGATCTATTTTTTTAGTTAAGTTAAAGTATTTGCCTAACGTCAGAATAATTTCAGAAGAATAGTTTTAGAAAATAAGCTGTCTCCCCCATAAACGACTCTGTTGTGGATGTTTGTCTGTATATAATTTGTTTGATCTGTCTCGATACCCGCCTCAATAACATAAGCCAAATGCGTATAGCCATTCTGTAGTTTAGACTACACGAATTTGCGATCGCATTCTTTACTGTCATGATATTTTTACGATCAAAAAAGATGCGTCAAAGTTATATTTTTAGTTTTGGCAGATTTGAACGCAAATTGAGGTAAAGATTCACACAACAAAAGCGGCGCAATGCGCCGCTTTTGTTGTTATGGATAGAAATTGAGACTACTTAATAAACAGCATTTCTTGGTATGTGGGCAATGGCCATAGGTCATCAGCAATTTCGCCTTCTAGCGCATCCACAGAAGCCCGAACTACATCCATCAGAGGACGCACAGTTAGAGATAGAAACTGCATATGCTCCTCAATAGAAGCAAAATCATGCTGACTCAATACGACCGCGAGCTTGCTAACTGAGTCCATCATCGACTTGGTAAGAGCCGCCACTTTTTCAATACTTTCCTTGTCAAAGTCAACGCCAATCTCTTTCAAGCTAAGAGAAGTATTGGATAGGTCGGTAAGGTAGCGAGTTGCCGCAGGATAAATCAAGGTCTTGACCATGCTGATAACTAGCTTGGCTTCCACTTCAATTGAGAGAATGTACTGCTCGGCGTAAGTCTCAAAGCGACTAGCTAGCTCAACAGGGCTGAGGACTCCCATTTTATCGAACAATTCTTCGATGTAAGCTTCTTTGAGAACAGGTAAAGCATCAGCAGTAGTACGGAGATTGGCTAAGCCGCGCTCTTCCACTGCCATTTTGTGCCATTCTTCTGAGTAGCCGTTGCCATTAAAGATAATTGCGCCGTGCAGTTCCATTACTTGCTTGAGAACTAGGGCGATCGCCGCATTCAGGTCTGCACCCTTCGCCATTTCAGCTTCAATCTGCTCAGCCACCCAGTTGAGTGAATCAGCCAAGATGGTATTCATGGCAACTAGAGGTCCAGCCACCGATTGATTAGAACCAACCGCACGGAACTCAAAGCGGTTACCTGTAAAGGCAAAAGGTGAAGTACGGTTGCGATCGCCTGGATCTTTTGGCAAGATTGGCAAGGTGTCTACGCCAATATTCATATGGCTCTTGATGCTAGAACTCTTGAGATCGCCTTGACGAATTTGCTCAAATACATCCTCAAGTTGCGATCCTAGATACATCGAGATAATCGCAGGTGGCGCTTCGTTTGCACCCAAGCGGTGATCGTTGCCAGCCGTCGCGACAACTGAGCGCAGAAGGGGACCAAATTTATGCACACCACGAATGATTGCACCACAGAAAACTAAGAACTGCGCGTTTGAGTGAGGTGTATCACCTGGATCGAGCAAATTGCCTTGAGTGGAGTTGCCAACTGACCAGTTGACGTGCTTACCCGATCCATTGATGCCAGCGAATGGCTTCTCATGGAGCAAGCAAATAAATCCATGCTTTTTCGCGGTGAAGCGCAACATGGTCATGATCATTTGTTGGTGATCGGTGGCGACGTTGGCAGCTTCAAAATTTGGCGCAATTTCAAATTGCCCCGGAGCAACTTCGTTGTGACGAGTTTTGGCAGGAATACCGAGGCGATATAGGCGCTCTTCCACATCTTGCATGAAAACTTGAACGCGCTCTGGGATTGCGCCAAAGTAATGATCGTCAAATTGTTGTCCCTTAGCCGATGGCTTACCAAATAGGGTGCGACCTGCTAGCAATAAGTCAGGACGAGCATTGGCAAAATTGGCATCGATCAAGAAATATTCTTGTTCAGCACCACAGCTAGAGTTGACAGGCGCAACATCTTTTTCGCCCATCAGTTTCAAAACTTTGGTGGCGGCTTTGTTCATCGCGGCGATCGATCGCAACAATGGGGTTTTCTTGTCTAAGGCTTCTCCAGTCCAAGACACGAAAACTGTGGGAATACACAGGGTGGAGCCGTTATCGGTTTCCATGATGTAAGCAGGGCTAGTCACATCCCAAGCCGTGTAGCCGCGTGCTTCAAAAGTCGATCGAATACCGCCATTAGGGAATGAAGATCCGTCTGGTTCGCCTTGGACTAATAATTTCCCTGCAAATTCAGAAATAGCCGATCCGTCGCTCTGGATGGAAATAAAGCCATCATGCTTTTCGGCGGTAGCATTGGTCAAAGGGTAAAAGACATGGGCGTAATATAGTGCGCCCTTGGAGATCGCCCAATCTTTCATAGCTAAGGCGATCGCGTCAGCTACTGAGCTATCAAGAGTTTCCCCAGTTAAAATTGTTTTCTTGATCGATTTAAAAATAGTCTTAGGAAGACATTCTTGCATCTTGCTCAGAGTAAACACATCGGTCGCCCATATTTCTTCCAAACGCTTCGGCGCTTTTTTGGGCATCGGCTCGCGATTGGTGATCTGATAAATGGCTTGAATGCGCGACTCGTTTCCGCTCATGATTTTTTAGAAAGTGTTTTTGAATTTAGTTACATGATACTCAAGGTAAATTTTGCAAACGGATAAAAAAGATACCGAATCGATCGCATTTGCTGGGTATGCATCTGTTGCCAGTCTTGTTTAGGGCTTATTTAGGGCGTAAAAACCGAACATCGCAAGGTAGCACGAAGCGCCGCCTTACAATATTTGGGTTTTGATTTGGTATATGTGTTTTTTGCGTGGCTTGGTGCATTTGTTACAAAAAAATGTTAGTCTTAGTGAAAAATTAAGTTTTGTTGCTACTCCAAACCTATGCTTCGTCTTGAACACATTCAAAAAATTTATCCCACTGGCGAAGTCCTTAAGGACGTTAACTGGGAAGTCAAAACAGGCGATCGCATTGGTTTGGTCGGTGTCAATGGCGCAGGAAAATCAACCCAGTTAAAGATCATCGCAGGCGAAACTGAGCCGACATCAGGACAAATCGTGCGTCCAACTAGCCTCAAAATTGCTTACCTCAGCCAAGAGTTTGATGTCGAAGAGACTCGCACAGTCAAACAAGAGATGTGGCAAGCATTTCAAGAAGTTCGCGAGACTCAAAAAGAACTAGAAAAAGTTCATTATCATCTAGAGCATTTAAAAGACGGTGAAGACTATGAGCCAATTTTAAAAGTGATGGATCGACTTCAGCGCAAGTTTGAAGACTGTAATGGCTATGAACTCGAAAGTCGCATCGACAAGCTATTGCCAGAGTTAGGATTTAAAGCCGAAGATGGCGATCGCTCCGTGAGTGAATATAGCGGCGGCTGGCAAATGCGGATGGGACTAGGCAAGATTTTACTGCAATCGCCAGACTTGTTACTGCTAGATGAGCCGACCAACCATTTAGATTTGGAAACGATCGAATGGTTAGAGAAATATTTGCGATCGCTTAATACGCCGATGGTGATTGTCTCCCATGACCGTGAGTTTCTAGATCGCCTCTGTACCTCGATCGTTGAAACTGAGCGCGGCGTATCAAATACTTATCTCGGTAATTATTCTTCTTATCTTGCTCAAAAAGCTGAAGCTAAAGCCGCACAGGGAGCCGCCTTTGAGCGTCAGCAAAAATATATTGACAAACAACAAGTATTTGTCGATCGCTTCAGAGCTAGTGCCACGCGCAGTACACAGGCTAAGAGTCGCGAAAAGCAACTTGATAAAATCGATCGCATTGAAGCCCCTGACAGTGATGTTCGTACTCTCAAATTTCATTTTCCACCCGCATCTCGCAGTGGGCGCGTCACCGTCGAGGTCAAGGATCTGACCCATGCTTATGGAGAGCAGATTTTATTCTTGGGCGCGAAACTGGAAATCGAAAGAGGCGATCGGGTTGCCTTTTTAGGACCAAATGGGGCAGGAAAATCGACTCTATTACGCATGGTGGTTGGCAAAGAGCCTTACAACGAAGGCGAAATCAACCTCGGACATAATGTACTAGTTGGTTATTTTGAGCAGAATCAAGCCGAAGCCCTCGACCTACATAAAAATGTATTTGCCACAATTCATGATGACTTTCCCAAAATGACCCATGAAGAAGTGCGTGGCACTCTTGGTAAGTTCTTATTTAGCGGTGATACCGTCCATAAAAACGTGCGCGATCTCAGTGGTGGTGAAAAAGCTCGCCTTGCCCTCGCCAAAATGTTGTTGACTCCCGTAAACTTCTTAATTCTTGATGAGCCGACTAATCACCTTGATATCCCTGCTAAAGAAATGCTAGAAGCAGCTTTGCGAGAATACGAAGGCACTGTGGCCGTGATCTCCCACGATCGCTATTTCATTTCTCAAGTTGCTAATAAGATCATAGAGATTCGTGACGGTGAGCTATTTGTGTATGCTGGCGACTATGCCTACTATCAGCAGAAAAAAGAAGAAGAAGGGCGAGAAGCCAAGCATAAAGCGGAGTTAGCTGCAAAATCAGCCAAAGATAATCTGCGAAAGGAAAAAGACAAAGAGAAAGAAAAAGAAAAACAAGCTGAAAAACGTCAAGAAAAGCAACAACAAAAGGCAAAAGCAAAGTAGTATGCAATCATGAATAACAACTTGAGCAGTAACTTTCAATGAGTTTTGCGATCAAAGTAAAATCTTAGATTTTTTTAAAGGTGCGGCTTAGCCGTATCTTTAAAAGAACCTTGGGTTCTCTTTTCGCGCAAACATTTGTACGAACGAAAGAGACGCATTCGTTCTTTTTGATACAAACATATTATTTCTATGTTGAATCACATTGCCAAAAAACGCAATCTGATAGAACGTTATGCCCAAGGAGAGCGAAACTTTGAGGGAATAGATTTGGAAGGAGTAGATTTAAGTAAAGTTGATCTTAGTTATGCAATTTTACGCAACGCAAATCTGATTTCTGCAAATCTATGGGAGGCGACTCTCTGTAATGTCGATTTGTCAGGCGCAAATTTATCTGACGCGGATCTGTCAGGTGCATTTTTACTTGATGCTAATTTAGCCAATGCCAATCTTACTCGCACTAACTTTAGTTATGCAGGAATGAGTGGTGTGAAATTAGAAAATGTGGATCTAGGAAGTGCTGTTTTTCGGATCGCCATTCTCAACTGTACAAATTTGCATGGTATGGATTTTAGAGGTGCAAATCTTCAAAAAGCATATCTTTTAGAAGCGAACCTTGCCAATGCTGATTTAAGTTATGCAAACTTGCATGGAGCATTTATGTTTCGGGCTAATTTGAGCCGCGCCAATTTAGGACATGCTGATTTGAGCGAAGCCGATCTAAGCGAAGCGAGTCTGCATGGGGTCAACTTAAAAGGAGCGAATCTGAGTGAAGCAGATTTACGAGGAGCCGATCTCGATCGCATCGACTTTAGCGGTGTAAATTTACGCTTGACAAATTTGAGTAGATTGAATTTAAGTAAAGTCAATTTCAATGGAAGCAATTTAAGTAAAGCAAAGCTACATAGCACAGTCTTGTGTGAGGCTTGCTTTAATGGTGCTAATCTGTGGAATGCTGATTTTACCGATGCCGATTTACAGGGTGCAGATTTCCGTGGCGCGGATCTACAGGGTGTCAATTTTGATGGAGCAAATTTAAAAAATGCGGCGATCGATGTGGGATGGATAAATGGGGCGACAATATGTAACACAATCATGCCTGATGGTAATATTTCGAGCCGAAGTTGTAAATGAAAGAGTTATTTATTTTTAAGGATGAGAAGTTATTGCGAATGGCGCTCACCCATCGCTCTTATCTCCATGAACATCTAGATGTTGGTGAAGATAATGAACGATTAGAGTTTTTGGGTGATGCTATTTTAAATTTTTTGAGTGGGGCTTATCTATATCGCCAACATCCAGAATTAGGCGAGGATGAACTTACTCGTCGGCGGGCGGCGCTGGTAGATGAAAGGCAGTTGGCTAATTTCGCGATCGCCCTTGGACTAGATACGCAAATTTTATTGGGTAGAGGAGCGCTCCGCGATGGCGGTAATAAAAGCGAGAATCTGTTAAGTTGTGTATTTGAGGCGATGATTGGCGCTTTTTATCTAGATCGTAATTGTGATATTGAGGCTGTGCGTCTTCCTGTGGAAACTTTGTTTAACTCAGTGCCGCCTGAGTTGGTCAGCAGTCGCGCCGATCTTGATCCCAAAAATCGGTTGCAAGAATGGGTGCAGTCTTATATTGGACATACTTTGCCAAGATATATCACTGAAAAAGTCGCAGGAACTGATCACACGCCCGAATTTGCGTCTACAGTGTATGTTGGCGATCGCTTATATGGTCGGAGTTTGCGAAATTTTCCTAGCAAAAAAGAAGCCGAACGAGCCGCCGCGTTCGATGCATTAGAACAAATAGAAAGAATGTTATGACAGAAGATTGGTTAGTTATTGGCAAAATTGTCTCACCGCAAGGGCTGAAGGGTGAGATGAGAATGTTATCTTATTCAGATTTTCCTGAGCGGTTTGAGAAAGCGGGTAAGCGCTGGATTGCGGCTTCTGAAAAAGCTGAGCGTGAAGAGGTGATGATGCTGTCTGGGAGAGAAATAGCAGGTAAAAAAAATCTTTTTGTGGTGCGTCTAGAAGGTGTTGATAATTGCGATCGCGCTGAAGCCTTGCGTAATTATGTGATGATGATCCCGACTAGCGATCGCCCGACGCTCGGACATAATGAGTATATGATTGCCGATTTGGTGGGCTGTAGTGTATTTCATCAGCCCACAGGCAAGCTATTAGGCGAAGTAATTGGGATTCTTTCCGCAGGTAATGACCTATTAGAAGTTCGTAATCTTGAACATGATGAAGTAGAGTTAATTCCTTTTGTCGAGGCGATCGCGCCTTTTGTAGATATTATCCAAAAAAGGATCGAAGTTACGCCTCCACGCGGGCTAATTGATAAATGGTTAGATTTTTGACACCCTCCTAACCCCTCAAATCGTTATCCGATCTAAGTTAAGAAATTATGTAAAAGCTTTTACTAAAACTGATTTGAGGGCGATCGTTGATCCTATAGCTTAAGTCTATAAGAAAGAGAGTGTAGAGATATCCAGAGAATCAATGGGTTGAAAGAAGGCTAATAATCTCTTCGCAATCTGAGCCACGCCACCCTGCACATTAGACTCAATATTTAAAGGCATGACGGGATCATGCAATGAGAGGCGCAACAAAAACCAGCCATTTTCAGCGTGATTATTACACGAAACCCGAATACCTTCATAGTTATTCGGCACAACTTGCCAATCGGATTGAGTGGCGGCAAAGGTTTGTAAATCTGCAATTACGCGATCGCCCAAAGCTTTAAAATCTTCCACGTCTATCTTGATCCGAAACTCTTCGCTCTCAACTGGTTCTTGTAAATTGGCAATTAAATCGGTGAGAGATTTACCTGCGCGTTTGGACTTAGCTAGTTCAATCAACAGCTTGCTCACCAAATAAGCGCCATCATCAAGGAAATGATTTTCTTGCATCGCACCATGCCCCGAAGTCTCGATCGCTAGCCACGACTCTTGTCCTGATTGATTAAGGCGAATCGACTCGTTGATTACATTTTTGTAACCACGTTTAAAACGGTGATGTGTTCCTTGTAAATCCTGTTCAATAAATTTGGTCAATCCATCGGAAGTAATGGAATCAGTGACAATAGTTGAGTGGGGATGTTCTTGTAACACAATTGCCGAAATTAGGGCGATCAACCGATTGCGGTTAAGTTCTTTGCCAAATTGATCAACTGCCGCACTGCGATCGACATCCGTATCAAAAATAATTCCAAAATCCGCTTGATGTCTAATTACCGCTTCACAAATGGAAGTCATCGCCACCTTATCTTCAGGATTGGGAACATGATTAGGGAATGTGCCATCGGGATCAAGAAACTGGCTGCCCGTAATATCTGCGCCCAAAGGCAATAACACCTTGTCCGCATAAAACCCGCCTGCCCCATTACCCGCATCGACAATAATTTTTAAGCCTTTAAGGGGCTGTTCGTAATGATCGGGATGGTTGACAGCTTCACGAATTTTAGTGACAAATTGATCGGCATAAACAGCAATAAAATCATGTTTGGTGATATTTCCTTGAAAATCTGCAAGAGAAGTTCCAATCATAAATTCATTCTTTTGGGCAAGGGTAAGAATATCCGTAATATCCTGTTTCTCTAAACCACCTTGCGCTGTGAAAAACTTTAACCCATTGCGATTGAAGGGCAAATGGCTAGCTGTCAGCATGATTGCGCCATCGCAGTTAAACCCATCCGTAATCGTACTCATAAACATTGCAGGCGTAGAGGCGATCGCAAAGTCATACACCTGACTACCAAGATCATTAATTCCTTCTATTACGGCTTGCGTCAATTCTGCACCAGAGAGACGACTATCGCGCCCCACAGAAATTAGCAAGTCTGTGGTGGGTTTACCTAATTTCTGAGATAGCCAACTGGCAAAGGCTTGCCCCAAAATTTTGGCAACTTCAGGAGTTAAATTTACCTGCTCATTAGGTACTCCCGCGATCGCTACGCCGCGAATATCGGAGCCATTCTGGAGCTTATTCCAAATAAAATCTTGCATCATTAAAATAACTCGGTAAGTGAGAAACTGAACGTTTTTGATGCTGAAAGGCAACCAAGCATTGTTATTTATTACTTTTAGCCTTTTGCGGTAGGGTTAGATTGTACCGCAGGGCTTGAGGGAAGACAAAATTTTATAAATTGTTGTATTTTAACTAACGCGAACGGGAAGTCCCGCACTCTATCCGTATAGTAGTTGTATATGCTGTAATAATCTTATCAGTATTCGATATTCTTGATAAATGTATAAGGCGTACAAATATAGAATCTATCCCACAAGTGAGCAAGAAACCTTGCTTGCAGAGTCTTTTGGCTGTGCGAGATGGTTCTGGAATTATGCCTTAAATCTATGCCAAGAAACCTATAAAAACACTGGTAAGGGGCTAACTAGAGGGTACATACAAGGCTTACTTCCTGCACTCAAGAAAGAATATGAATGGTTGAAAGACCCATATTCTCAATGCCTGCAAGTAGTCGCTTTAAATCTATCCACTGCTTATAAAAACTTCTTTGATAAGAGGGCAATGCCCCCTAAATTCAAATCAAAGCATGGTAGGCAGTCGATTAGCTATCCTCAAAACGTCAAGTTTGACGGCGACAAGATCAATCTTCCCAAGATTGATCTTGTCGCCGTCAGTGTTTCGCGCAATCCTGACGGTAAATGCTTTGTCTCTGTCCTAGTTGATGCTTCGACAAAGCTCAGCACAGGCGATGGTAAAGCTAATCCTGAATTAGTGCCAGTGGACAAAGCTATTGGTATTGACGTTGGGCTAACTCATTTTGCGATTACCAGTGACGGCTCTAAGTTTGATAATCCTAGATTCTTTGTCAAACATCAACGCAACTTAAAGCGTAAACAGCAAAAGCTATCCAAGAAAAAGAAGGGTAGTCAAAACCGTAAAAAAGCAAGACTTGCCGTGGCAAAAGTTCACTCCAAGATTGCCAGATGTCGCGAAGATTTTCTGCACAAACTATCCCGCAAGATAGTAAACGAAAACCAAGTTATTGCAGTGGAAAATCTCAACATCAAGGGCATGGTCAAGAATCATAATCTAGCCAAAGCGATTAGCGATGTTGGCTGGGGTATGTTCTGCACAATGCTCAAGTACAAGGCTGAAAGTGAAGGAAGACAATATATCGAGATTGATCGATGGTTTCCTAGCTCTAAAACTTGCCATGTATGCCTAAATCGAGTTGATAATCTCAGCCTTGATGTTAGGGCATGGACTTGTAAGCATTGTGGTACTCACCATGACCGTGATGTAAACACAGCGATAAATATTAGAAATGAAGCCTTGCGGATACTTCGACTCGGCTCAGTACGAGTTATCTCGTTAGGAACTAGCGAGTCTGCCTGTGGAGGGGATGTAAGTCGATCTGGTAAAACTTCGGTTTTGTTGGACGCTATCCCCGTTGAATCAGGAAGCCAGCGCTGTACCGCCTAAGCGGTCAGCGTCTGGTAGTTCACATTCCCAACTGTCGTCTCGCTTCAAATAAGCCCAGCGCCGCACTAACCGAAAGATTCAAGCTGCGAACCTTAGGATGTTCCATTGGAATGCAAACAGCAGGATTATTCGCAATTAGTTCCTTTGGCAAACCTTTAGACTCACTCCCAAATAGCAGCCAATCTCCATCTTGATATTCAAATTCTCGAAAATCATGGGTTGTGTGGGCGCTAAAACAGATCCATCTTCCACCCCTTGATGCTTCACGAAGAGATTCAATATTGGGATGCACCGTGACATTTACATATTCCCAATAATCGATGCCTGCTCTCTTTAATTGGCGATCGCTGATTTCAAAGCCAAGTGGCTCAACTAGATGTAATGGAGTATTAGTAGCCGCGCAGGTACGGGCGATATTACCCGTATTTGGCGGGATTTCGGGATAAATGAGAGCGACTTGTAGCATTGATCGTCAATATATTTAAAGATATTAAAGGACTGTGTTACTAGCACAGTCTTTTAATATAGCGCCAGTTCGGGTTACTCGGTATAAAATCAGAAAGTACAAAAAAACTCGCAACGCGAGTCTTTTTTGTTTGAGTTTTGATAGTCCATTGCTTAATGGAGCGGTGGCAAAAATCTTAAAATTAACGTTTAATGTTTGTTTCGATATCTTCTAGAGTTTGCAAAACTAAGCGCTTCGCCTGAAGTTGCCAACCCCACTTTTGAATAGCGATCGCCGCACCCGTGCCAATAACAGTCGCTATAAAATCTAAGGGCTGCTGCATAGAGATACCTAGCAATAATCCTAGCCCTGCAATTCCCCAGATTGGGAGAGTAATTGTCTGGCGATTTTTTTCTACCAATTGACTGATTTCGTTAGTCGGCATGTCAGCTACTAACTCCGCTTTTGCTTGCCTCTGCTCAGCAGTAGTAAGTGACAGGCTAAATTTTTGGCGTAGTTTTTCAATTTTTCGAGCTGTTGTGCTGTACTGCACCAACTCATCTTCCGCCATCATAATTAGACGCTCTAGTTTTGCCATTGTGAGTCTCAGATTAAATTAGTCAGATTAGATTAGATTGTTGTCGGAACTTTCAGTTTATTTACTTCATTAGCGATCGCAGGAATAATTAGGCGATCGCCACACATCGATCGCAATTTATCCACAAAAATCGATGATTCCGCAAGTAAAGCCATATTTTCGTAAGCAGATCGATAGACTTCTGAATACTCAGCTTTTGAAGCCTTCGCATAGGTCTTGGAGTAAGCTTGTGAAGATCTGGTTGTCCCAGAAGGATTGCCAACGCGGCTAGGATAGCTTTGTGGCTGAGAAACTTGAGTAATATTAGCATTTCCCATTATTGATCGATGAGGAAATGGGATTGACAAATCTTGAGCTTCAGAAGAGGTAAATGGAGCGATCTCAGTAATGGCATCTTGACGAGCAGAAGTTCTTGGAGGGGTGTAAAAAATTCGATCTTCATAGATTATGGCAACATCTCCGCAGACCAATCGCTCAAATTCATGGTTATAGCGACAATTTGGCTCGCCCTTGCGTTCCCACAACGCTAAAATCTGACTGACCGAAACTGCTTTATATCTTCCTCTAAACAGTGATTCGATAACAGCTTGGCGCACCCATTCAGGCTTAAAACCGCCCCATGCACGAGTCAAATCCTTGATGGTATAGCCGCCAAGATCAAAACTATAGTGTTGCAAAAGGGCGATCGCAATTTCCATTTGGGCGACTTGATCTCAAATTATGTGTCAACATAATACATTTAAAATCGATAAATGTGAAGGGCAAAAGTCTTAATCAAAAAAAACAGGCTAGTCAAAGATGACTAGCTTGTTTTTTAGCATATTTAAATTGCAAGATGCAACAGATCAATGCACTAAGATTAATGCACTAAAAGTTTGACATTGGCACTGCTAAGCCCAGGACGCTTCACCTCAGTCAGAGCCTTATTTACGGCATACTTCTGATTGATTGAATTGATCAACTCAGTCTGGTTGTGCTTTTTAGCGACACCCCAGAGATCGGCAATAAGATCAAAAGAACCATCAGCATTGCGAGACCAGCCTAAATCGTAGTCACCTTCAAGAGTTGCCACGATGTCTGCGCGAATACGTTGGCTGTTATAGCCACGAACATCGGCTTCAGTGTTGACGCTAATGCCTAGATCGCGCAAAGACGACTTAAGAACTTCGGCATCGGTAACTTTTGTGCGCAGTGTGCTGAAATGAGACATAATGGTTCTGCTCCTGTAAATAATTGTGAACGCAATTGTTAACTAGAACGTGAGACATAAGAGTACTGGTGTTTCTTATGTTAGCTGCTAGCCTAAAGACTTTTTAATAAGATATCTTTAGAATCTAGCCTTAAATCTGCTGCCTGCAAAAACAGCAGAATAAGCTTTTTAAAACTCCATACGCTGATATTCAGCGACAGAAGTTGCGGCGGGTCGAGCCCGCATCCTTGCCCAGTCACGCAAAGCAGCAACCTGCTCGGTCATCGTGCGTGAGAGGGGAGTTGTCGATTTCACAGCCGAAATGATATCTAGCTGCGTAAACTCCCGATCTTGGGCAAAAGCTTCATACATAGCGGCAATTACCGCCTGTTCGATTTCCGCCCCCGAAAAACCATCGCTTACTTTGGATAGTTGCTCAAAATCAAATCTTTCTAATTTGGTAACATCTGGACGACGTTTGCACAGATGAATTTTAAATATGTCTTGGCGCTCTTCACCGTTAGGCAAATCCACAAAGAAAAGTTCGTCAAAACGCCCTTTGCGTAGAAATTCACTAGGCAGATTTTCGATACGGTTGGCGGTTGCCATGACAAACACAGGTGATTTTTTCTCCTGCATCCATGTCAAGAAAGTTCCGAAAATTCGTGAAGATGTGCCGCCATCAGAGTCGGCTGAACCAGCAACACCCGCAAAGGCTTTGTCAAGTTCATCAATAAACAAGATCATCGGTGAAATGGATTCGGCAACTTTGAGAGCATTGCGGAGGTTTGATTCTGACTTACCCACAGTTGAGCCGTCATATACTCGCCCCATGTCGAGACGAATCAAGGGTAACGACCAGAGACGCGCTGTCGTCTTGGCGATTAAAGACTTCCCACAACCGGGTACACCGAGAATCAGCATTCCCTTGGGCTGAGGTAATCCATAATTTCTAGCTCTCTGACTAAACGCATTCGATCGCTGTTGCAACCAATGTTTTAGCTCTTCGAGTCCCCCCACATCATTAATGTCTTCATCATCCTCCATATATTCGAGGATGCCATTGCGACGAATTAACTGTTGCTTTTCAGATAGAACGATATCAACTTCTTCTTCGGTAAGCTTTCCATTGGTGACTTGGGCTTTGCGATAGACTTTTTCAGCTTCATCTTGGGTTAATCCCAATGTGGCTATGACTAGTTTTTCGCGGGTTTCTGTAGATACTTTTTTGGTATGAACTTGTCGCAGTTGTTGGTCGAGAACTTCTTCGATCGCTTGCATGTCTGGCAAAGGAAAATCAAGTACCACGATTTCTTTTTCTAGCTCAACAGGAATTACTTGGATTGGCGACATCAAAATAATTGTTTTCTGAGTACCTTTAAAATTAGCAACCACATCGCGCAAATAACGAACAGTTCCCGCCTGATCTAGAAAAGGATGTAAGTCTTTAAATATATATACTGTGGGTTCTTTAGAGTCGGCACGAATAATTGATGACAGCGCGGCTTCTGGTGACAAACTATTATGCTGAGCGCCTGTTGTTTGACCATACTCAACTAACCCTTGAGTCATAGTCCATGTAAATATGCGACGGACTGGCTTGATTTGAGCGATAGTGGCGATCGCCCGTTCTGCTCTTTCTTCCTCTGGAGTGTTGAGGTAGATCAAGGGATATTGGGCTTGAATTAAGATGCTAAGTTGTTCTTGCATATACTAATACTGAGGTCTGAGCCTCAATCCTCACCTTGTCTACAGAGTCTACAGAAAAATACTTGTGAAATTAACTAGTCTATTAACTAACTGAAACTAATTCTTCATCTGGTGTATCGGCTTTAGTGCTGACACTGACAGGTAAAGCCTGAGTGCGACTACCGCCGATCGCTAATAATGCGCCATCGCGGATCACAACTGTTTGGGAGCATTTTGGACAGTTATAAGTTTGATGAATATGCCCAATACCTGAAGATTGGACAATATCGGCATGGGCTAAATAAAAGCTAATCGCTTTGTCAGCCAAGTCCGACATCGAATCACCATCAATAGCCGAACGAATCTTAAGCTGTTGATGTAGTTGTTCGGGGAGATAAAAAGTTACCTTTTGCTTGTCTTGCATAGCGGTTAAAAACAGTGGACACCTAGGTATGTGTTTAAGACTACAAGCAAAGTATTTTCCTGTCAAGCTAGTATGCTGTTATGACAGCAATAACGTAATATATCTTTACATATGGATATGTCTAGGCAGCTTTCCCAATCTACCGAATGCAACATCGGATTGAGGAAGGCGTTATACTCAAGGATGTGAAGAGGGCGTTTATCAACGAGCCTAAAATGCGAACATAGAGCAAGTCGGTCGAGGTGAACTTTTGAGTTGAGATCAGGAATTCTCAAACGCCAGTTTTCTCAAAAAAAAAGATAACATAGGCGATCGCGATTATGTCTACATAATTTATGTCTGCACAATTTCAGATTCACAAAGACACCATTGACCAAGTAAGTCAACGGGCGGACATCGTAGATATCATCTCCGAACGTGTTGTCTTACGCAAAAGTGGGGCAAACTTTCGCGGTGCTTGTCCTTTTCACAATGGCACAAATGCTTCCGCGCTGACGGTGAATCCTGCGCGGCAGATGTATCACTGCTTTAACTGTGACGTATCAGGTGGCGCGGTTAAGTTTTTGATGGAGATCGATAAGCGATCTTTTTCTGATGTGGTGCTAGATTTGGCGAAGCGTTACAACGTTCCCATTCAAACTGTTCAACCTGAAAAAGCTCAAGAAATTCAGCGTCAAATCTCCCATCGCGATCGCCTCTATGAAGTGATGGCTTTGACGACTAGTTTTTATCAACATGCGCTGTATGCCCCTCAAGGTCGTGAGGCGATTGCCTATCTCACCGAAAAGCGGCAAATGAGTAAAGAGACAATCCAGAAATTTCAATTGGGTTATGCGCCTGCGGGTTGGGAAACCTTGATGGGATACTTAGTGCAGCAAAAGCAAATCC
>JANODY010000010.1:0-58276 GCA_031412945.1 Cyanobacteria bacterium SOY_65_metabat_81
TGAAATCGAAGGAAATCAAGTAAAATTAACGAGCGTTACCAAGAATTCTGAGCTGCCCCTTCGCGTTAATAATTACTGTCAGGGAATCTCCGATCGCGTTTCTAAAGCTTTCTGTGACAGCCCCGAATGGAAGCTTTTAGAAGTTACCGCAGGATACTAGACAGTTTTCAATGAGCATAAATGGCTAAATATTATCGTGTACTCGCCGAAAATCGGCAAGCTAGATTTAATTACGAAATACTCGAAACCCACGAAGCGGGGATCGAACTTCTTGGCACTGAGGTTAAAGCCGTCAAAGGCGGTCAAGCAAATCTACGCGACGCTTATGGGATTGTAAGAAAGGGGCAGATTATGCTACTAAATATGTACATCCCCCCTCATAAAACCACTAGTGTGTATTTCAACCATGAGCCGACTCGGACTCGGCGGTTACTCCTACATAAAGATGAAATTCGTAAGTTAATAGCTGAAGTTCAACAAAAGGGTTTGACTTTAGTCCCGCTCAAGGTTTATCAAAAAGAAGGCTGGATTAAGGTTGATATTGCAGTTGTGCGTAACAAAAAACTCCACGATAAGCGAGAAGACATGAAAAAGCGTGACGACAAGCGCGAAATCGAACGAGTTATGAAAAATCATTAATAAAAAGTAACAAAAAACGGCACTTTATGCCGCTTTTTGTTAATAGTTTTAGAGAGTTGCCATCATCTCTAATTCATAGAGACTAGCGTATAAGCCTTGTTTGGCGATTAGTTGCTCGTGACTGCCAGATTCGACCACCGCGCCTTGCTTAAGTACGAGAATGCGATCGACATTACGAATCGTAGATAGACGGTGAGCGATGATGATCGTGGTGCGATTAACTAGCAATCGGTCTAAAGCTTGTTGAATTAAAAACTCGGTACTGACATCGAGGCTTGCCGTTGCCTCATCAAGAATTAAAATCCTTGGATCGCGGATCGCGGCTCTAGCAAAGGCGAGTAATTGTTTTTGTCCACCCGACAGATTTGTGCCGCGCTCGCGTACTTGGGTAGCATAGGCGGCGGGTAGCTCTTGAATAAAGCGATCGACATTCATCAGTTCTGCGGCTTCGATCACTTGCTCGATCGCGTAGTCTTCGCCAAGGGTGATGTTGTCTTTGATATCGCCAGAAAACAAGAAGGCATCTTGCAAAATCACCCCCACACATCGCCGCAATTCCGATTGGGTGATCTCGCGAATATCGATACCGTCAATCAAAATTCGACCCTTGGTCGGCTCATACAATCGCGATAGCAACCGAATAATTGAGCTTTTACCTGCGCCCGTAGGTCCAACGAGGGCAATTTTTTCGCCTGCTCGTAATGTAAACGTCACATCTTTGAGGACATACTCGTCTGGTTTATAGCCAAACCACACATGGTCAAAACAAATTTCGCCAGCGCCGTCAAGGGGCAACGATTTGGGGTGGTCAGGATCGCGAATGTCGATGGGTTCTTGCAAGATCGAGTTAATCCGTTCAACAGCCGTAAATCCTGCCTGAATCGTGGTGAATTTTTCGGCTAATTGGCGAATCGGATCAAAAAGACGCTGCGAAAAAAGTACAAAAGCCGAAAGTTCACCGAAGGTAAGACTTTTTTGGACAATTTGTCCACCGCCGAGCCATAGAACTGCGGCGATCGCCACCAGTGCAATCCATTCGAGCGTAGCGGACACCGCAGAATCATGAAATACGGTGCGGTTTACCTCAGCTACATAAAGCTGATTGACTTTGAGATGTTGGGCGGAGTTAAATTTTTCGCGGCTAAATAATTGAACAATATTTGCGCCAATAATATTTTCTTGAAGAATTGAGTTTAGTTCAGAGAGGCGATCGCGGGCTTTGAAGTTTGCCTTGCGATATTCATGCTGAAAAAAGACTATTAAAGCCGTCACGGGAATTACCATCGCCACCAGCATCAGGGCTAAGTCCCATCGCAGCAAAAACATAAACACAGCAATCGTGGCGATCGCCGCAAAATCGCTGAGTACACCGACTGCCCCCGTTGCGAATACATCACCTAAGGCTTCGACATCACTGGTTAGACGCGTAATTAATTTGCCAACAGGAGTGCGATCGAAGAAACTTGTCGATAAAGACGTAACGTGACGAAATAAATCTTGGCGAATATCGGCTGTAATTTTTTGTCCGACTTCTTGGACCAAGTAGCCCTGCCAAGACTGAAACGAAAGACGCACTGCAATTGTAATGAATATCACCAAGCAAATCCAGCGTAAACCAATCAAATCGCCGCTCTTAATTGGTCCATCAATGGCTTGCTGCACAAGAATTGGTTGCACAGCACTAGCGATCGACAGAGGCAAAAGTAAAAGCAGCGATATCAGAAGTTTTTTAGAATTTTGCTTTGCGTAGGGCAGTAGACTCAACATCAATCGCCAATCATTGGATTTGATGCGATCAATCGATTGAGTATTAGCAGAGCTAGCTTGAGCGCGATTGGTCACTATTCGAGATCCCTGTTACCAGGGTTGCGAGATGGATCGCTATTGAGGAAGCCAAACACAAACAAACTGATAAAAAAGATGACAGTGATATAAACCACTATTTTTAAAGTGAGCATGAATAAATAGTCTCCATATAAATATCTAAAAATTTATCCTATGTTCAATCTTATAGGAAAAGATGGAAATACTTGTACTTCCTTAAGATTAGCTGTTTGTAACTAAGTGTATGTACTTACCTGCCAGAAATATAGCGCGGGGCGTTATATTTCTGATTTTTTCTAAAACCTAAAATATCATAAAATATTATGGTTTAAGTACTTGCCCTAAAAGTCGCGATCGCTCAATATATATAGAGACTTGACTGGCGATCGCCCGTAATAACTTTTCATCTAGCGGTGAATAGGCAATGGTCATTTCTTCAGCATTTTGGCTCGTAATTGAAATATCTTTAACTTTACGATTTATTAACTGAAAAACCCCAATTGTCCTTTTTTGCGAATCAAACATCGGTACGGCTAACACCGAGCGCGTGTGGTATTCGATATCATAATCAAAGGTCTTATGGTGGCGATACCTAGCATCATTGGGTAAATCTTGGGCATCAGATAGATTCAAGATTTCCCCCGTCAAGGCGACATATCCGACAATACTGTCGTCATTAAGTGGCACAGCAAAATTAACCAGTGAGCGATCGGGCTGCGAGTCGTTTTGCGAAACTTCAAAACAGACTGTATGCACTGGCGTAGAGCGATCGATTAAGTAAATGCTACCTGCATCGCTAGCGGTCATTTTTCGAGTAGTCACTAAAGCTGACTCCAAAAAAGATCTTAAGTCAGTTGTCACAGATAAAGACAAAGAAAGCAAATCGTCAAGCAAGCATTTGTAATAAGACAGTTGCTCTTGCCCTTTTTTATTTTCCATTCTGAGGTGCTGCACTATTTCAGCAGAGTTTTCACGATATGGCGGATTATTAGCCTGAAGCCTTTGTAGCTTACCATATAAATCAAGTCGGCTAAAATCGATGATTCGCGTCTCCTTACTTACTGTTTAAAGGCAAAGCCCTCGTGACTAGATGTTAGATTTTTGGACAAAAACCAGTGGGACTTGGATTAATATTTTGGCGATCGCCTTTGGTACATTCCTAGGACTAGTATTGCGTGGTCGCTTTCTGTCTCAAGTTTTGCCAATTCTCAAACAGGCGATCGGGCTAATTACCATATTTGTCAGCCTCAACATGGCAAATAGTTTACTCAGAGTCAAAGCAGGCGCTGTCGATGGCGTGATCCTGTCCCTGATTTCGCTCATTATTGGCGGCGTGATCGGTGAGTTATGTCAAATTGAGAAACAGCTAGAAACATTAGGAAATTGGCTGAAAGCAAAGTTTAAAGGTAAGGGCAAATTTACGGAAGGGTTTGTGGCTGCTAGTTTATTGTTTTGCATTGGTCCAATGGCAATCATTGGCAGCCTCAACAACGGACTGAGAGGGGATGACAATCTTTTGGCACTCAAATCCGCCCTAGATGGTTTTATTTCGATCGTCTTTGCTAGTACCTATGGCATCGGCGTGGGCTTTTCGGCACTGCCCGTGGCTCTTTATCAAGGCAGTTTGTCCCTTCTTGCAGGAAACTTGGCGCAAAGCCTGCCCGATCCCGCCAATGCGCCATCGGTACTGATCATTACAGGCGTGGGTGGTTTGATGCTGTTGGGGCTTGGTTTAAATTTATTAGAACTAGCCAAAGTCCGAGTTGCGTCATTTTTGCCAGCTTTGGCGATCGCGCCTTTAGTCTACTGGCTAGCTGACAGTCTCAAGTAAAAACCAATCAAAGATTCCCATTAGCCAGTTCAGAGGTGACGAGAACCGCTATTTGGGTTCTATTTCGTAAATTTAACCGACTTAAAATACTAGTAATATGATTTTTAACGGTTCTAGTGGAAATATAAAGCTGACCAGCAATCTCTTCATTATTTACGCCTGTTGCGATTAGCTTCACTATTTGCTGCTCTCTAGGTGTCAGTTTATCAAAATCCACTGTCGAGACTTCCGATACTTCAGGAATTCTGGCAATTACCTTTCTACCCAAATTCAGATCTAAATGCATGTAGCCGCGATAGACCGCTTGAATTGCGAAGGACAACTCTTCAGGTGAAGTATTTTTTAAAATATAACCCGATGCGCCGTATTTTAGAGCGTGAGAAACATATTCCTCAGTTTCATCAACGGTAAGAATAAGAACTTTAGTATTGGGAAAGCGATCGCAAATTTGTCTTGTAGCTTCTACTCCATCCATATTTGGCATTTGAATATCCATAAGCACTACATCAGGCTTGAGCAGTTCCACTTGTTCGATCGCCAACTGACCATTACCAGCCTCTCCGACAATTTCTAAAGAAATCTCATCAGCTAAAGAAATCCGCAAAGCCCGGCGGATAAAAGAATGATCGTCTACGAGTAAAATGCGGATTTTCATAGATGCACTTGTGGATACAGACTTAATCTGAGCCTAGCCTAACTCTCTACATACATATTGTCGAGCAAGTAGCGATAGTCCTAATTATGGCTAGTACTTTAGTACTACGCAAATTCGTGACCTATGCCTCATGTGCAATTTTTGACTCAGCTATAGGATGGGAATGTAGAAAAGAAATCGATTTGAGGTTAAGTTCTATGTCCAAAATTTTAGTTGTTGAAGATAGTCAAATCCAAAGAGAATTAATGGTAACTCTTCTTAAAAAAAATCATTTTGAAATCGCTACTGCAAGCAATGGAATAGAAGCGATCGCCCAAGTGCAATTACTGCATCCCGATATAGTAATTTTAGACATTGTGATGCCGAAGATGAATGGCTATGAACTCTGTCGCAAATTAAGAGAAAATCCAGAAACTTGGAATATTAACATTGTGATCTGTTCCGCAAAATCGACAACAGCCGATCGCTACTGGGGGATGCGGAACGGGGCTAATGCCTATATTAGTAAGCCTTTCTCGCCGCAAGAACTAGTTGATACGATCAACGAACTTTCAAGGCATAGTGTATCAGAGGTGGCTGAGCATCCAGTGCTATAATTGTCATAAGCTCCTCTGTGGCGTGCGTGACTACCGATAATGTGTCTTGATCGATAATTGTTTTCTAGGAGTCTTTGGCAGTCTTCGCCGCAGTATACCAGACCAGCATCTGGGAACTTAAGTTAGGCGTAGCGCCTTGGCTCCACCTGGTTTTACCGGGTCAAACAACTGAGGTAAGACGGCGTTGCGGAGGGGTGAAACCAAAAGTTTTTTAAAAGTGGCGCTGTGCAAGGCACAGCGCCACTTTTAAAAAACTTTTGAGAAATGCTTGCAATTAAATTAAATTGTGTTATATTAGTTAAGCGAAACAACGCGGGGTAGAGCAGCCTGGTAGCTCGTCGGGCTCATAACCCGAAGGTCGATGGTTCAAATCCGTCCCCCGCCATTCAAACAAAAAAACCATTCATAATGAATGGTTTTTTTTGCTTTTAAAATGAAGTAAGACTCCTGAACAAATAACCAACGATCAAGCCAATTATTAATGCATAAACTTGACCAGTTTTTACAAAGTTATTCCAGCCTTTACTTATATCACCCATCATATCTTGCTTAAATTCTTGAGCAAGTAAGTCCATATTTATATGCGAGTGGATATCAGCCAAATTAAAGTGAAAACTGCTAGAGATATCGATCGCGGGATGATTAAGCACCGATAAATCAACGCTAGTTACCAGATGTTGAGCAAAATCAAGCATAGTATTTTAGATTTTAGGATTGGGTTAATTTATTGGGGCATTGTCAGTAACATACAATATTACTAAGGTCATGTCATCAGTACGAGTATGCCCTTCTCCGATGAAGTTTTGCACTTCTTGGAAGAGATAGTCAAGAATCATTTGTGGTCGTGTCACGTCATCGGAAAGTGGAAAACAATTTTGACAGGCCCAGTCTAAGGCTTTGCGGAGATTTTCTTCGTCAAAGCGATCGCCTTCGGGATTAGCCGCCTCAGTGAAGCCGTCAGTATAGTAAATGACCACATCGCCAGAACTTAAATGCGTACTGCTTTCTTCATATTTTGAACCAGCCTCTAAGCCAATTAATGCACCCATAGTATCAAGAGCATGGATGCTACGCGTCTTAGCTCGCCAATGCAATGCAGGCATATGGGCGGCATTGCTAAAAGAAAGTTTTTTAGTTTCAGGCTCATACTCTGAATAAAACATGGTCACAAATCGGTGGGATTTTTCAAGATCTTCATACATCACCTCATTGAGATGTTCCAAAATCTTGCTGGGCGAATGATTGTTTAATACTTCAGCGCGTAACATTCCACGGGTCATGGTCATGATTAAACCTGCGGGGACACCTTTTCCCATGACATCACCGACCACAAAGCTCCAGCGATCGCCCCTATGCATAGGGATAAAGTCGTAATAGTCGCCACCAACGCGGCTAGCCGTACAACATTGCGCCGCGATTTCAATACCTTTGATTTTGGGACAAGTGCGGGGTAAGAGCTGGCGTTGAATCTCTGCACCGATTTCCATCTCGCGATCTTGACGCTCTTTTTTGATCAGTTCAGTTGTCAATTCATGATTTTCTAAACCCACTGAAGTTTGGTCGGCGACCAAACGCATCAATGTCCGCTTGTTGTCTGTCCAAATATAATCAGGTTTACGACTAAATATATAAAGACGACCGCGAATGGCATTTTTAACTAAAACCGATGTGCCGTACAAATGCACATCCGCGCCTAGATAGCGACTGACCATATCATCGAGAGCGGTTAGATTGCCTGACAAAACCTGTTGAATCGCCCGCTCGATCGCGGTGCGTACCTGTTGTGGTTTTAGTCCACCTTGATTGCGCTCAGGACAATGTAAAGACTCTAGGCGCATCTGTCCACTAGCTTTAAATAAAATCAATGCGCCACCATCGGAGTCCGTGACCCGACTGGCAATGAGCGGAATTAATTCTAGAAATTGATTGAGGTTACTAAAGCTGCGAAGAGCGTAACCCAAAAAGCTCAGCAGCTCATGGATCTTATTTTGATCCTGACTCATGCGTCTGAGCAGGTCTTTAAGATCTTTCATCACCATCACCGACGCTTGGTCTGGATCGGGTGCGATCGATCTGTTTCTAGGTGGCAATGATAGAGCCATACCAATGCTGCAACGCTAGGTGGTTTAGAGTGAAGCCAATTTAGTCAAATAGTTTAGCCTTAGTTGGACAAAAATTAACAAATGATTTCCGCAGTTTCCTAAAACTACGTCAGACAAAAAGCGGCGCGATGCGCCGCTTTTTGCTTTTTGGGTTTTGACTGACGCTAACTATAAATTAAGCGCTTTGCGCTTAATTTATTCCCATTCAATCGTGCCAGGGGGCTTAGACGTAATGTCAAGCACAACGCGGTTGATGCCTTCTACTTCATTGACAATTCGATTAGAAATAGTCTCTAGTAACTCATAGGGGACTTTTGCCCAGTCTGCGGTCATGCCATCTTCGCTAGTAACGAGGCGCAAGACTACAGGATGGGAATAAGTGCGTTTATCGCCCATTACGCCGACGCTGCGAACTGTGGGTAATAACACGGCAAATGCTTGCCATAGATTATTGTATTGTCCTGCCCGATTGACTTCTTGACGCACAATCAGATCGGCATCGCGAAGAATATTTAGGCGATCGCTAGTAATTTCGCCAATAATTCTGATGGCTAAACCCGGACCGGGGAAAGGTTGGCGTTTGACAATTTCTTCAGGAAGTCCCAGTGCTGTACCGAGTTTTCGCACTTCATCTTTAAATAGTTTGCGAAGTGGCTCGACTAGAGTGAAGCGAAGATTGTCAGGCAATCCACCCACATTGTGGTGACTTTTGATTTTGACAGCGACACGTTCACCTGTCACGGGGTCGGCATTTGTATCGGCTGATTCAATCACATCAGGATAAAGTGTACCTTGAGCCAAAAAATCGAATGGTCCTAAGCGTTGAGATTCTTCTTCAAATACATTGATAAATTCGCCACCGATCAACTTCCGTTTCTGTTCGGGATCGGTAATGCCTTTAACTTTTTCAAGGAAGCGATCGCGAGCATTTACATATACGACATGGATATGGAACTGTTCTTCAAAGAGCTTCACTAAACGCTCTGGCTCTAATTTCCGCATGAAGCCTTGATCGATAAACATGCAGGTTAGTTGATCGCCGATCGCTTTATGCAATAAAAAAGCCAAAGTTGAAGAGTCTACCCCCCCTGACAAAGCTAGCAATACCCGTTTATCGCCAACCTGAGCGCGGATTTCACGAATCGAATTTTCAATAAACGCATCGGTCGTCCAGTTGGGTTCGCATTGGCAAATATGGTAAACAAAATTGCGAATCATCGCCATGCCACCTGTGGAATGGACTACCTCAGGATGAAACTGAACTCCATAAAGTTTTTTGTGATGATCGGCGATCGCCGCGCAGGGTGTATTAGCGGTGTGGGCTAAAATTTCAAAGCCCTGTGGCAAGTTAATTACAGAGTCGCCATGACTCATCCACATAGTTACGCCTGTCTCCACATTGGTCAATAAATCGGTGGGATCATCAATTTGTAATTCGGCTTTGCCATATTCTCCTCGTTCTGCGCGTTCGACAGTGCCGCCGAGGTGCTTTGCCATTAATTGCATTCCGTAACAAACACCTAGAACAGGAACTCCTAGCTTAAAAATATCAGGATCGCATTGTGGCGCACCTTGGTCATAAACGGAATTTGGACCGCCTGATAAGATGATGCCTTTAAGATTTAATTTCAGTAAATCTTCGGCTGATGTGTGGTAGGCTAAAACTTCAGAGTAAACTTGCGTTTCACGAATTCGCCTTGCGATTAACTCAGAGTACTGAGAGCCAAAATCGAGAATAGCAATCATTGAGCGACTGGCTATATCGTCTGTGGTACTATCGAGGCTTGAACTAGTTGAGTCTAGACTAGCTGAAAGATCGCCTTCAAGCTTTAGTAATACATTAGATGGTGTTGGAGGGGAAGAAACCACAATTGATACCTCTATCTTATTGGAGATAGCATTTAATGAGATGGGAAGGCTTTGGTTAAGCCTATCGCAGCGAAAAAAGTAGCTATTCGTACAATGCTAGCAAAACGGTACATGTTTATGCGTAAAAAAGTTGTAACCGCGATCGCATTATCGATATTTTTTGTAGTTATTAGCAGAAATTTGACTTCTAATTCATCTAATGCAAATAATCCCTCAAATAATATCGACAATCTGCTAATTTCTCCAGCCGAGGCAGTGCAGTTGCGCGATCGCAAAACTTACTTTGTGCAGTTGCCAACACTTTTAGAAGCTGAGACAACCACAGATCGCACCTACGCTTCGGGTGCAACTTACTATTTTGCGATCGCAATACCGCAAAATATGGGAGAGCCTTTACAGAAACTAGAAATTTCCCAAGCCGAAGGTTTTGAGTCTATTGATTTTATTAGGGATGACACGATCGCTTATTTAGAGGCAGGAACGGGCGATCGGATGGCGATCCCTATTAAAGCTGAGATTTTATTGGGGCAAGATCAATCTCAAAAGAAAATAATTATTACTTTCGACCCGCCGATTTTAGCGAACAGTAAACTTAATCGTAAACTGATAGTTGGACTACGCCCATCTCGTAATCCCCGTTACGATGGTGTTTATCTATTCGGTGTTACTGCTTCTCCGCAAGGCGATCGCCCAAATCCTCAATTTATTGGCTACGGCAGGTTACACTTCTATAGCTCTCGCTATTAAGAAGCTTGTGGAAATCAATCAATGACTGATGAAAGTTTAATCGTCAAGCCCAAAAAATCTGGATTAGCGCCATTGATTCTCACGCTAGTCGAGTTGCTGCGGCAGTTGATGGAAGCACAAGTAATTAGGCGTATGGATTCAGAGCAATTAACTGAGCCTGAAATCGAAAGAGCAGCCGATAGCTTGCAAGCTATGGAGCAGCAGATCTTTAATCTCTGTGAAGTTTTAGAAATTGATCCTGAAGATCTAAATCTCGATCTTGGTGAATTTGGCAAACTTCTGCCCAAGCGCGGCGCATATTATCCTGACAAATCCTCAAGTGAATCATCGATTTTAGAATTACTCGATCGCCTAATTAGTACGGGTATTGTGTTAGAAGGTGATGTCCAAATTGGACTAGCCGATATTAATCTAATTGATCTCAAGCTTAAGTTATTGCTTACTTCGGGTGATAAGTCCGCTTCTTGATCGTGGACGGTTGAGCGTTTACGCTTAGGTAAATGGGATGGCTTAGAGAATTTAGCGGAAGAAATTGAATCTTTGGGTCGCCAAAAAATATCTGAGTTGGAAAATCGTTTGGCGAGCTTTAGTTTTGGCAGAAAAAGAAACCCGCCTTAAACCCAAGGATTTACCGAAAGAATCTCTTTACTCTCTCGAATAAATTTTTGATGAGAACTTTCCTGTTGGTATTCAAAATATTTAAAGGCTAATTCTTCGCTAACTACAAACTCTGTAAATTGTCGCATATAGCTAGAATGGAAGCCATTTAATATATTTTTTTTGGGGACACCCATCTCTGACAATCTGTCGGCTATATCAAACTCTGTCCTATTGTGTTGTACCCAAATTCTGTCTCCTTTTATATCAATATTTGATAATTTTCGCCGATTCACATTTTGGACAGTTCATAGAAAACTTGCAAACGATTGACTATTCTAATTTACAGCTTTAAGAGCGTGTTTGAGAAGTTTTGCTTTAGCCCCCCTAGCCCCCCAATTCTGGGGGGAACAAGATTAAAGTCCCCCAGAATTGGGGGATTTAGGGGGCGAGAACATTAACTTTAGCTGAAAATATCGTGGGTGTTGACTTCTCAAACACGCTTTAACATTACTTTGCATCACTACCCCGTAATTTACCTCTGTACTTTTCGCGAATCGCATTAACTCCATTCTTATCCATTACTGCAAGTTTTTATAGCACTTTGCGATCTAATTCCATAATTGCTGTAAAAGATAGAATTGTAACGGCGCTATTTGATCAATGCCTTGGGTGATTATTTAGAATCAATTAAAAGATTTTGCTTAGATTGCTCCACATGCTGCCATAGCTTTGCAATCTGTGTGTAAGCTTCTTGTGGTGAAATTTTACCCCCAGTTTCTAGGGCGCAAATAATACTGACACGATGGGAAAACTCTTGGAGGTTGGCATTAAATACTAAGTTCTCAGGAGTGAATTTTCCGTAATAACGCGACTGAGGAAACAGAAATTTGGTTATGTTGGACATGACTGTTCACTCCCTTAAATTATGATTTACAGTACTGGACTTTGAGGACAAATTCAGGTTTATACTTTACCATTCATCAGAAGTATTCATCAAAGTATAAGCCTAATTCCCTAAGATAATTATAATATCATTAGCTTCTTGTTAGTCTTTCCTTAATTTTTTCTTAACCCAATTAAAAGTAAAAACTGGAGAGGGGCGTACACTGTGGTTACGCACCTCTCCAGTTTGAAAAACCTAGCTCAATTTGTTCTAGACAGCGATCGCCACAGGGCTATCCATCTTCTTCAATTGCTGAACTAACAAACTGAGAAATAGACCAACATCGGTGACGACCCCAACTGACTCAACCGATCCGCGATCGGATAGTTTGGTCACAACGGCGGGATTGATATCCACACAAACCATCTTTACACCTGCGGGAGTCATGTTACCGACTCCGATAGAATGCAACATTGATGACAGCATCAAAATCATGTCGGCATTACGAATTTGTTCGCTATACAAACGTTGCGCTTCGAGCAAATCCATCACAGTGTCAGGCAAAGGTCCATCATCACGGATCGAACCAGCTAGCACGAAGGGAATATTATTGGTAACGCACTCGTACATTACGCCAGTTTTCACAAAACCAGCTTCAACGGCTTTGTGGATGCTGCCATAGCGACGTACTGAGTTAATCACCTTCAAGTGATGGCGATGTCCGCCTTTGACGCTGACACCTCGCTTGAGGTCAACTCCGAGGGAAGTTCCCATTGAGGCTTGTTCCATATCGTGAACGGCGATCGCATTGCCACCGAGCATCGACTGGACATAGCCTTCACGGATTAAGTAAGCAAGGTGAGGAGCGCCGCCCGTATGTACAACCACGGGACCACAGGATACAACCAATTTGCCACCGCGATCGCGAATTTGGCGAAGTTCCCATGCAATTTGTTCAACGATAAGTTCGACGCGACGTTCGCTAGATACACCCGCGCCCATGAACGAAAATTCTTCTTTTTTGGCAGTGTCTCTAGCTTCTGGTTTACGCACTGTCCGCACGCCATCGTAACCAACCACCACGCGATCGCCGACTACGAGATCCCGCAAAAGTTTACAGTTAGCAGTGCCATCAGGACTAATGGCGATCGCCGCATCCATCCGCTGATTGGTGCAAAGCATCCATTCACCATCAACACAAGCTTCAGTGGGATAAATGGTGCTGACATAGAAATCATCAGGAGCGACACCATCTTGTAATACAGGTTCAAGATTTGCCGTGCAGGTGTCACGATCTTGTAGAACTGCACCGATTTCGATCAGTTCACCCATGATCGTTTCCATCAGATCATGCGATGGTGCAGAAATACGGATTCTAGCTAAAGAAGTGCTTTGTCGCTGTTCACCAAGATTAAACTCTAATACTTGAAAACTGCCGCCATTATCCGTGACCAGATCAAGGGCGCGATTGATAATACCTGAGTCGAGTAGATGCCCTGTCAATTCTACAATTCGCGCTTCCACACCACTTGGCTCGGCGGCGACCTGTTCACCGACAACAGGAACTTCAATGGTTCGCAAAGTTAAACATTTGGCGGCTCCACCTGCTTTGAGAAACTCAGTGAGAGGAGTTTCAATCACATTAAAACCAGCTTCGGTAATGCGTTGTTTTAGGCGATCGCTGATTTTGTTCATGACCACGTTCTGACCAACGTTGACCGCATTGCACGAGAAGGTAACGGCATCAGCTTCTTCGATCGCAATCCTCTTCTCCGCAGGAACTCGCATCTCAATTAAGCGGTTGGAATAGGAATCAAAAGCGGGTGGATAATAGAGTAAATAGCCGCCTGTGAGCGGACAGAAGCAGGTATCAAGATGATAAAAACGATTGTCAATTAAACGTAGGGATAGAACTTCGACATCTAACCATTTGGCAAGATAGGGATGGGCATCTAGCTCAGAGCGGAAACCATAGCCAGCCCATAACCACCCACCCGTGCGATCGAATAAAGCATCACCCGCACCTTCAAAGGGTAAATCTTTGGGCAGTTCAAACACGGTAAAGCCATTAGCCTCAAACCAAGCCTTGAAATATGGCTCTTCGCCCTGACGCTCTTTGTGTAAAAAACGACTCAATATAGCTTTGTCGCCCAATACTAGCCCAGCATTTGCCGTAAATACCATGTCTGGCCAGCCTTTTTCGGGTGTGACTAGTTCAACATTGGTTACGCCCTTGAGGACTTCGTATAGTTTTTGCCATTGCACCACAGCGCGATCGCGACTTGATTTGTGAACGTTACCCTCCATCCAAGGATTGATCACATAGTCCACATCGTAGTGATCGGGCGCACACATTAGATAATTCAGTTGGGCAGTCATAAATAAAAGTAAATAATTAGGGGAGAATGCAAAATCTGGCGCATTTACAGTTGCCGTCACCAAAAAATGCCAAACAATTGCAAACCTGCCAATCCTTCATTATACAGATTAATTCACGTTGCAATCCCTTACAAAAGTTATCATATCTTGATAATCAATCCGATAGTCAACTTGATTACAGCCTATTGATGCTTCAAGTGGTATAGCCCTTTGCGCTCTACTTAAAACCCAGAGAAAAGTTTAAAAGCCTTGCTTCGCAAGGCTTTTAAACTTTTCTCTGGGTTTTATGTCAGCGCCAAGCGCTTTACAGTGTTTGGCTAGCAATCCCCAGTTGTTGTAATATAAAACCCAAAATACGAGAGGCAGCCCACTGCTTCATCTATCATATTTTAGATTTTATGGATATTAAAAACTATGCTTACAAACATTAAAATGTTGTTGTGTGCTTGTCAAAAGTTAGCTATTGAATATGAGATCTTGCATCCAAATCAAAATCTTGTCAAAGCAATAATTGGCGATCGCGATTATTATTTCACTAACTATTCAACACCTTTGATTCCCCAATCTGTTGCTAACATTTTTAAAGATAAGCAATATTTCTATGAAATCTTTAAAGATGTAGTCAAGATGGCGCGGACACGCTCTTTTATTTCTCCCTATTGCGATCAGAAGTATCTAGAATACTTGGAATTTTCGACTGTCGATGACATTATGGCGGAGATTAAGAAAGATTTTGAACTGCCGATCATCATCAAACGAAATCGTGGATCGGGTGGGAACAATGTTTTTAAATGTTTCGATTTTCAGCAAGTTCAAAGTTCAGTTGAAACTATATTTAATGTCAATTTCAAAAATTATGACTATGTTGCGTTAGCCCAAGAGCCGATTAACATTATCAAAGAATATCGCAGTGTTTGCCTCAATCATCAACAAGTTATTTTGTATGACAAAGATATTTCTCAGGCAAAATTTACGGGCAATCTCAGTCCTTTGCATTGGGAGGGGGCGATCGCCAAACAAGTATGCGATCGCCAGATTATTAGTGAGATTGATGAGTTTATTAGACCGATTTTCTTAAAAATGCCGTCAATTGCTTATGTGGGGCTAGACGTGGCTGTAGACGACAATCATAATTACTGGCTAATCGAAGCAAATTCTCATCCTAACTTTGATATTTTTATCCGCGATAATGGGCAAGAAGCGATCGTGGGGCTTTTTCAAAAGATTTTGGAATATTTAAAAATACAGTAGCTATCTTTCTAAAAAATTCATAGCACAAAAAAGGGGGCGCTTCGCGCCCCCTTTTTTTGTTCCGAATCAAGATTACATGATGCCGATTTGAGAAAGAATTCCTTGTCCTGTGATCAATTCAGTTGCCAATCCGATAACGAATCCTAGCATTGCTAGACGACCGTTCCAAGTTTCAGCGAAGTTATTAAAACCGAATTTAGGCTCTGTAGTGTTTTCCATTGTAATAATCTCCTTGGGGATTAACTGTGATGTAAAGTTATAAATCTTTGACTTCCTTAATAATACTTTATATATTTTAATATGCTATACCACTTAAGGCAGATATCGCGAATTGCTGTGATGGTAACAGGCTCGCCACAACAAGGGGCGCAGCCCCATAATTGGTTTTGTATTCTTATTTGTGGTGAGTATGATTTCGGATTGCTATATCGGATTGCTATAGTTGTAGAAAAAATGAACATCGCTCTCTTTGGAACTAGCGCCGATCCGCCTAGTGTTGGACATCAACAGATCTTGCAATGGCTCGATAATCATTACGATCGCGTATTGGTTTGGGTGTCAGATAACCCATTTAAAACCCATCAGGCAAGTCTTAGCGATCGCCTAAAAATGATGGAACTAACCATCGCGGTCATCCAGCCACCGACCCAAACCACTACCCTGCATCCTGAACTTAGTAATCCGCGCACGATTAACACCATCGAGACAGCCAAGCAAATCTTCTCCCATGCAAAATTCACCCTCGTTATCGGTGGCGATCTTGTGCGGCAGTTGCCAACTTGGTATCGCGCCCAAGACTTACTCAATCAAGTCAATCTGCTAGTCGTTCCCCGTCAAGGCGTGGCTATTGCCGAAGCTGATGTTGCACGCCTTGAAAATATGGGGACTGAAGTGGCGATCGCGCCTGATTCCATCTCGATACCCAAGGTTTCTTCATCAGACTATCGCAATAATGGCAATAATTCAGTCATAATACCCACAGTCGCAGCATATATCCAACGAGAGTCGCTTTACGCATGGTCGAAAAGTCCCGCCCCATAGCCCCATTAGCAGATTTTAAAGTCGGTGTTGATAATGTGATCTTTTCTGTCGATACTGAGCAGAATCGTCTATTGGTGCTACTGGTAATGCGCCACCATGCACCCTATCGCGATCGCTGGTGTCTCCCCGGAACTCTCGTGCGTCAAGGCGAATCCCTCGAAAAAGCTGCTTATCGCATCCTCGCTGAAAAAATTCGCGCCAAAAATCTTTATCTTGAACAACTCTTCACCTTTGGCGATATCGGACGCGATCCCCGTGAAGCTCCCGATAGTTATGCAGTGCGCTATTTATCTGTTAGTTATTTTGCTCTAGTTCCATTCTCTCAAGCAGAACTAATCGCCGATGGGGTCAGTGGTATCGCATGGTATCCCGTTAAGCAAGTTCCTGAAATCGCCTTCGACCATAATCGCATTCTCGAATACGGACATCGCCGTCTGCGTAACAAACTTGAATATAGCCCCGTTGCTTTTGATGTGTTACCTGAAGCTTTCACCCTTAGCGATCTCTATCAACTTTATGCAACGGTTTTAGGAGAAGATTTTTCAGATTATTCCAACTTTCGGACTCGGTTGCTCAAACTCGGTTTTTTGAGCGATACTGGTATCAAAACATCACGCGGCGCAGGTCGTCCTGCTAGCCTCTATCGCTTCGATGCTGAAGCTTTTGCGCCATTTAAGAACAAGCCAATGGTATTTATTTAATGTCAATATTCTTACAAAAAACGGCTGGCAAGATTTATCTTCAGGCGATCGCCTCGACTCTAGCATTAGGCGCATTCCTGCCTGAGATGGCGATCGCCCAAGCTTCTATCCCTAGAAATCCAGACCAAATTGAAGAGTGTGAACTTTTAATCGTGGGTGGCGGTGTCGCAGGTACAGCAACAGCCTATGAAGGATTATTAGCTGGGCGCACGGTCTGCATGACCGAGATCACGGACTGGATTGGTGGACAAATTACATCTCAAGGCACATCAGCCTTAGATGAAGCCAAGAAGCAACGGAATCTTTGGCTCTTTCCACAGGGCTATACCGAATTTCGGCAGCGCATAGCACAGCAATATGGAAAGCTGAATGCGGGAGATTGTTGGGTTAGTGTTTCTTGTTTCATTCCCAATACCGCGCAGCAAATACTTGTAGAAATGTTGCAGGAAGCATCTCAAAAGGGTAATGGCAAACTAAAATGGTTTCCGAATACCGTCATCAAAAAATTAGAAATTAGTGCTGATGGGAATACGCCTAATAAGTTAATCGATGGCGCGATCGCCATTCAGCACCGTCCTGTCGCTAATACGCCGTCGCTAAATACGGAGCCGCTTTCACAAATTATTGAAGATGCTTATCGCTATGAAAATTCAGCGCGATTGCAAAAACAAATTATTCGCTTTGTTCCCTTCATTCCTTCCCAAATCAAAAAATCAAAAAATCCCACTAATTGGTTTGTGATTGACTCCACCGAAACAGGAGAAATAATCGCTCTCGCTGATGTTCCCTATCGTCTTGGACTCGATCCGCGATCGTATCTAAATCCCTCTTCGCCCGTAACCGAAAATGCTCCCTATTGCACTCAGGGCTTCACTTACACCTTTGCGATGGAGCAAACTTCAGACGCTCAACCACAGTCAAAACCCGACTTTTACGATCGCTATTTACCCTACTACGGCTCTGATCCGAAGCCAAATCTAGCTAATTTTGACACGATCTTCACCTATCGCCGTATTTGGAGTGCTGATGCTGCAAATGCTAAAAAGAATGCCTTTGGTGTTTCTCCCATGAAAGTAGGCGATATCTCGATGCAGAACTGGGTTTGGGGTAATGATTATCGCGCAGGGACAGCCAAAGACAATCTCATTTATACCCGCGAACAATTACAAAAATCTGGACAATTAGAAACAAATGGATGGATGGGAGGACTACGCAAAGAGACGCTCCAACATGGTGAACAAATCGCCTTGGGCTTCTATTATTGGCTAGTCGCAGGCACAACCGACTCTCAACAAAAAACTAATTGGAAACAGCCTTTCCCTAATCATCGGTTACTAACTGGCTTAAATTCACCGATGGGAACACTGCATGGACTGTCTAAATATCCCTATATTCGCGAATCACGGCGGATTATCGGTCGTCCTTACTATGGCTATCCTGAAGGATTTAGTATGTCTGAGATTGATGTCTCGCAGGTGGACTTTAGTACCGAAATCTATCGCCAAACCCTCTCGACAGAAAGCTATCACCATCTCTGGAAGGCTCTAGCTGGATTAGAAGCAACTAGCGCCATTAGAAATAATACTGAACCTCAAAAAATCCCCCGCCGCACTCGCTCGACTATCTATCCTGATGCGATCGGTATTGCTCAATATTATCTAGATTTCCATCCTTGCCTAAGTGAATATCCTGTCGAAAAAGCGGGTAATACGGAGCGATCGGGGGTACGCAATGGTCACGGAGCCGCATTCCCCGGACAGATCCCTTTGCGATCGCTAATCCCTCAAAAAATCGATAATCTGCTCGTATCTGGCAAAAATATCGCCTATAGCTATATCGTTGCCGCAGGTTATCGTGTCCATTCCTATGAGTGGTCAGTGGGATCTGCCGCCGCGACAACCGCCTCTTTTGCCCTTTCCGAAGGGATTCTGCCCTATCAACTAGTTGAAGAGTTGCCAAGAGTAAGTCCCCAGCTTAGACGATTACAGCAAAAGTTAGTCCGAAATAATAATCCGATCGCTTTTCCTGACACGTCCATTTTTAATTTGAGTTGGGAAGATTGGAAGATTTGGTAATCCTACTCTCTTCTCAATATCAAAACAGACATTAAAAATCAAGAACTATAGCAATCCTAAATGAGTTGTGAGAGGCTTCGACAAGCTCAGTGCATCGCTTCGCTCAGCCAGCATATATCGTTGGCTGAGCGAAGTCGAAGCTTGAGCGAAGTCGAAGCCTGAGCGAAGTCGAAGCCCTATTTTTCTCATAAATGATTTAGGATTGCTATAGCGTTGCCCACAACGTCTAATCTTCGACTGGAAAGAGAGTCTAATTCTACGCGAATTTATGATCTGTGTTCAACGTATAGCGCTGTAATATTGCGCCAAGATGTTGATGTGCTTCTACCCAATTGGGAACGAGTTCGATCGCTGATTGAAAACAAGCGATCGCTTCATCAGTTTTGCCAATATTATTTAAGAGAAGTCCAAGATTGAAATAGGGCTGGGCAAAATTTGGTTCAATATCGATCGCTTCTTTGTAAGCAATAATCGCATCTTTGACCCGATCTTGGCGAATCAAAGCACTGCCTAGATTGCAATGGGCATCAGCATAGGTGGGATCGATTTGAATGGCGCGTTCAAAACAAACGATCGCCCTATTTACAAAATTTTCATCGTTGGCAGAGTTAGACTTTTGCAGCCACGCGACACCAAGCAGATTGTGATCTTTACTTTCTAGAAGTTCTGAATTATGAACATCGGCGCGTTCGTAAATGGTGTTTACCGACTCAGGATCCTGCTGTTTTATAAATGCTAAGGCAAGCGATCGATATCCATTTACATCGTCTGGATTTGTGGCGATCGCCCTTTCATAGCAAGCGATCGCTTCGGCAATTCGTCCTCTCTCTTTGAGGCTATTGCCCAATTTGCAATGATATTCGGCTAGAAAGCGACTGGGCGCAAGTTCTAACGCTTGCTGAAAATGGGCGATCGCCAATTCTGTCCAGCCCATTTGTTGATAAGCATTGCCAATTCCTAATTGGGCATCTAAGGACTGCGGATCGAGTTGAATGGCTTTACTAAAACTGGCGATCGCTTCCATTCCATTTCTCTGTAATTGATAAATGGCGGCTATGCGCTCATGGGCGATCGCCAGATTAGGATTTATGGCTAAAGCTCGCTGATAATTTTTGATAGCAAGGGATATATTGCCAGACAAACGATAGCGATCGCCATACTGAATATATGTTTCAGGCGATTCAATAGGCGAAGGATTGCTAGATGAATTGACATCGTTCATAAAAACGCTAATTCAAGGATGAAATGCAACGGGTTCTGATAAACCATAGAATACTTCGTATGGGGTACGATGGTCAAGAGATTTCCTTAGTTTGTGCTTTTGGGATAGAATTCTCTAATTAATCCATTCGTATGTTCATTCAATCCACGCTCCTATGAATGGGATAAACTATAGCAATCCTAAATCATTTATGAGAAAAATAGAGCTTCGACCTCGGTCAGCCAGCGTATATTGATTCGCTCAACTCGATTGTCAGTTCGATTTTTACTTGCCCGCCTTCTACACTTATTAACTTTGCCAACATTTTCTTTCTTGCCTCCTTCTTTATCCTTTCATTATTTTTCAATCTTCGTATTATGTCAAGGTCGCATCCGTTTCAACGCCGCTTTTGGTGGAACTTCCAGTGCAACCCCTGTTCCCTTTGACTTCGATTCTTCATTGGGTTTAGCCGCATTGGGGCTTGGCTTTGGCGGTAAGAGACTATTAAAAACCTTCCTTCGCAACAACAAGTCTAAAAAAGACTAGAACTATCCGCCCGCAATTCTGGGGGAACAAGATAATAAAATTCTTTCAAAGTCCCCCAGAATTGTGGGATTTAGGGGGCTTAGCTTGTATTTATTGACAGCCATTTATATTACGACTTATTATCAATGTGATCGATACTAATCGCGATCGCTACTAATCCAATAATAAAGTACACGAGAATGCAACACCTAAGTTCGTTTAACTCTCAAGTAAGTATTTCTACCCCCCCCCGCGTATAAAAAATTCAGCTTTACGAGTTTAGGACTTATTGCCCTTTCGATCCCTGCTGCACTATTTACCCTTGCTCCCAATGCTCAAGCGATAAACGTTATCGGTTCAACTGCGAGTTCTACCTTACCGACCTTCGATCCCTCATTTGGTAGGGCGATCGGTAATGTTACTGATCAAAGTGGATTATCGACACCTTACACGAGTGGAGTCACTGATTTTGCCACTTATTCAGCAACCACTGACAATTCTTTGGATACTCAGCTTTGGTTTACAGATTCAGCAGGACTAGGAGGTTATGTGACCTTTGATCTAGGAGCATCCTATGACCTAAATGCTTTTGCCCTCTGGAATGTTAGCGGGTCTTCGGGACTGCGTAATTTTACCCTATTTACCGATACGGATACCAGCACCGCTAGTGTAGGAAGCCTTATCGGTAGTTTTAGTGCCGTTAACGGTTCAGGCAGTGGTTCTCCTCTTCAACCCTTTAACTTTGCCAGCACCGCCACTACTCAATATGTTCAACTGAGACTGGACACTAACGGCGGGGGATCATTGGTTGGGTTTTCGGAAGCTGCTTTTGGTGGAACTTCCACTGCAACTCCAGTTCCCTTTGACTTCGATCCTTCATTGGGTTTAGCCGCATTGGGACTTGGCTTTGGCGGTAAGAGACTATTAAAAACTTTCCTTCGCAACAACAAGTCTAAAAAAGACTAGAATTATCAGCCCCCTAGCCCCCAATTCTGGGGGAACAAGAAAATTCTTTCAAAGTCCCCCAGAATTGGGGGATTTAGGGGGCTTTGATAAATCAAAACGTAGATTTTAATCGTCTCACTCTTCAATATTGACGACTCTATTGCAACCAGTCAGCCCCATCTGAATTGTAATATGAGATTTCGGTACAGCAAATTTCTTAGCTAAAAGTTCCACTAACTCTTTATTAGCTTTACCATCAACAGGTGGTGATTTCAAATGCACCGTCAAGCTTCCATCTTCCTCTTCAATGATCGATTGCTGCTTAGAATTAGGTTTAACCTTCACCAATTTCTTCATTCATTCTTGTTTTAGATTTTAGTGAGTTTTTAACCAAGCGTTTAAATCGACAACTGTCTGCAAGTCAAATATTGCTTCCGCTAAATCCTCAAGCTGTGCGAAAGATAATTTAGAAATCTGAGATTGTGTTCTTACTGATACTTTGCCAAATTTTCGAGTTAGTTGGCGTAGTAAGATGGCAGATTGTCTTTGCAAACCACGTTGCTCACCAATTTGCAACCCGCGTTGCTCACCAATTTGTAGCCCCTCTTGCCGCCCCTCCAGCATTGCTTCTTGGTAGACGCGGGTTTTCTTTAGATCGCTATGTGTAAACATTGCTTCAACCTCTTTTCTGGTTAGTTTTGGAAATTTATATACCAACACTGCTTCTATGAATTCTACTACGTTATCTCTAAGATCGGTATTTGTTTCTCGCTCAACTTTTTCGGCAAGATTTCTGGCTAGTCTTGGAGCCTTTTTCTCTGAGGCTAAGATTAGCTGAATAATCGCTATGCCAAGAGAATTAGTTTCTTGAGTTAGATCTTCTAAATATATGCGGATGATTCTTGATGATACGATCAGCTCTTGGCAAAATTCGTTGGGTTCTGGTTCGCAGTTGCGTTTGGCGAAAATGGCTACGGCTTTCCAGTCTTGGACAGGGCGATATTGGTTGAGATAAAGAAATATTTCGGCTAGAAATTCCCAATAGAAGTCTTCTTTAGGTTGAAATTGAATTTCTACTAAAAAAATGGGTTTGTCGTTAGCTTTAGGCATGAAGATACCGTCAAACCGAAATGCTTTTTCTTTGATTTCGGCTGAGCTAAATGTATATCCTTCTGCTTCTGATATTGGGCGATCGATTAGCTCAAATAGCAGTGTATGGAAAGATTGAAATAGTTGGAAAAATAGTGTATCCGTTTTCACTTGGCAAAGCTTGAATTAAATAGATGGGCGGTGTCTCACATTAATAAATATGAGACACCGCCCAAATGGGAAAGCTAATTTAGACAGTTGCCGCAGTCCGCTTGCGTCTACCAGCGCTAGCAGTAACCGCACCAGTTTTAGCAGGAGTCTCAACCACATTAACAGTTGCTGCTGCTGCACCATGACCATTAGAGCCATTGCCATTAGCAATGACAGCATCAGGTTTAGGAATGACTTTCACATTACCTGATTTGAGAGTCACGCCTAAAGCATTAGGCTTAGCCGCAGGAGCAGGAGCCGATTGTGTGGAATTTGGTGGTGTTTGCAATAGGAAGACAATCACTGGCTTGCTTTGGATTTGTTGACGCAAAACGCGGGTGAGGTCGCGCTCCAATTGACCGCGTAAACCAACCCAATCCACTTCCAAGGAGCCAACGTTACGAGCAAAATTGCCCCAAGAATTAGCTAGGGAATTATCGATCGCCTTAGCAACCAAAGCAATAATCTGCGAATGTTCCATTGGCAAGACAACGCCGCTTAGTTGAATGTCTGGATTGGTGGAGAGCTTACCATCTAGTCCGACCGATACAGCAATTGTAAAGATACCTTCGCCCGAAATTTGTTGGCGATCGCGTAATACATCGCCCTTGACCATACCATCGCGAGAAGAATCAACTAGTTCGACACCAGAAGGAACCTTATCCACAATCCGCATGTAATCTTGACAAACTTCGACAACATCACCATTTTCAGCAATCACGATGTTTTCGCTAGGAATCCCCATAGCTTCAGCCATCTTCGCGTGTTGTCTGAGCATTCTCAATTCACCGTGAGCAGGGAAGAAGAACTTCGGACGCACAAGGGCTAGCATCATTTTATGTTCTTCTTGAGAACCATGTCCTGAAACGTGAATACCTTTGTCACTACCATAAATTACATCTGCGCCAAGAGCCATCAAGCGGTCAATAGTACGCACTACAGGGATAGTATTGCCTGGGATGGGATTAGCGGAGAAGATAATCGTGTCACCTTTGCGGACTTCCAGTTGTTTGTGACTGCAATTCGACATCCGAGTAAGAGCCGACATTGACTCACCTTGAGAACCAGTAGTCAAAATCAGAATTTGATCATCGCGGTAATGACGCAGATTTTGTAAAGGTTGGAATAGATCATCGCGACACTTGATATAGCCAAGATTACGCGCATGGGCGATTACGTTCAGCATCGATCGCCCGACTACACCAACTACCCGACCCTGTTTATCGGCAATATCCAAAATCATATTCACCCGATGGACGGAAGAAGCAAAGGTGGTGATAATCACGCGCCCTTTTGCCATCATGATATATTTCTCAAGATTAGGATATACCGCCCGTTCCGAAGGCGTGATGCCAGGACGTTCGGCATTAGTAGAGTCGCTAATCAGAGCAAGTACACCTTTTTCGCCATGTTCGGCAAGACGCGCAAGGTCAAAGAATTCGCCATCAACAGGCGTATGGTCAATTTTAAAGTCACCAGAGTGAATCACCATTCCCGCAGGAGTATTAATGGCGATCGTGAAACTATCGGCGATCGAGTGAGTGTTGCGAATAAACTCAACAAAGAAGCTATTGCCAACGCGCACTACATCACGCGGCATGACACGGCGGAGTTCGGTACGGTTTAGGACTCCTGCTTCGCGCAGTTTGTCTTCGAGCAGCGCCATTGCTAAGCGGGGACCATAAATAACAGGAATTTCAAACTGCTTCAAATGGAAAGAAATTGCACCGATATGATCTTCATGTCCGTGGGTGACGATCATGCCTTTGATGCGATGCTTGTTTTCGCGCAAGTAAGTCATGTCAGGCAAGACTACGTTTACGCCTGGCATCATATTATCGGGAAATGACAGACCGCCATCAAGCAGCATGATTTCATCGTTATACTCAAACACCCATGTATTTTTACCGATTTCATGGAGTCCACCGAGAGCGATGATTTTGAGAGCAGGAACATTAGCTGTAGTCATAAATTAATCTCTTGTAAATTGAATAAATTTGAATTGGAGAATCGAAAACTAAAAGAAATACTTGAATCGTTGAGACAATTCAAACGTAATGGCTTAAGGGAAAACCTAGATAAAACCTAGATGAAATCAATATAAAGCTGTAATTTCCCCGCAAGTTCATAACTAGCGATCGCTAACTAAGAATTCCGACTTCTTTTAATACAACTTTAAGCTTTGTTTCGAGTTCGGCATTACCTGCAACTAGAGGCGATCGCACTACGCCCGTATCCAATCCCAACAAGCGTAAAGCTACTTTCAAAGGAATAGGATTGCTGGTTAAGAACAGAGCCTTAAACAAAGGAAAAAGCTGAATATGAATTTGCAAAGCTTCCTGCACTTTACCTGCGGCAAATGATTGCATCATGGCTTGCAATTGATTGCCAACTAGATGGGAAGCTACGCTCACAACTCCCTTTGCACCCACAGCCATCAATGGCAATGTGAGAGAATCGTCGCCTGAATAGATCGCAAACTCGGCTGGTGTGAGGGCGCGAATCTGACTGGCTTGATCTAGATCGCCCGTTGCTTCTTTAATCCCCACAATGCTAGGAATCTCAGCTAACTTGGCAATAGTTTCAGGCTCTAATTTACAACCCGTTCGACTAGGAACATTGTACAAAAGAATGGGAATATCTGGAGCAGCTTCAGCGATCGCTCGAAAATGATTATACATTCCCTCTTGCGGAGGCTTGTTGTAATACGGTGTTACTTGCAGTGTACCATCTAATCCCAGATGTGCGGCTTTTTGAGTCGCCGCGATCGCTTCAGAAGTGGAATTTGACCCTGTACCTGCCATGATTTTGGCTTTGCCAGCGATCGCCTGTTTCAGCACTATAAACAATTGATATTCTTCATCCCAGCTTAGAGTTGGTGATTCGCCTGTCGTACCGCACACAACAATCGTATCAGTCCCGTTCTCAACTAGATAAATGGCAAGTTGTTCTGCTTTGGCATAGTCCACTTTCCCTTCGATATCGAAGGGCGTAATCATGGCTGTTAATAACCGTCCAAAATCGATTTCACTCATAGATACTCATATAATAGATACTCATAAATGGAAGACTGCTGAAAGCCTATTAAAAGCTTGTTAAAAGTCGATAAACTTTTAGATAAGAGCCTTGGCAATCAGTAATTCGGCAATCTGAACGGCATTCAGGGCTGCACCTTTACGGATTTGGTCACCGCATAGCCATAATTCCAACCCATTGGGATGAGAAATATCTTGACGAATCCGCCCTACTAATACGTCATCCTTGCCGCTTGCCTCGATCGGCATGGGGAAGTAGTTTTTACTAAAATCTTCGACCAATTTTACGCCCTCGGCTTCAGCAAGAATTTGTCTAGCCTTATCAGGGCTGAACGGAAGATCAAACTCTAGATTAATCGCTTCAGAATGCGCTCTCAATACAGGAACGCGGACACAAGTAGCCGTAATCCGCATATCTTGATCACCAAATATCTTGCGAGTCTCGTTGACCATTTTCATCTCTTCCTCACAATAATCATTGTCCGTCATCGGCGAATTATGAGGGAAAAGATTAAAGGCTAGGGGATAGGGCAGAATCTCAGCTAGGGCAGTCTCACCATTCAGAATTGCTTGGGCTTGCACTTGCACTTCTTCCATGGCTCTTGCACCTGCACCACTCGCTGATTGATAAGTGGCAGCGACAATGCGTTTGATGGGTTGGACTCGATGCAATGGATAAATGGCGATCGCCATCAAAATTGTGGTGCAGTTGGGGTTAGCAATAATGCCTTTATGGCTAGCGACAGCTTCAGGATTTACCTCTGGTACGACCAGTGGCACGTCAGGGTGCATCCGAAAAGCGCTGGAGTTATCAATTGATATAGCTCCTGCTTTGGTGGCGATCGGTAGCCATTGCTTCGAGATGCTGCCGCCTGCGGAAGCAAGCACAATATCCACACCATCAAAAGAGGATTCGGTAACTTCTTCAATAATTAAAGATTCACCTTTAAAAGTAATCGACTTACCTGCCGATCGCTCTGAGGCTAAAAGTTTTAGCTTACCCAAAGGGAAATTTCTTTCTTCTAGCAACGCCAGAAGTTCTGCCCCGACCGCGCCTGTTGCACCAAGAATGGCAACGTTATATTTTCTAGTCAATGAACCTCCAAATTAAAAACATCTGATTAGGTGAAAAACTTTTTTGCTTAGCCCATTTCTCGTGAAACTTTGACAGGCTTCTTACATCTGAAGAAATGACTTATGTGTAGGTTTGTCATATCAGATACATTAAATCAAGGTACATACTAACAAACTTTTGCAACGTATTGGCAATCATTGATATTAAGTCGCTAAAAATTTTTTGGAGCAACGGGCTTAAGCCCACTGTCAGTCTGTAATGGCTATTTGATTTGGCTATGGACCCGTAAAAATTGCATCTTCGACATCTTGCCGACTGAGGGAGTAGGGAAAAGCCCGTTGAATTTCTTTGCCTCCATAGGCATCCTTGATGTAACGAACACGAATATCTTCAACATCCATGACGATCTCGGCTTGCCAAGACGATCGTGTAACCCGCCAAATATTTGGATTGGACTGATCTTGATAACAACCTTGTTCATCTAACCACGCTTCGAGGGCAGGTAAGGGGTGGTTGTAAAGTGGAGTAGTGGCTAATGGGAGCGCCATAGGTGACGGTTTTTATGGGAGGTATTGGGCAGAAAACAAAAAAACAAAAGAAATAATTGATGGTGGTACGATCGCTTCGGGAAAAAGGCGATCGCCGCGTAGCCATGCAACCAAAACAACTAAAACTATACAGGCAAATAGCGTAGCACCTATTAGCAAGAGTGCAAATAATTCGCCGCCCGACAAAGGGCGTTCGCTAGGCAATCCGTCATCTTGGGCAGTTTGAATATTTTTTGGTACTTTGCTTGGTGATTCTACACTATGGTCGCTGGGGCTGACGTACTGAAAACGCGAAAACTGAATGTGGCGATCGTATGCGCTGCGGCGATCGGCATTACTCAGGGTGGCATAAGCTTCGTTAATTTGCCGAAAATTTTCGATCGCAATATCTTGAGGTAATTGGGTGGTGTCAGGATGATATAACTTGCTAAGGTCTCGATAAGCGCGGCGAATATCGATTTCACTTGCCCAAGGCGTGATCCGAAGAATGACATAGTGAGTTTTAGGCATAAACAGGCTTTAGTTCATAACATTTACAGGATTTACAAATTTGCATAACGATTTTGTTAGTGCAACTCTTGATAAGAGTATATTTACTTTTTAGTTAGCACGATGTTTTGTGTCGCGGTCTGATTTCGCCTTGTGTAATTCGCCTTGTGTAAATTGTCCCTATCCACCTTATTTGTGCTATTTCCATGCCTTGGACTCGCATTATTAGTGCCTTGTTTGTCCTTCCGCTCGTATTAGCGACGATCGCGCTGGGTGGTTGGGCGTTTACCGCAGTATTTGTACTGTTGGTAGTTTTTGGTGAGATGGAATATTTCGCCCTTGTGCGAGCCAAGCAAATCGTGCCTGCCAGCAAAATTACAATTACAGTAAGTTTAGCATTGCTGATTGTTTCGCAATTGAGAGTCGATCTTGCGGATGCGGTAATTCCGATCGCAGGGACTTTTATTTGCTTTTATCTGTTGTTTCAACCCAGAATTGCCACGATTTCTGATATTTCAGCATCGATTTTGGGTTTGTTTTATGGTGGCTATTTACCTAGTTTTTGGGTGCGTATCCGAGGGATTGGCGGTGATGCTGGTTTTGAAGTGAGCGATCGCCTTCAGCAGTTTGATTTATTTAATCAGTTACGCCATCTCGATCAGCTTACTTACTTACGCATTCCTTTTGCTGTGTCTCAGGGCTGTATTTATGTATTGATGGCCTTTTGTTGTATTTGGGCTTCAGATGTTGGGGCTTATGTTTTTGGCAAGATTTTTGGGCGGACGCGTCTTTCTGATATTAGTCCGAAGAAAACTGTAGAAGGGGCGATCGCGGGTTTACTTTGCTGTTGTGCCACGGCAATTTTGTGGGCTTTTAGTTTGGGATGGGCGCAATGGGGGCTATCGGGGTTGATTTTAGGCTTATTGATTGGAATTGCGGGTTTATTAGGTGATCTAACCGAGTCGATGATGAAGCGCGATGCAGGGGTGAAAGATTCGGGACAAATTATGCCGGGGCATGGAGGGATTCTCGATCGCGCTGATAGTTATGTGTTTACTGCGCCGTTGGTGTATTACTTCATTACATTGGTATTGCCGATTATGCATTAACGCAAACCTATAGACGCAATTTTAAGAATCTCAACGTTTTCACGCGATCGCCATGTAATTAAGCTTTACTCAAGATATTGCAAGCTAGATTTAACAAGAGGTTTAACCATCATGTTTGAACAAATTTTATTGGCTGTCGATGGATCGGGGCGATCGCGAGAAATGATGAATATGCTGCTAACTCTACCTAGTATGCAAAATTCACAAATTAATGTACTGCATGTTATCCCTAACTCAATCAACTCCGAAGCGATTACTGAATACCGCCTTGCGGGTGAAAAGATTATTGAACGAGAAGTTAAAAGTTTGCGCTTGACTTCAGAAAACACCACTGTATCAATGCTCAAAGAGGGTGAGCCTAAAGATATTGTGTGTAAAATTGCTGAAGATCTTAAGCCCAATTTAATGATCATGGGATCTCGCGGTTTAGGGCGATTGCAAGCGATTTTGGCAAACTCGGTCAGTCAATATGTGTTTCAGCTATCTGACGCGCCGATGTTGCTGATCAAGGATGACGTATATATCAAAACTATCCGCAATGTGATGGTTTCGGTCGATGGCTCGGCGGCGGCAAATAATTGCCTTGAGTTGGCGATTAAACTCGTAAGCGGGGCTAAGGATGTAGAAATTTTGTTGGTGCGGGTCGTCAAGCGCAAAGAAGATGCTAATGCCAGCACCGAACCCGCCCTAGTTGAAGCTAGCGCCAAACTCAAGCGTCTGAACATTCCATCACGCTCTTTTATTGGGTTTGGTGATGCTGGCAAAGAAATCTGTAGATTGGCTGATGAGGCTAATGCCACGCTGTTGATGATTGGTTCTCCCGATCGCCGTCCTTCGATCGCCCGTAGTTTACCCGATCTTGATCGATTAATCGGCTCATCGGTATCTGACTATGTGCGCGTAAATGCGACTTGTCCAGTATTACTAACTCGCACCATCGAGAATTAATATAGCGCTTCAACCCCAAAAACCAAACAATAAAGGGAGACACGATGCACCGCCTTTTATTGTTTTTTTTTGATTAAAATAGGCGCTTAGCGTCCCTTCTCTTTTAATATCCCAGACTCTCATTTTGCTTGCTTTTAGGAAGTTCAGACACAGTTGCAGGAATATCTCGCCTAGGGCGCAGTGGTGCGGCTTGCAAAAAAATTGATTTCTCCGAACTTTCACGGACTAAATCACCCGGCTTTTTTTGGACCGATCGCAACATGTCGCTATCAAATGCGCCCTCCGCAGCCGTCATCTGGCGCTCTTGACGCTTGAGATGTTCGAGCTTCTTGTACTGTTGATTCCACTGTTCTTGAGCATAAACTGTCCATCCGTAGATCGCAAATACTGAGATCGTAAGTATGACGGTCATGGCGATCGACAGCTTTTGAGCGTTCATCAGCAAGCGCAACCAAACAGGCAAAGGAAAAGAATTGGTGCGCGGAAGACGCTTAACGTTTTGGTTGGTTGCGAATTTACGACTCGTGGGCAGGCGTTTATTCTTGCGATTGAGGGGGCGATCGAGGGGTTGAGGGGATCTCTGTGGCTCAGGGTTTCTCGCTCTGCTAGCTGTCATTTTTTTAACTCTTTTTTCACTCAAGATTCACCACTTTATACTTTTAGCATTTTCGGTGAGAAATTACCAAGTAGCTTCTGAACATTATTGATTAATTACAGCGCTTTGCGCTGACATGAAACCCAGAGAAAAGTTTAAAAGTGCCGCTTCGCGGCACTTTTAAACTTTTCTCTGGACTACTTGAATCCCGAATAGGCTGTAATCAACAAGAAGATTATAGTGGTCATTGATTTTTTGGCAACAAGAATTTGATGGTAATGCGATCGCCCACTTGTAAACCAATTTCTTTGGCTAACCCCGCCCTTACCTCTAACACGTTATCGGCGACAACGGCATTTTCGGGATAAATGGGACAGGGATCGGATTTACAAGTAGTCGCATTACGCGCGATCGCCTTAACTTCACCATCGAGCAGGAAAATAATATCAAGGGGCGAAGGCGTATTTTTCATCCAAAAAGCCACAGGACGCGCAGGCATAAACGGAAATAACATCCCGCGATCGTCGGCTAGGGGCGGACGAAACATTAAGCCTTTTTCTTGTTGGCTAGGGGTATTGACCACCTCTAGCTGAATTTCGCGACCTGAGATGATGGCAGTGGCAGTAATTGGCAAATATTGACCTAGTTCGGCGATGGGTTTGGGTTTGGAGGCGATCGGTGTGGAGATCGCTGACTTCGATGGCGGAGAAGGATCTAAGCCAGCAGCAGAGCTACAACCGATCAGAAAAATACTGAGACTAATCGTACATAGTTTTATACAAAATATTTGGAGTATTTGGATCGAAGCACTTACAGGTGTGTCACAATTTCTAGAAGTATCGCCAGTCATATTGCCAGTCATCTTATGTCTTTTCCTTTACATATCGCATTTATCTGGCACCAACATCAACCTCTTTACAAAAGTGCGATCGCGGGCAAATATCATTTGCCTTGGGTGAGGCTGCATGGCGTAAAAGATTACTTGGATTTGGCGCTGATGTTGTCAAGATACCCCAAACTTCATCAAACAATCAATCTAGTGCCATCGCTGATCCTCCAGTTGCAAGATTATGTCGAAGGAAAAGCCTTTGATCCTTATTTGTCAATGACCTTGACCCCAGTTGACACCCTGACGCGATCGCAAAAACATTTCATCGTTGAACATTTTTTTGATGCTAACCATCAAAATATGATCGAGCCATATCCCCGCTATGCCGACCTGCTAGCCCAAAGACAAGCCTATGGGATTGAGTGGTGTGTAGATAATTGGCAAGCCCCTGATTTTAGCGATTTATTGGCGTGGCATAACCTGACTTGGATTGATCCCCTATTTCGAGCCGCCGATCCCGAAATTGCTGAATGGTACGATCGCGGCAAAGATTTTACCCTCGCCGATCGCCAAAGAATTTATAGCAAACAGCGCGAGATTATTTCCCGAATTCTGCCCCAACATCGGCAAATGCAAAAAAATGGACAATTAGAAATCACCACTTCTCCTTACACCCATCCGATCATGCCTTTACTCGCTGATACAAAGGCAGGTCGGATCGCGGTTCCCAAAATGGATTTGCCCAATGTGCGCTTTCGCCATGATCCAGACATCACCCTCCATTTAGAAAAAGCCAAAGAAGTTTACCGTCAGCATTTTAGCTGCGATCCCAGAGGTTTATGGCCCTCGGAGCAATCGGTTAGCCCTGCAATTCTGCCTCACGTTTCTAAGCAGGGCTTCTCATGGTTGTGTTCTGACGAGGGCGTATTAGGTTGGAGCCTCGGACATTATTTCCGCCGTGATGAGCGCGGAGCCATCAACGCGCCACATTTGCTTTATCAACCCTATCGCCTCGAAACTGTGCATGGCGACTTAGCCATTATTTTTCGCGATCGCCTGCTCTCTGACCTAATTGGCTTTAGTTATGGCGCACTCCTGCCCCAAGCCGCTAGTGATGATTTGTGCGATCGCTTAATGACCATTCAAAAACAACAAAATGAATACCTAGCCGCACATCCTGAAGGACAGCCTTGGCTAGTGACGATCGCCCTTGATGGTGAAAATTGTTGGGAATTTTATCCCCAAGATGGCAACCCATTTTTGCAGACACTTTACGCAAATCTTTCTAATAATGACAGCTTAAAATTAGTCACTCCCTCAGAATATTTAGAAAAATTTCTACCTATAGAAAAAATCCCACCGCATCAATTGCATAGCGGATCGTGGATTGACTCCAGCTTCACCACATGGATCGGCGATCCTGTCAAAAATCGAGCTTGGGAATTACTCGCCGAAGCCAGACAAGTTTTAGCGCAGCACCCTGAAGCCACCATAGAAAACAACCCCGAAGCATGGGAAAGCCTCATGGCTGCTGAAGGCTCTGACTGGTTTTGGTGGTTTGGCGAAGGACATAGCTCCAACGATGATGCTATGTTCGATCGCCTATTTCGCGAACATTTACAAGTCATTTATCGCGCCCTAAATGAACCAGTCCCCCACGCTCTGCTCTATCCCCTCGAACCGCACAATGTCTCAACTAGCGATCGCCCCACCAGCTTAATCAACCCACTCATCAATGGTCGATTTGAAAACGAAGATTGGCAAGGCGCAGGTAAAATCGAAATTAGTGGGGCGCGAGGAGCGATGCATCAAAATACTCCCGTCAAGCGCCTATGGTATGGGTATGATCATTTTTATTGCTACTTGCGTCTAGAATTTAGTAGGCTAGACAGCATCGCCCAAAGTAAACTACATTTGTTATGGTTTTATCCTGATCGGATTCATGCCAATAGCCCTGTCAGACTTCTTGATATGCCTGATGTATCACCGCTAAATTATTTGTTTCGTCATCACTTAACAATTGATTTTACCGATAGATCACTCAGACTTGAAGAGTCTACAGAAAAATTTGGTTGGGAAACCATCGCAACTTATACCAAAATAGGCTTTGAGCAATGTATAGAAATTGCTGTGCCTTGGAGCGATCTTGCCGTCAAACCAAAGTCCTTGGCGCGATTAGTAATCATACTCAGTCAAAAAGATCATTTCCAGATGTCCTTGCCTGAGTACACGATCATTCCTATTGAAGTACCTTAGTGTTGCGTTATTTTGCGTTTTAAAAGAGATCACAGTGGAAAAACTAGAAAAAACCAGCATTGAGTCGATCGTTGAACAGGCTTTAAAAGATGGCTATCTAACTCCCGCCATGGAAGCCGAAGTGGGGCGAATTTGCGATAGCGCCTTTGAACTATCCGTAGAGGAGTACATGGCCCTCGATCGCCTGATGGGTGCATTGCTAACGGGCGAAGTGGTTGCTGTCCCGCGCAAGCAGTTTATTAATGTCATGGAAGAATTAGTGCTGAGTGAAGCTGTAGCAAGGGTCGCCGAAATCGAAGCCACTAGCAATAAGGTCTTGGATTTGGGGGATATTGCGGCTTATGCACTCAATCGCTTGCCGCCGTTGTATGCCACCACTGAACAGGGTGCAAATTATCAAAGAGAGCGAGCAGTGGCAGATCTGCAACATTTGATCGCTCATCAAGTTAAAGAAGCGATCGATCGCAATATCGACCACCCAGAATTTTTTCCCGATCGCTCTACTTTTGGTTCAGTTAATAAAGATTCGGTGCTTTCACAGCTTAGTAACCTGTTGCAAGCCTATGCCCCCGACTTTGAAGAAAAGTCTTAAACTCAGCAACAAAAAAAAGCGCGATGCGCCCTCTGACTCTAAAGAAATTTTTAAAAGTGTCGTAAAGCGGCATTTTAAAAATTTTTTGAGTTTTATATCAGCGCCAAGCGCTGTCTTTATTTGAGCGCCGCTTCCAGTTTGTGCTGATTCCATAGCTTTTGATAAAGCCTTGAATCGGTAAGTAACTCAGCATGAGTACCAACTTGCACGATTTTGCCTGCATCCATCAAAATAATGCGATCGCAAGTTGAGGCAGCAGATAGATTGTGAGTGATAAACAACACCGTCTTATTGCGCGGCAGATTACCTAAAATTCCTGTGGCAGTTTGGTTATCCACACTCGATAAGGCATCGTCTAGGACTAAAATCGGTGCGTCAACGAGCAAGGCTCTAGCCAAAGCTGTCCGTTGCCTTTGTCCACCCGATAGCGTAATCCCCCGCTCACCGACTAGAGTGTCATATTTTTGCGGGAAGTTAAGAATCTCTTGTTCAATGCGAGCTTGACTGGCAAAATCTTCAACTTCATGATCAAAAGCTTGAGGTTTGCCATAGCGGATGTTATCGCGCATCGTGGCGCTAAATAAGAAGCTATCCTGCGGCACAAAAGAGATGATCGATCGCAAAGTTGAGATCTGCATTTTGGTAATATCTACCCCATCAATAAAAATCTGATCAGATCCAACTTCGACTAAACGCATTAAGGCATTAGCGAGGGTAGACTTGCCCGCGCCGACAGTTCCCAAGATGGCAACAATTTCACTAGGATAAATGATGAAACTGACTTGATTGAGTGTGGGCTGACTAGCATCAGGGAAAGTGAAGGTGAGATTTCGTACTTCTATTTTGCCTGTGACTTGGGCTTTATCAAGGGCGATCGCCTCAGGTAGATCAATGATCGCGGGTAGTATATCAAGAATGCCTTGAATGCGGGCAATACTAACCAAACCTCGTTGATAAGTAACCATCACAAAGCCCAAAATCGCCGTTGGGAAAATCAATCTTTCCACATAGATGATCAGAGTCAGTAAATCACCGATTTTAAAAGTCGTATTGGCAGGATTCGCTAGTTTTTCGCCGCCAAACCAAATCAATACCAAAAAGCTAATACTGGCTATCCCGCCCAATAATGGAAATAAAATATTACGCGTGCGAGCCATTCTCAGATTGGCATCTAGCAAGCGATCGTTGAGCTTCCCAAAAGCCGCCCGTTCGCTATTCTCTTGCGCGTAAGTTTTAATTAGCGCCATGCCATTTAGGTCTTCTTGCAACAGCGAACTCACTTGCGACAGTTCTTCCTGTACTTCTAACTGCTCATCGCGCAATTGACCGCTAAATCTCTGCACGATCACCAACATAATCGGATAGACCGAAATCGACAACAAAGTTAGCATCGGATCGATGGTCATCATGGCGGGTAGCGTCATGCTATACACAAAGACTGAGTTGATAATGCTCAATAAGGCAAATCCCATCAGACGACGAATATTTTCCACATCGCTAGTGACAATGCTGATCGTCTCTCCTGCGGAGTTATTGGCAAAGTAACTAGGTGGGAGCTTGAGTAGATGCTCGAAAATTTGTTGCTTCAGCTCGTATTCGACTTTGCGCCCAATTCCAAAAATCCACACGCGTGAGATCATCCGAATGCCCCACATCAATGATGACAAGCCAATCACCAACCAGATATATTGCATCAGACGATTAAAATCAACGGCTGATATTTTGCTGAGATCATCAACTGCGGCTCTAATAAGCCAAGGAATATATGTGCCAAGAGCGTTTGCCAATAGTAAAGCAATTGTGCCAATGGCTAAGTCACTCCAGTAAGGACGGAGATAAGTTTGAAGATTTTGAAATTGCGATCGAGCCATAATACATTAATACTACTTTATTTTAATGTCAGTATCTTAGAAAAAGCTTGCGTAGTACGCTTTCTCTGAGTGACAACTCAAATGAGATTAATTACAGCAATTTGCATTCAAACCCGCCACAACTAAAAATATAAAACCCGTTGCGGGGCTTCGCCCTGTGACCTCTTTTGTGTCGCGTTTGATCAATAATTGCGGTGAATCCATATAGTGCTTTTCAAGCTTTTTTATTCACTTTATTAAGACTATTCCTTTGATGGGAAGTATATAATTTTTTAGACTATTACAAAATTCAAAAAAGTTGTTTATGAAAAGAGACCTTGGGCAAGTATTTCCCGAATGTTTGGGAGGGGATAATTTTTTGGAGTTAGTTCGCATTCCCGAAGGACAGTTTGTGATGGGGACTTCCTATCATGAAGAAGGTTATGCTAATGAAAGACCGCCCCAAATGGTCAATGTCGCTTCATTTTATCTGGGTAAATTTCCTGTGACGCAAAGGCAGTGGCGAGCAGTGGCTAAGTTACCTCAAATTAGCACGGAGATTAACCCTGATATTTCTCATTTCAAAAATGAAGTCGCTCCTGTTGAAAATGTCTCATGGACTGATGCGATCGAGTTTTGCAAACGTCTTCGCAAACTGACTGGCAAAAATTATCGATTGCCCAGCGAAGCAGAATGGGAATATGCCTGTCGGGGCGGTACAGAAAGCCGTTATTATTTTGGAAATGAGCTTAGTTGTGACTACGCAAATTATGATGGTAGGCATCAATACGACTCGAAAGCTTCGGTAAAATATCGCGAACAGACAACTCCTGTGGGGACTTTTCCAGCTAACGAGTTTGGGCTATATGATATGCATGGCAATGTGTGGGAATGGTGTGCCGATCCGTGGCATGAAGACTATCGTGGGCGACCTGCGATCGCCGCCGTTTGGGAATTGGGCGGGAATATGCAGTATCGAGTTTTGAGAGGTGGTTCTTGGAATAACGATGCTTGGGAATGTCGGACAACTAATCGCCGCAAAGAGCCTGCGGTTAATTGGTACAACTATTTTGGTTTTCGAGTGGCGCTGTTTGCTGATTAAAATTATTTGTGACTAATTTATGTTTGCCCGATCGCTTGAACAAATATTTTCTAAAAAAGCTAAAAAATTAACCGTTTGTCAGCTTGGTAATCCTCTGTTGCGAGAGATGGCTAGGCCGATCGCGGATGTGGGCGATCGCCAAATTCAAGATTTAATCGATCAAATGCTTGCCACCCTCATCGAGTCGCGAGGCGTAGGCATAGCTGCTCCTCAAGTCGGGCGATCGTTGCAAATAGTGATCATTGCTTCTCATCCCAATGAGCGCTATCCCCACGCACCCCAAATGCAACCAACGGCGATGATCAATCCCCAGATCATTTCTCATTCAGCCGAAACTGAAAAGGGGTGGGAAGGCTGCCTTTCTGTACCGATGATTCGGGGGCTTGTGCCACGTTATCGCGAAATCGAGATTGAATACACCGATCGCCTTGGCGATCGGCAACAGACAAAACTAATTGATTTTGTCGCCCGAATCTTTCAGCATGAATATGATCATTTGCAAGGAAAAGTATTTTTAGATCGTGTCGAAACGTCACTCGATCTGATAACTGAATTAGAATATCGAGAACTACTCCCTTCCCAGTGAAAAATTAGGCGTTGCGGCGCAAAGCGCCGCAACACTAAATCTTGGTTTTTAATGCCTAATTTCATAGCGGTAAGGGAGTATATAAATAAATAATATATATAGATAGTAAAACCGAAAATTGTCCTAACGGCAATGACCACAGCTATAATTTGTAAATTATGACAGAAACAAAAAATGTTTTGGGCGAAAAGCTGACGTTGTGTTGCTCAGCCCCAGTTACAGGGTTTTATCGTGATGGATTTTGTCAAACAGGCGATCGCGATCGCGGTGTTCATGTGATTTGTGCTGAAGTTACCGATGATTTTCTTGCCTACACCAAAGCTCAAGGCAATGATTTGAGTACACCTGCGCCGATGTTTAATTTTGTGGGGCTAAAATCAGGCGATCGCTGGTGTTTGTGTGCATCACGATGGAAAGAAGCTTTAGCCGCAGGGGTTGCGCCCCCCGTAGATCTCTCGGCAACTCACGAAGCAGCTTTAAAAATTGTATCCTTAACTGAACTACAGCAAAACGCACTCTCAAAATAGAAAAGACCCGTCGATGCAAGTCCTTTCTATTTTGGAATTATTTTTTAGGAGCTAAAGCTTCAATTTTCATTTTCTGTTCAGGGGTCAAAATTGCCAAAATTTGCTTTTTATAATCAGCAATGATTGGATTAATCTTAGTGTTTTGAGCAGGTGTTAGATTCAAAGATTTCAAGGTAGCAGCGAGGCTCTGTCTTGACTTAATGCCAGCATTTAGTTTCTTTCGTTGCTCAGGAGTGAGGATAGGAACGATTTTCATATAAGAATCAACTGAAATACTCTTAAACTTGTTTTTCTGATCGTCAGTCAGATCTAACTTGGCTAATATCTCGGCTTCTCCGTCAGCTTTAACAGCACCCTTGGTATAAACATTCATCTGCGGCTCAGCACTAAAGGCTGGCATGGATTTGCCAATAAAGCCTGAACCAAATAGGACAAAAGTAGTCAGAATTAGGGAATTTAATTTTTTCATGAGTTCTTTAAATTAACCAGAATTTCTAGACGCAATCTTGACAGATTTGTTCCCATGCAGCAACGGGATCGATCGCTTTAGTAATCGGTCGCCCAATCACTAAATAATCTGCACCCGCCGCGATCGCTTGCTTAGGAGTCATCACCCGACTTTGATCGCCGATCGCCCCCCCTGCGGGACGCACTCCGGGGGTCACAAAACAGAAGTTATCAGGATTATTCGCGTCTTGATTAGATTGATTAGATTTGATAAGGAGCGATCGCAACATGGCAACTTCATGGGGTGAACAAACTGCGCCCGTGAGTCCGCTTTGTTGGGCGAGCAGCACCATTTGCGAGACATATTCAGTTAGCTCTAGCGATACTTGGAGATCAGAGGCTAACTCAGCAGCCGAAATACTGGTTAATAGCGAAACTGCCAAAAGTTGAGTTGATGAGCCATCGACTTCGGCTTGGGCGGCTTGCATCATTGCTTTACCGCCAGATGCATGGATTGTTAAGAAATCTGCACCATATTTAGTGGCAATTCGACAAGCCGAGGCAACAGTATTGGGGATGTCATGCAGTTTTAAATCTAAAAAGATCTTTTTGTGACGCGCCTTGAGTTCTTTTAAAATCGTATTGCCATCAGCAATAAATAGCTCTAGCCCGACTTTCCAGAAATGTACTTGGGGCAAGCGATCGCAGAGGGCGATCGCTTCACGCGCCGAAGGCATATCCAAAGCTACAATGATCTTCTCTTCAACTTTTCCTTCAAAATTTAAGTCAGGATTAAGGTTTATTTTCATTTTTTTCCCGCAGATCTAAACGATACTAGAGCCTAATCGTATTACGCATTGACAGTTTACGCATTGACAGTTGGAGGAGATATGCGAGCAGTATTGATGGCAGGCGGATCAGGAACAAGATTACGTCCTCTAACTTGTGATTTACCAAAACCGATGGTATCGGTACTAAATCGTCCAATTACTGAGCATATCCTCAACTTATTAAAGCGCCACGGTATTCGTGAAGTAATTGCGACCTTACACTACTTGCCAGATGTCATTCGTGAGCATTTTGGCGATGGGACTGATTTTGGCGTAAACATGATGTATGTGGTCGAAGAAGATCAACCTTTGGGGACATCGGGCTGTGTCAAAAATGTGCAAAATCTTTTAGATAGTACTTTTTTAGTAATTAGTGGCGATAGTATTACCGACTTTGACCTGACCGCCGCCATCCGATTTCATCGAGCCAAAAAATCACAAGCCACCCTGATTTTGAGACGGGTTAGTGATCCCATGGCTTTTGGGGTGGTGATTACCGATGAGCAGGATCGCATCCAGAGATTTTTAGAAAAACCATCTACGAGTGAAATTTTTTCGGACACCGTAAATACAGGCATTTATATATTTGAGCCTGAAGTTTTAGATTTTTTGCCAGCTAATGAGCCGAGCGATTTTTCTAACGATCTTTTCCCTCTGTTGTTAGCTAAATCTATACCGATGTATGGCTATATCGCTAGTGGCTATTGGTGTGATGTTGGCTCACTAGAGGCTTATCGACAAGCTCAATATGATGCAATTAGGGGGCGCGTTCACCTTGATTTAGACTATGTGCAGTTACGAACGGGACTGTGGATTGGTAAGCATACGGTGATTTCACCGACTGTCCAAATTGAGCCGCCCGTCTTGATTGGCAGTAACTGCTCGATTGGCGATCGCACCAAAATTTCAGCAGGTACAGTGATCGGCGATCGCGTTACCATTGGCGCTGATTGCGATCTTCAGCGTCCCATAATTGGCAATAGCGCCATGATTGGCGAAGAATGTCATCTTTGGGCTTGCACCATCGCTCGCAATGTGAGAATTAGTCGCCGCGCCCATGTGATGGAAGGATCTGTAGTTGGCTCAAACTCAGTCATCGGCGAAGAGTCTAGAGTCTTTCCCAATGTGCGGATTTGGCCAAGCAAATATGTGGAAGCGGGCGCAACCCTGACCACAAACTTGATCTGGGGCGCAATGGCGGCGCGTAATTTGTTTGGACAGCATGGCGTATCTGGCTTAGCCAATGTGGATATCACGCCCGAATTTGCGGTGAAGCTAGGAGCGGCCTATGGCGCGACCCTACGCCCTAACTCCCATGTGATGGTATCGCGGGATCAGCGCACAATTTGCCGAATGTTGACGCGATCGCTCATTTCAGGATTAATGTCCGTGGGGATCAACGTGGAAAACCTTGAAGCCACAGCGCTCCCCATTTCGAGGTTTATTGCCCCCAGTCTCAGCGTTGTCGGCGGTATCCATGTGAGAGTGCATCCCGATCGCAATGACTGCGTGATGATCGAGTTTCTGGACTCTCATGGGATCAATATCAACAAATCCGCAGAAAAAAAGATTGAAGGAACATTTTTTAAAGAAGACTTTCGCCGCGCCAGAATCGAAGAAATTGGCGAAATTAGTTACCCCACAAGGGTATTAGATTATTACAACACTGGCTTTGCTAAAAATATTGACATTGAAGCGATCAGATTTAGTGATTGTAAAAAAATCGTAATTGATTATGTCTATGCGGTTTCAGGCGCAGTCTTACCTCGAATCTTAGGTAAATTTAGCACCGATGTCGTAGTTCTCAATGCCAGTCTCAATGAAGTGGCTCCTACCCCCGTCGATCGCGAAAAAATGCTGACCCAACTCACCGATGTGGTCAAGGCGGTCAAAGCCAACTTTGGGGTGCAGGTCTATGCCAATGGCGAAAAATTTATCTTGATCGATGAATTAGGCAAGCCGATTCGCGATGAGATGTTGACTGGATTAATGATCGAGATGGTCATGATGTCGCAAGGTGGCGGTACGGTGGTAGTCCCCGTCTCGGCTTCGGGGCTAGTGGAACTAATCGCGGAGAAACATGGTGGCAAGGTGATTCGTACCAAGGCAAATCCGACCGCTTTGATGGCAACTTGCCACAATACTGAAGGCGTGGTACTGGGTGGCTCTGCCGAAATGGGCTTTATTTTTCCGCAGTTACACCCCGGTTTTGATGCCATGTTCAGTATTGCCAAAATTATGGAATGGATCACCGTCCAAAAGCGATCGCTGTCGCAAGTTCGGCTACATCTGCCCCGTTGTCATTTTCGCAAACAGAGCTTGCGCTGTCCTTGGAGTGTCAAGGGTACGCTCATGCGTCATTTAGTTGAAGCCTATGCACAGGAACAGATTGAACTCATCGATGGCGTGAAAGTTTTTTATAGCGATCGCGATTGGATTTTGGTTTTGCCTGACGCGGGCGATCCCCTTGTGCATATTTTTGCCAATGGTTTTGATACCCCATTGCGTAATGGTCAAGCTTGGGCTGAGCAGAGCTTGCAAGAGTTTTGTAGTCACATCGAAGGTTTTTGTAAGCTCCAGATTGCTTTGTCTAAAGATTCTGTACTTTTAGATCATTAGAAAAAAAGAATAGGGGGTTGACAAAACCCCATGTAACTTTGCTATATTAGGTATCGCTGAAACAAAGAAATTTGTTGAAAGCTTATTAGTCACATTCCCTAGTTACTCTCTAGTTACATTGGGGTGTCGCCAAGTGGTAAGGCATCTGGTTTTGGTCCAGACATTCCGAGGTTCGAATCCTTGCACCCCAGTTATTCCCAAAAAGCTCCTCTTAGAGGAGCTTTTTTTGTCGTGACCTAAAAAATAAAAGGCGGCGCGAAGCGATGTAAATTTAAAAATTATCTTTTCGTCCACGAATTTTGGCAAATACGCGATCGGGAATCTCTATACCCGCCGATCGCTGAATCGCAGGAACATCCCAACGCATAAATGGATTAGTGCGCCGCTCTAGCCCAATTGTGGTCGGGATAGTTGCTTCTCCTCTCTGACGCATCGCTTGAGCCGTGACCATCCGTTCTTGTAGATCTGGATTATCACCATCCACAGTCAGCGCAAATTTGAGATTGCCCAACGTGTACTCATGGGCGCACCACACGCGAGTGTCGTCGGGTAACTGACGCAATTGGTCGAGAGATGCCAACATTTGAGCAGGAGTACCTTCAAATAATCTGCCACAGCCCCCTGCAAACAAAGTATCGCCACAAAATAATTCGCCGCCTTCTTGATCATGAGGTTCAAAATAATAGGCAATATGGGCGTAAGTATGTCCGGGCACAAAAAATACTTGAGCCTCGCGATCGCCAAAATTAACCCGATCGCCTGCTTTCAAAAAAACTTGCTGATGGGGGATGCGATCGCGATCTTTTTCGCCACCATAAACGATCGCTTCGGGAAATTTTTTGAGCAGGGCTGAGTTGCCGCCGACATGATCACTATGATGATGGGTATTAAAAATGGCAACTAACGGCGCGTTTAGTTCTGCTAATTTGGTTAAGACTGGTTCGGCGATCGCGGGATCAACTACGGCGGCAATATTCTTTTGGGGATCATGCAGGACAAAAATGTAGTTGTCATTTAAAACAGGTAGACGATAAATATGCATAGGGTGTTTTTATTAATCTTTTACCATTTTCCTTGAAAATGTCCACCGAACACGTCAGCAGCAGACCAATCTAGCGCAAGGCTCACATTTTTTGCCGTCGTCTGCTGAGCCACTACCATCTCGCCCCGATCGCCGTTAAGCCCTGTTTTTCGCGATCGGCTAGTTGCATATTTAGCTCTAGCAATTTACTAAGAATGTCGTCATCTTCGCTAAAGCCGTAGGCAGCCATGACGAGTTTATCGAGCTTGGCATGGAGTTTATAAAGTTGGCTGGCGGGTTCATGGAAAAATTCGTTATAGAGTTTGGTGATGCCCCATTGTTTACTTTCCATTTGTTGACTGCGATATTGATGGAGTTCTTGCATGGTGGCACGAATTTTTTCAATACTGACAAGGGGCTTGAGCTTCTTGTTCTTGGGAGTGTTCCGATCAATTTGTGGGAATGGGAAGGTTTCAAAACAGGTGTTATGAGTGTAAGCAATATCAGCTTTGAGTGTAGACATTTGCGCGTGCATCCAAGTTCTATGTACTTTAGATGCTAAGATACCAAGCACATAGAAGTCATCAGAAGCAACAACAACTGATTTATCTCCAGCAAGCCAATTCAAAGGGAAAGGAATAAAAATAGCCCATTTTGAGACTCTTGGAACTACAAAATAAATAGAGAGTGATGTGATCGCCTGTCGCATTCCTAAACGTTTACCCTCATATTTCCACCAATTTGTTTTTAGAGTCTTATTTCGATTATTTTTTCTTTCTTCAGGAATTCTTTCTTTTAGATGTTTGAAAGGTAACTTATACTTGCTTGCCCCTTCAATATCCATATCGTCAAAATCAATAATCCATCTTTCAGGCTTACCATGAGGATTTGAAGCCAAATTGTCACCCATTGAAAAAAGTTTAAGTACTTCTTGATTTTTAGGATCAGCTTTAATCCACTCCGTCACTTGCGATTCTGTAATTACAAATCCTTTACCGTTAGGAATCACGCCCTGAAAGCAGATATTTAGATTTGCCTTTAGTCTTAGAGCTTGCGACACATCAATTGTTGACTTTAGAGCAGAGTTAATCGAAGCGACAGGTTTACTATCTAGGCTATAGACTTTGTTCCTCTCGCCCTTTGGCAGAAAATATGGTGGTGAGAGCTTCTCCCAATTTACAATACTCACATGAACCGCCGCCTCACCAGACCAAGGCTGTGTCGAAACAGCATCATAAATCAGACCACCATTTTGAACAATGTAATCAAGAGAAACCGTCCGACTTTTTCCTTGAGAAATAGAATTTGTAGCTACTAAACCCGCCCTTCCATTTCTCTCCAAATTATCATGGGCAATCCGAAACCAATAGGAACAAAAATCAACATCTCGCAAATTTGGGAACTTCGTAAACACTCTATCAATATAGTCATCACCTAAATTTAAGCGCATATGTTTTCCACCCAAAAACGGTGGATTGCCAATAATCGCATCAGCTTTTACCCAATCGGTAAACAAAGCATCCGTACAAATAATATTTTGATCTAAAGTATCCAAAGGCAAAGAAGACTCAGGCAGATTTAACTTCCTGATCGCCACACTACGCCCGATCATCAGCGTCACCTTCGCCAACTCCACCGCGAACGAATTAATATCCATTCCAAAAAATTGCTGCGGAGTCACCAAAGCCGTAAATTCTCCTGTCGGATCAAGCCCCTGCAAACGTTGCAACAAATCAAACTCCACCGACTTCAACTCCTGATAAGCCACATACAAAAAGTTGCCTGAACCACAGGCCGGGTCGAGAATCTTGTACTCGCTTAACTCCTGATGTAAAGCTTGTAACTCCGTCAAAGTATGCGCCGAATTAAGGCGATCGCGCCAATAATCAGCGATCGTTGGTAACACAATCCGCTTAATATCACCCTCAGAAGTGAAATGAATCCCGTGAGCATGACGCTTTTTCTTGCCTTCATCCGACTGAAAAGCACCCTCAAAAATATTCCCAAAAATGGAAGGACGCACCTTTGACCAATCCGCACTCGCCGCCGCATCCAAAATCCGTAACTCCCCAATCTCTAACTCAATCGGATGGATTTCTTTAAACAAACCACCATTAAAATATTCCACATCCTGATAACGCCCCGCAGGAGTGATTCCCAGCTTATTCATCGCTTCAAATAAACCGCCCAAAACATCAAAGGAACTCAGCTTATTGTCGATGCAATCCTTCACACATCTGGTAAACAAATTATCAGGCAACAGATCCAAATCTTCGGCAAACATCGCTAGTACGCATTGCAATACAAAACGCTGCGCTTGCATTTCTGAATATTCACGCCATTTGCGATCGCGCCCTCTCTCAATCAAAGCATTATACAAATCACCCAACCGCCGCGCCGCCTTCTCCGTTAGCAACGTTTGATTATTCCGAAATAACGGCGTAGTTTTGCTGCCACGCATGAAACTAAAGGCAGACTCACAGCGCGGTAACTCCTCTAAATAAATCACATCAACAGGTTCATCGGACTGATTATCAAAATCGTAAATATGGAACTCATCAAAGTTGCAAAACATCACATAGCGCGGACGATTTTCCTTTTTTAAGCGCAAATAATATCGCCCAGCCTGTTCCCAAATTTGGCGATCGCGTAAGTCCACACCCCGACTCTTCATCTCAATTAAGATCCGCCCATCCCAAACTAAATCCGCAAAACCTGTTTTCCCCGTCTTGCTGCTACTTTTGATTACCTCTTCATACCGCGCCCCTGCCTCTAACGCACCACCATGTCCAAACGCTTGAAAAAAACGATCTAAAAAAGTTTGTGCCTCGCTTTTTTCGCTCCCCTTAATATTTATCGTGACAAAAGCCACAAAATCAGTCAGATTTTTAACGCGATCGACCATCAGTCAAACCTTGATATTTTTAGGAATTTATCCACATAAAATATTAGCAAATTTAGGAGCGTTAATGGCAACAAGGGGCTTAAGCCCCTTGCCTGTTGAATCTATTAATGACTTACAGCTTTATTCGCCGTCTCTTTAAGATTGCCATTAAAGAACATCGGAATGAACTTCTCAACAAAAGTCGCGGGATCTTTATCCCATGCTTTTTTAAAGATGTCGATTCTGGTCTTTTGCAACTCGGTCGAGAACAAAGTCTCAGGAAGTTGATTGAGCAAATATTGAGGACGTTCCCATAGAGGCAGAGTGTCGGCAATCTTCAATAGATTCTCCAGACGGCGCACTTCTGCACCCGCCAGAACATCCATTCCTGACTCAAAAGCGGCTTGCTCGATCGCCACATATTTACGCTTAGCCATATCAACTTTGGCATGATGAGCTTCACTCTTTTTGCCAATCTCAGCAAGCTTGCGGTTGCCCCAACGCACATGAGCCGTTTCTTCAGGAAGAATCTTTTCAATGGTTTCGCGAATTTGGATATTCTCGATACTCTGTTCTGCTTTTTTGAGAGAGCGAATATGGGCGGCGAAATATTCACATCCACGCTTTTCGGCAACATTGATTCCTGCTAAAGCATCGATGATCAGATCTTCAGGATCGGCAGAAACTTCATACTTGCTCAAACGTGTAAATTCATCGATGTACAAATTTCCATCGGGTGTACCGATATCTTCGCCAAGATCGTAGAGTAAGTCAGTCAACCACATCGCATGACGCGCTTCGTCAGCAACATGATGGGACAAGTCTTGGATCAAATCGCGGGGTTTACCATTGAGAGCTTCAATTAGTCCAGTCAAATCTTGGCAACTACGCTGCTCACTAAAGCGGTAACGGTTCAGCGTGGTCATGTGAACTTCACGCGATCGCACTACATTGTCGAGAATGTCTTCGGCACTGAGTTGACCGCGAAATTTATGGGGATATGCAACAGTCATTCTTTAAACCTGTTTTAAACCTAGATAATAACGGTGAGATAATTGGCGCTATGTGCTGATTATCTTATAAAGATTTTAATCTGTATTTGTAAAGAAGTGTGAAGACTGAACCGATATCTACTCATTTGTCTAGTCCCTATGACTGGCTCGATCGCTCTCTAGACTCAATTCGCAAAGCTAATTGGTATCGCTCCACGCAAACAATCACTAGCAAAGCAGGGGCGATCGCCACGATCGATGGGCAGGACATGTTGATGTTTGCGAGTAATAACTATTTGGGGCTGGCTGGCGATCGCCGCTTGATTGATGCCGCCATTAGCGCCACCGAAAAATATGGCACTGGATCAACGGGATCGCGCTTAGTAACAGGACATCTGGCTCTGCATGAAGAATTAGAAACGGCGATCGCTGATCTTAAAAATACAGAAGATGCTTTGGTTTTTAGCTCTGGTTATTTAGCAAATTTGGGGACGATCTCCGCAATTACAGGGGCGCGAGATTTGATTTTAGGTGACGAATATAATCACTCTTGTTTGAAAAAAGGGGCGGTAATGAGTGGCGCAACGGCGATCGATTATCACCATCTAGATTTAGTCGATCTGACTGCCAAATTGCAAGAACATCGACATAAATATCGCCGTTGTCTAATCACTACTGACAGCGTGTTTAGTATGGATGGCGACCTCGCGCCGTTGCCAGAAATTATGGATTTAGCTAAGGAATATGACTGTATGGTGCTAGTCGATGAAGCTCATGGAACAGGTGTATTTGGCGATCGGGGCGGCGGTTTAACTCAAGCTTTGGGAATTGAACAGGATTTAATCCAAGTGGGAACTTTGAGCAAGGCTTTGGGAAGTTTGGGCGGCTATGTGGCTGGTTCGGCGAAGTTAATCGACTATTTACGCAATCGAGCGGCCACTTGGATCTATACAACAGCTTTATCTCCTGCGGATACGGGCGCGGCGATCGCCGCTATTAAAATCGCAAAAACAGAAAGTCTACTGCGTCAGCAGCTTTGGCAAAATGTGGAAGTTCTCAAACATGGTTTGCAAGATTTGGGAATAAAGGCGATCGCTTTTGATTCTCCGATTATGGCGATCGCGATCGGTGATATTTCGCAGACTTTGGACATAGCAAAGCACCTACGAGATCATAATATTTTTGTCCCTGCGATCCGTCCGCCCACTGTTCGCACGCCACGGATCAGAATTACATTGATGGCAACCCATACCCACGAACAGATTCAAGCTTTGTTGCAATGTTTAGCAACAGCCGATCTTTAGGAGTTCAGCAATTTGCGCTAAAACCCGCCGCCAGTAAAGATATAAAACCCTTGGCAGGGCTACGCCCCTTTACTTTTTGGCATCTAGACCTGACTGCATGATCGGGGCAAACCAATGGGGACGCATCAACATCACAGTATCGATTACATGAACGACACCGTTATCAGCCTCAATATCGGCGGCGATCACTGTGGCATTATTCGCCTCGAAGCAATCCTCAGAGATATCAAGATCAATTTGAGTCCCTTCGAGAGAAGTTAGAGATTTCACCCCAATTAAATCTTCCTTTTTATACTTTCCTGCGACCACATGAAAGGTCAAAATCCGCGCTAATTGAGGGATATTCTGGACGAGCGTAGTAATTGTCCCTGCGGGTAATTTGGCAAAAGCGGCATCATTGGGCGCGAATACGGTAAAAGGTCCGGGGCTTTGCAATGCTTCGACCAAGCTAGCCGCAGTTACAGCCGTAACAAGGGTAGAGAATCCTTCGTTATTAACAGCAATATCAACAATGGTGGTCATAGTTAACTTCCTAAATTTCAGCGAACTTGTGGTATTTGGGATTCTTGAAAAATGGATATTGTAGGGGCAATTCATGAATTGCCCCTACAATATCACCGCGAATGATTAACGATAATTTTGATCTTGAATCATCTCTAATTTAGCCGCCTTATCCATGCCATATTTAGGATTGCAGAAGCGGTTTAGCTGTCCTTCAAAATAATGACGATTGGCTAACAAGTGCTTAGGATTAGGATCGTCGAGTGGATAGAGTAAAGCGGCGCGTCCTGCCTGAATTACTGCCGAAGTCACGTTAAACATCGATCGCTGAAAGCTAATTGCTAACTGAATCAACATATCGTCTTCACCCCGACAATGCTGTTTGTAATAGTCCACTAAATATTGCGGTAAGAAGTGATACATATCTTGATGGAGCAATGTCGGCGGAATCCCTGCGGAACCAACAGGGAACTTGTCAGCGTACAAAATCCCATAATGGAAGTCGCTTTGATCGGTGGGGATTTCGTGGGTTTGGGCATTGTATGACTTAGTGCCACGGAAGGGCGAAGTGCGATAAAACACGGCTTCGACATAGGGGAAAGCCGCCTCATACAACCAAGTAAATCCTTTAGATTTTGGGACAATATCCATCCACTCATCACCAATTTTGACTCTGTGATAGATGGGACGACCTGCGATCGCAAAGATACCATTTACCAAAAAGTCCATCGCATCAGGAACACCTTTAAAGCCACCTTCATCATAGATATCCGACATCTCAAAAAATACAGGAGCCATCACTTCCCAAAATAGCCCTAAAACAGAAGTCATGGTCGATCGCCGACATTGTTCTAAAAACATCTCAGGGAAAAGCTTGTATAGTCCTAACATCACAGGATTATTTTTAAAGAAAGCCCGAATGGCGCGATCGGCATTTTGTTTGTATTCCTCAGAGTCCATATAAGGCTCCAATTCTCCACCCATACCACGATGCCACAGCATGGCTCGCATACATTCTTCTGCAAATTCCATGTTGATGCGATCGTGATAAAGATGATGGAAGATTTTGGGAAGCTTAGTTTTGAGTTCGCCCTTCTCCATAAATTCTAATAGCTCTGGATGAGCAGTGCCAATGCCACGCCAGATTCGCAAATCTGCCTCATCACCAGCATAGTGATTAGGTAAATCTAGATATTCTTGGGGTAAAAAATATTTAAAAGCAGGAATTGGCTCTAAAAAAACTTCTTCAGCGATATATAACAAGTCGCGCCAATAAAAATCCATTGGTACGGCATAAGCCTTGTAAAGCCCGATCGTCTGCATCAAGTTTTCGGGTGTATCAGGAAGCATAGATCCACCTGCTTCGAGGCGATGGATGATGTCAGCATAGGGATGTGTGGAAGGTGGTAATTTTGTCGATGGTTCGGTTAAGGTGGCAGTCATGATTAGTTCTTTTCCTTTATATCTGATTCTGTATCTAGCTCTGACATAGCAATCCTAAATGAGTTGTGAGAGGCTTCGACTTCGCTCAGCCAACGATATACGCTGGCTGAGCGAAGTCGAAGCCCTATTTTTCTCATAAATGATTTAGGATTGCTATAAATCAACATCTTCATAAATTGCCTCAACAGAAATTTGAAGGTTGATACTCTGTAATTCAATAGTTTCGCCTGTGATATAGGTTTGTAGCACCCAGAACTTATCACTGCGGCGAAATACTTCCACTCGCTGTTCCCATTGGCTAATCAATACATATTCTTGCAATGATTGAATAGTTTGATAATTAGCAAACTTAACTCCACGATCTTTTGCCTCTGTTGATTCTGATAGAACTTCAATAATTAGACAAGGATATTGTTTTTGTTTCTTATTGAAGCGATCGCCTTCATCGCAAGTCACAAATAGATCGGGATAGTAGTAAATATTTTTGGCAGCAATGTTTAACTTCATGTCTGAAGAAAAAGAACGACACTGACTACCGCGTAATTTGTTGACAAGAATCGCCGAGAAATTGTCGCCAATAACAACGTGATTTTCCGTAGCGCCAGCCATTGCATAAATATGCCCATCGACATACTCATGCTTCTTTTCTTGATGTTCTTCCCATTGCAAATAGTCAGCCGCCGCAAAAAAGTCTTGAGTGATAGCAATCATCGGAGGTCGCTCCTAAAAGTTAAAGATATTTTCTCATAGGTTATGGGTTTTCCATCGATGATCATGGCAGGAACTCGCGCAATGATTTGGGTCGCCGTAGTTTCGCTCCAGCGTACTAACCAAGCTGGCTGTACACCTAAAACAATGATTAGCGCCGTCAAAATCAAGGCGGGTAATTGTTCAAGTCCTGTCACTTTGGGGTAATAAGCCTTGTGATTATCCAATTTCCCAAAGCAAGTACGATTGAGCAAAATCACGAAATAAACGGCGGTGAGTCCAGTGCCAATAATCGAGAAAATCGTGGGGATTGGGAATTTGCTAAAACTGCCTTGGAAAATCAAAAATTCCGAGATAAATCCGACAAGTCCGGGAATACCTGCGCTCGCCATCCCGCCCAAAATTAGTAAGGCACTGGTGGAAGGTAAACCGCGTATGGGATTTAGCAAGCCATTGAGAACATCAAGATCCCTAGTGCCGACTTTTTCCTCAATCACACCGACTAGATAGAACAGCAGTGCTAGTACTAAACCATGGCTAACCATTTGGATGATGCCACCGACCATGCTTAGAGGGGTTGCGGCGGCGGCGGCAAGGAGGATGTAGCTCATGTGACCAATGGAGCTATAGGCGACCATGCGTTTGATATCTTTTTGGGCGATCGCCACCATCGCACCATAGAGAATCCCTAAACCTGCCCAAAGTGCAATCCAAGGCGACAACAAATCCCAAGCTTCAGGAAATAAACCAACACAAAATCTAAATAAACCATAGGTTCCCAATTTGGCAACGACACCGCCGAGCATCATCACTGTGGGCGTGGTTGATTCTACATAGGCATCAGGAAGCCATGTATGAAACGGGACAAAGGGAGATTTGATTGTAAATCCTAATAGAAATATGGCTAAGAGCGTGACCTGCACTTCGATCGGTAAGGTTAGGGTCTGGAGAGTGGCATAGTCAAAAAGTGGGGTGGGACTTGCCGCAAACCATCCTAATCCAAGGACTCCAACTAAAATCAGCAGTCCTGAGATGGCGGTAAATATCAAAAATTTTGTCGCCGCATAACTACGCTTTGCGCCACCCCATACCGCTATAACCAAGTACAAAGGAATTAGTTCTATTTCATAAAATAGAACAAATAGCAAAGTATTAGTCGAAAGAATTGCACCACTAACACCCGCATGGATCAAGAGGATTAATATATGAAAGAGGGCGTTACGTTCTTTGATTTGCCGATCGCAAAAACAAACAATCAACCAAGTTAATAAACCATTCAGAATCAGTAGTGGTAAGGATAAACCATCGATGCCGAGGCTATAGTTTAGTCCGAGATTTTCTAGCCAAGGTAGGTTTTCAGTTAATTGGAAACCAGAGAAATGGATATCAAATTTTTTTAAAAGAATACAATCAAGAATCAAAATCGCGGTAGCAATAGCTATCGATCCCTTTTTTACTTGAGTTTGTGGCAACAAGGCGATCGCCAAAGCGCCGATTACTGGCAACCAAATTAAAGCGCTGAGCATAGTTGTTTTCTCTGAATTTTAGGGAAATTTAAATGCGATTGAATAGTAATAAAAGTAAAACGCCAATGCCAACCATGATCGTTAGTGTGTAGAGTTGCATCTGTCCAAAGGTGCTGTAACGCAGATTTTGACCACTAAATAGAGTTGCTAAACCAAAGAAATTACCAACACCATCGACAAAGATGCGATCGAACCAACACATCCCTCTGGATACTCCATCGACTAAGCCCACAATTGTCAGCTTGTAGAGTTTGGGAGTATAAAAGTCATTGGCAAAAAAGCTTTGTAAGCCTAGCCAAGGTAAGGTTACAGGCTTAGCAATTTGCTGATTGAGATAGAAATATGCGCCCGCGCCCAGACCGATCGCACTTGAACCAAATAGCAACAAAGCATCAGTACTGGCGATGATCTGCCAATCGGGAATAATGCCCCATGCAATCAGCATTTGAGGAATATGTAATACGATTCCTGCCATTACAGTCATCGGTAAAACGATTAGCCATAGTGGTTCTACCGATCTTTCGGTCATTTGTTTGGGTTTACCGCCCCAAATCAATCCAAATACACGCATCAAACTGAAAGCCATCAAGGTATTGATTAGCAGTACTAATATTGCCAGTGCTAAATTCTTTTCCCAAAGATGAGAAATCAGATCTAGCATCGCCCAAAATCCACCAAAAGGAGGTAAGCCAATCAAGCCGATCGCGCCAACTAAAAAGCATAAACCCGAAATAGGACGGCGGCTCCAAAGTCCACCCATCAAAGTTAAATCTTGGGTAATACTATTGGAAATGATGCTACCGATCGCCATTAATAACAGCGCGATCGCTAAAGCATGGGAAAGAATCAAAATATAAGCGCTATGCGTCTCACCAACCCCAACCGCAATAAATATTAGTCCCATAAAAGCACTGGTCAGATAAGACAGCGATCGCTTGACATCGATTTGGGCGATCGAAATCAAAACAGTGCCGAGGGCAGTGGCAGCACCAACCGCGATTACGGTCTGCTGGGTGATCGGGGACAAAGCTAAAAGTGGCTGTAATTTCACCAATACCCAAGCGCCTGTGGCAACTACTACTGAATTACGCAAAATCGTACTAGGTAGAGGTCCTTCCATCGCTTCATCTAGCCAAAGATGCAATGGAAACTGAGCGCATTTGCCCATTGGTCCGACCATCAGGGCGAGCGTAACTAGGGCGATCGCCGTAGGATTGACATCGGCAGTAGCCGCCCATGTTGCCAATTCGCTAAAATTCCAAGTTCCTGTCAATGGCAATAAACCAACAACTCCCACTAACAAAAATAAGTCGCCGACCCGCTTAGTCAAAAAGGCATCTCGCGCCCCCGTAACTACTAAGGACTGGTTGTACCAAATGCCAACTAATAAATAAGTGCCAAGGGTCAAAATTTCCAAAATTACATAACTGAAGAAGAGGGAATCGCAAAGTACGAGAGCGCACATTCCCGCCTCAAACAGCGCTAGCAACGCATAAAAGCGCCCCCAACCCCAATCCATCTCCATATAACCGATGGCATAAATTTCAGCTAAAAAGTTAATACCTGTAATCAAGACGATCGCTCCAATCGTCAGCGCCGAAATCTGTAAGTCGATCGCAAAGTCTAGCCCGCCTACCTTCAACCAAGGAAAGGACAAGAATTTTACTGGCTGCCCCCAAGCCACCGTCAAAGCGCCGATCGCATGGACTAATGAGCAGAAGGTCATCAGGATATTAATGTAGCCTGCTGGTCTTGGTCCCGTTTTGCGGGTAATGCTCGGAAACCAGGCGATCGAAAACATCGCACCGATCAACGAATAACAGGGAATCAGCCAGATTGTGTCTAGCCAGCTATTTATCATATATTCTCTATCTTTTTTTTTAAAATCATAATTTAATATCTATGATTATTGCAAAGATATCTCTAAATGAAAATAGGTGAATTCATCAGTATTTATCTATGATTACGATTAGGATAAAATTAAAAGGGTCTTCATCAATGTTAACTCCAACTAATTTCAACTAATTTCATCTAAAAAATATGATTATTGCAATTCCAGAACCATTTAAAACTGTGGTAACTTTTGCCCATCCTATTCTCATGATCTCGACTCTAATTTTGGCAATTTATGCAGGTTATGTCGGTTGGCAATACCGTAAAATTCGTAGCTCCGAAGGTGAAGAGAAAAAAGCCTTAATCTCCAAACGCTACAACATCTTGCACCACAAACTGGGTTCGATCTTTTTAGTGTTGATGGTAGCGGGGACTGTGGGCGGACTGGCGGTAACTTACAACAATAATGGCAAACTATTTGTGGGAGCGCATTTAATCGCAGGCTTAGGGTTAGCATTTTTGGCAGCCCTGTCGGCGGCGCTCGCTCCAATACTTCAACAGGGCAAAGAATGGGCGCGAGTCACACATATTGCGGTCAACACATTATTAATTGGTGTTTTTGCTTGGCAGGCGCTCACAGGATTTGAAATTGTGCAGAGAATATTAGACCAAATGTCTAAGGCAGCTTAGTCATCTAAAAATACAGCAACTTACCTTCAAACCCGCCATAACTAAAAATATAAAACCCGTTGCGGGGCTTCGCCCTGCGACCCTTTTTGGGAGAGTATAAAAAAAGCGGCGCTTAGCGTCGCTTTTTTTGTGCCTTTTAACGATAATTTGTAAATTGAAGCGCGAGGGGGAAGTCTTCTGATTTTACAAGTTGAATGATTTCTTGAAGTTCATCCTTAGATTTAGAAGTAACGCGCAAGGCATCGCCTTGAATTGAAGCCTGACATTTTGGGAAATTATCACGGATAGTTTTTGATAGTTTCTTGGCTTGATCTTGCTCAATTCCACGTTGGAGCGTGATTTTTTGGATGACACGGTTGCCGCTAGCTGACTCGACCTCACCGTAGTCAAAGATTTTGAGAGATAGACTGCGTTTGATTGCCTTAGATTGCATTACATCGATTATAGCCGTGAGCGTAAATTCACTGTTAGTTTTGATGGTTATTGCTTCTTTATCAAGTTCAATTTCTGTATTTGTACTTTTTAAGTCATATCGACTGACAATTTCACGGCGAGTTTGATCGATCGCATTGACCAGTTCTTGATGATCAAAATCACTAACAACATCGAAAGAATAACTAGAAGCCATATATTTACTTTAGATTTTATTTGCTTTAGGTTTTGAGCAGTGCAGAGAAATTTTTAAAAGTGCCGCAAAGCGCTGTATCTAGGATAGCAAACTGCGCTCAATTATGAGTTTGCCGATCGTGTAGACTAAGACGGAAAGAATTAAACCTTCTATTTTTGATAATTTTGCGATGCGCCTCCAACCATATCTACTATCAGCCCTAGTTGCACTCTTATTGATCGTCACAAGTTGTGCTTCTTCAGGGCAATCCGCTAGTGCTCAATTATCTGACGCTCAATTTGAGAGTAAAGTCTTAGAGATTATTCGTAAAAATCCACAGGTAATTTTGGATTCGGTGCAGTCTTACCAAAGATCGCAAGCTCAACAAGAAGAAAAGCTACGCGATAAGGTAATATCCCAAATCCGTCAAGAGCCTCGCCTATTGCTGCGTAATTCGCCTGTGACAGGTTCGACTAGCCAAAAAATTATTATGGCGGAATTTTCGGATTTTGAATGTCCTTATTGTTCCAAAGCTCAAGTTGTGGTCAAAGAATTTATGTCGAGGAATCAGAATGAAGTAACTTTGGTGTACAAGCATTTTCCCTTGACAGAAATCCATGAACAGGCTGAACCTGCCGCTCTCGCGTCATGGGCGGCTATGCAACAGGGCAAGTTTTGGGAATATCATGATGCTTTATTTGAGCAACAGAGCAAGCTTAGTGAAGGATTTTATCTAGAAATTGCTAAGACTTTGAAGCTTGATGTGGATAGATTTAATCGCGATCGCGCCAGCGCAGAAGCAAAAGCTAGCATTAAGAAAGATGTTGAACTTGGTAAGTCTTTGGGAGTACGCGGTACGCCTTCATTTTTTATAAATGGCGTGTTTTTCTCTGGAGTTCCTGATGTCAAAAATTTGGAACAATTAGTCGCTCAAATCAAAGCTGGCAAATAATTGTCTTTGATTAGTAGTAAGTTGGACTTTGCCCACCTTTCTATAGAGGGAACTTCAAAGAAAACAGGATCCATATAAAATCTCAAAATGTTGCAGTGGGCAAAGTCTGCCGCAACATTTTTGGGATCAATATAGCAATCCTAAAGAGTACGACCTCAATATAATACAGTTATTAGGCAGCAACAGGAAACCCATACTGATTGAGATTGTCCCAGAACTGCTCCCAACGAGTAGAAGTTAAAACTAAAGCTCTTAAACTAAGAATTATGCTCGCCCCTTTTTCTTTCCAACGCATACCAGAGCAACATAATCTTTGCTTTATTAAAGTCTTGCAAGCAGCTTCGGTCACACCAGAGCCAATCGGATAGGTGTTCCGTTGAAATTGGGTTAGTGTCATGAATTATTCGCGGTGATAATAGGTGTCGAAAAAGTTGTAAAACAAGGATATACACAAAATCAGGATCGCGATAATTATGAGTATAGCGGAACGAGAACAACAAATCCTGCGGGTAAAAAAGCAAGGCTTTCACAAAGAACTAGATGAAGAGCTAGCGCACAGATTAACAACAGAAGTCGTTAGCACGGTAAAAGCGGTATTAGAAAGTGCATTGGACGAAGAGGTGAAAGCATTCCTAAAACCATTGACGGGACAAGAAAGACCACATCGGTCAGGGTATTACCATCGAGGATTGAATACGCAATATGGACAAATCCAAGATTTGGCAATCCCAAAACTACGTCAACGAAACCGAGAACGAGAGTGGCAAATCCTGCAAAAATATGAACGAAGTTTAGGAAACTTGTTGGATTGGATGTGCTGTCTATATGTCATGGGACTGTCGTTACGAGATTTGCAAGAAGCGCTATATTTTATTTTAGGAAAAGTTTTATCGGTAAGCGCAGTGAATCAGATTACGCTCAAAGTCCAACAACAGTTAGAAGCAAGTCGGCAAAAGCCGCTAAGCCGAACACCAGAGATGATCCTCGTCGATGGGGTTTGGGTAGATATTCAATACACGATAGAGGATCAATTCAAGGAAGACTTATCTGGACACATAAGACAGTGTCGGCGGGCTGATTGACTGACAAAAGTCTAGGAAACCCAGTTGGAAGTAGAAGCAGAGAATTCAATACGATAGAGCTTATGTAGATGCTGTTTACTAGAAGCAATGGCAGGATCGGGGTCAATATTAGAAGTAAAAAAGTAGGCAGAAA
>JANODY010000011.1:0-10310 GCA_031412945.1 Cyanobacteria bacterium SOY_65_metabat_81
TTATTCAAAAGCGATATATTACATTTTTGATCCTTGCTAATTAATTAATTTAAAAAAATAAATTACCCACACCCATAGAGTTGCGCCCCGACGGGGCGCAACTTTACGGGTTTGGATTTGTAATTATTTATGTTCATCTACTTAAGTAGGCTTAATTGAATATAAAATCCTAAAACCTGTGGCACGTGCGCCAGAGGTTTCGGTTCTGGTTTTATATTTAATTGCGCCTAGCTACTTACAATTAACTTTATTGTCATCACCAAAATAAATGAGTACCTCAGAACGTATCGAACAACTCGCCGCCGCGATCGCCGAAGACGTGTATATAGACATTGCCAAATGGCATCTGTACTTAAATGATGCTCATCTTCATCGCCCCCTTGCTGAAAAGTTTTATCCAATGCTATTGGATGGAATTACCGCGTTGGACGTGAGCAAAGTCTTGCATGAAACGGCGATCGCTATCGGTGGGGGTAAGCGCGAAATCTCTTTGAGCGATTTGATCCCTAATTCTTGCCAAAGTAGATTGTTGACTATTCTAGAAGAATTTGAATACTAAATCTACTGTTCCTAATCCTGTCTTTCAGGCTATGCGTCGCCGATTGGCTCTATGGTATGCGATCGTCACAGCGATTCTATTAGTTGTATTTGCCACAGGCTTCTATCTATATGTGCAGTCAACTTTGATCGATCGCATTGATGACACCATTGATCATGTTGCCGAAGTGATTGAGCGATCGCTGATTCGGTCTAACTTAATTGATCTAGAATCAGATTTTGGTCGTAATTTTTCAGCAAATGCTCAAGCGATCGACGCTGACCATATTGATATTGAATGGTTCAGCCCCAGTGGTCAAGTCCTTTGGACGACTAATTCCACCACGGAAGCGTTGCAACAGCAAGAGATGGGATTGTTGCAACCAGTCTATCGAACTGTTCATTTATCCGAGCATTCATCAGGGCATATATCGGGGCATTTGTCAGAAGCAGAACCCTTACGACAGATGACTGAGCCAATCGTGATCAATGGAAAACTCTTGGGATATCTGCGAATTAGTCATCCTTGGTTTGAAGTCACCAAGCCAGTTAAGCAATTGTTTCTCGATCTTGCCGTAGGCACAACTTTAATGGTCTGTGTGGTTCTATTATGCGGTTGGTGGTTAGCAGGAATCGCTATGGAACCTGTGCGCGAATCCTATCAGCGTCTAAAACAATTTACGGCTGATGCTTCCCATGAGCTTCGCAACCCGATCGCTGTGATCCAAACTAATGTACAAGTTGCCCTCGCTGATCCAGATACTGAGCAGCGATCGCAACTAGAAGCGATCGAACGGATTACGCGACGTTTAGGGCGACTAATCGAAGATTTACTGTTTTTGGCGCGGCATGATGGGAGTTTGGCTAATCAGATGCGTGAACCTTGCGATTTGTCACAAATATTGATGGAAGTGAGTCAAGAGCAGCAGGCGATCGCTCAACAAAAACAAGTCACCTTAGATTTCCTCAGAGAATTTTCCAAAGACTTACCCAGCGATTTACAACATTTTTTGGTGTCTGGCGATCGCGATCGCCTAGGCAGACTATTTACAAATTTAGTCAGTAATGCGATCGACTACACGCCCACTGGTGGCCGGGTAGAGATTACGGCGCAATCCGTTGCTTCCCAACATCAAATTCAAGTGCAGATTAAAGACACAGGTATTGGTATTCCTGAAGCCGAACTATCTCAAATTTTTGAGCGATTCTATCGCTATCAACCCCACAAAAGCAATAAGTTTAGTTCCAAATCGCCCAATCCATCGACCAGTGGATCGGGCTTAGGACTGGCGATCGCCAAGGCGATCGCCGACAGTCATCAGGGGCAGATCAATGTCGAGAGCAAAGTCGGACAAGGCACAACTTTTACGGTTAGTTTCCCAACCCAAAGAGGATGAGGTGTCTCAACGCGCTGTAATATCAAGATAAGTCTCGGTACAGATCAATGACACAAACTAAAGCATTAAAATACGCCTATTATTCAGGATGCGTGGCTAAAGGCGCTTGCAAAGAGCTACATGCATCCACAACCGCGATCGCCCAAGTCCTTGGGATTGAATTAGTAGAATTACAAAAAGCAACCTGTTGCGGTTCGGGGACTTTCAAAGAAACCGATGAACTGATGGAAGATGTGATCAATGCTCGAAATATTGCACTTGCTGAAGAATTAAATTTAACCGTAATGACCCAATGCAGCACTTGTCAGGGTGTCCTCGGTCGCGTCAACGATAAGCTTAAAAGCCCTGATTCGAGTCGCAAGGATGAAGTCAACGCGCTCTTAAATACTCAAGGACATAATTTTGAAGGTTCTACCGAAGTTCTACATTTACTCTGGATTTTAATCCGTGATTATGGGTTAGAAAAGCTCGCCACCAAAGTAAATCGCTCCTTAGCCAATCTCAAATGTGCCGCCTTTTATGGCTGTTACCTATTGCGATCGCAAACAGTTACCCGCTTTGACGATCCGTTTAAACCCGAATCTCTAGAAAATGTGTTCCGCAGCATCGGCGCAACGCCCGTATATTATGAAGGGCGGGTGCAATGTTGTGGATGGCCGATCTCTAGCTATGCTCCCAAAGAATCTTTCTCCATGGCGGGGCGACATCTCACCGCCGCGATCGCCGCAGGTGCAGATTGTATCGTCACTCCATGTCCACTTTGCCATCTCAATCTTGATTCTCGACAACCCGAAGTCGAGAAGGTAATTGGTCAAAAGCTGGGTATCCCAATTTTGCATTTACCACAACTAATCGGCTTAGCGATCGGGATTGATCCCCAAGTTCTGGGTTTAGACCGTCATATCGTTTCCACAAGATCAGTTTTGCAAAAATTAGCTCTATAGCTCTAGTCGCTGTAGAAGCTTAAAAGACCTTCACCCCTAGCCCTTCTCCCAAAAAGGGAGAGGGGCAAGAAAAAACTCTGGCTTCCCTTTTCCTTGCAAGGAGAAGGGGTTGAGGGATGTGGTGAATTTTTCTTTCCATGTAACATCAGTAAATAACTCATGTTACGCAGAGCGAAGATCTACCCTCATCCCCCAGCCCCTTCTCCCAGAGCGGGAGAAGGGGAGCAAGAGGCGCTTTTGAATTTTTCTTGTTCCCCTCTCCCTTTTTGGGAGAGGGGCTAGGGGTGAGGGTCTTAGAACCTTCTGCGTAAGGTGAGTTACCATAATGCTTTTGTGACCAATCATGCCATTAATATCAGCAAAGTGGCTGAATTAGTTGAAGCGGGTAGATGTCGTTGGAAAACCGAAAATGAAAACCACAATGTGCTGAAAACCAAAGGCTACAACTTGGAACATAACTTTGGACATGGACAGAAACATTTATCCTCGATACTTCTATCTCTTAATTTGTTAGCTTTTCTATTTCACACGGTTTTACATTTGTTAGATTCCAGTTATCAAGAGATCCGTCGTAAACGTGGTACTCGTAAAGGGTTCTTTCAAGACATTGTCTCTCTTACCAAGTACTTCATCTTTGACAGTTGGGAACATTTAATTGACTTTATGCTTAGTGATACTCCTGTGTTTGCAGATTCGTGTTAATTTTATTGTCAATATTATGTATCTTTTGTTACGGTTTTGAATTTGGAATTGCTGCCTTAAAAGGCAAAACCATTCATGCAAAACTTGCGGATTAAAATTCGTAGGTGATGAAAAAGTACATCTACATCATGTAGATGGAAATCATAATAATTGGAAGACTGCAAACCTTGTAGCGATACATGAAAGCTGCCATGATTATCATCACATGAGCAAAAGCCCAAGCTAAGAATATCGGGATCTGGATGCGTAGAAATACGCAAGTCCAGATCTAATTGAGAGGGGCTAGGAATAATACCCTACCTCGACTCTACCAAGAAAGTTGCTCAGGGGAAGCCGAAGCAGGCTGGTAAAGTGGCTAAGCCTAGTCCGAAAAAGTTGTCTTGATAGGCAGGGCATGATTAAGGTGTTGGAGCAGGTTGAATATGCTTTCCAGCATAGAAAACAACTACTTTTAATTGAGTTTCATCGGGAACGTAAAATATTCTATCTCCTCCAGTCACTTCATATTCCCATACGCCTGCATATTTTTTGCCTTTTAACGGAAACACCCGTCCAGGCTGTCTAGTTATTGGTGCTGTTTGTAGGTCTTTGTAGCAACGTCTAGCGTTTTCAGGATTTCTCTGGATCAGGGCTTCCCAATCTCGATTTATGCGACGATTTTTAGCTACTACTAGCCAAATAGTTTCTATTTTGGGTGTATTAGAAGTCTCAGGTGAATCAGGAGTTGTCAGCTTTACTTCTGGTGGTTCGATATTTTCATTGATCTCTTCGGTGATGTTTTCTGACATATCAAGATTGCTTGATTTGAGTAAAGGCTGCTTCTAGGTCTGGATTGGCTATGGCTAAGGCGCTCTCATACCATTCATGGATAATTGCTTCTAATTCATTCCATGCTTTGTCGAAATTTTTTGTTTCTTGTAAGGCAACTGAGCGATAGGCTGAGATCACTTCGTTAATAAATTCATTCAATTCGTCTGCGTCAAATACTCCAAGCCAACCATAGGGATGCTCGGCTCCAATTTTTTGGTTTAGCAATAAACGGAAGGCTGTATTGAGAAGTTCGACAATTTCGCGGCTATGTTGGGCAGTTTTTACAAATAGAGCTACGTCTTCTCGCCGCAATAGGGCAAAGGATTGGTCGTTGCGGGTAATGGTGACGGGATGTTCTAGGGCTTTGTCTAAGATTCTGCCTGGTTGACGGTTTAGCTCGGTGGCTGTGACTAGTTCATCTGAGTAAATGGAGTTCATAGTTTTTTGGTCAACAGTTGGTTTTGAGCGTGGGGGAAAATTGTGGTGATTATTTGGGAGAGTGTAGTATAAATGTACGTACTATTCTACGTTGTTTGCTTTCCAAGTCAATGGTAAGATATTTTCTGAGTTCTGAAATTTAGAGGATGAATCAGGGCTTGGGAGTAAGGTTGGTTATGATAGTTGTGATAAGTCAGGTTAAATTCTTAGAAAATATGAAAGAACAAGATTTGTTAAATCATATCTACTCTAGTCCTAGAGTGATGGTGGGAAAGCCCTTCATTAGAGGGACTCGGTTATCTGTTGAGTACATTCTAAATCTGCTGGCTCATGGTGCAACTGTGACGGAGATTTTGGAAGAGTATGAAGGTTTGGTTGAGGCGGATATAAGGGCTTGTTTGCTGTTTGCGTCTCGTGCGTTGGAAAGTGCAAGTTTTATGCCTTTGGCGGAGATTGCTTAGGTGCGTTTTTTGACGGTTATACTGTATTTAATCAATCAAAATTTAGTGTTGTCTAAGAGGCAATATGTCTGAGTCGATCGCCTTAGAACTTCCCGAACCTTTGGCAAAAAAAGTTAAGGAAATTGCTGCGCTCAATCGTCAGGGGATTGAAGAAATGCTGATTGAATGGATAGATCGCACTATTAATGAGATTCCCATAGAGGCACTGCCTGATGAACAGGTTCTGGCTCTTTGTAATTTGCAAATGGGTGAACAGCAGCAAAGGGTTTTTAGCAATTTACAAGCTCGAAATAGTGAAGGGTTGCTTAATGCACAGGAAGTTAAGAAGCTGAATGAGTTAATGCAGGTTTATCGTCATGGTTCGATACGGAAAGCTAAGGCAATGCAGGTTGCGGTGATGCGTGGATTAATCCCTGCTTTGAATGTTGTCTCATGAGTCGTCCCTATATTTCGGTTGAGACAGAACAAAAATTAAAAATAGAACGCCAAACATAAAGTATTTCAGGCAATACACTTAAAAATTTTGACTAAAACGCTTTGTGAGAAAGTATTTCAATATTTTCCTTCTATAGCTCAAAACTATTAAGAAAACTAACAATAAATTAAGAGTTTTAGCCTCGTCTTATTGAGAATAGAGCTACTGCCATTAATCTTTATTTGTCCGAAGAATCAGAATCTTTTACATTGTCATAACAGTATTTAGTAAAGCCAGCACTAATAAACAAACTTAGTAATATAATTCCACTATTAATCTCTTGACTCAAACCACATCTCTTTTCGATGACATTCTCATCTCCATATTGTTTGTAATTGACTTCACATTTATAAAACCCTAGTAAAGTAAGAATTAGAGATAGGATGATGCTTGAAACAAAAAAACAAGGGACAAAAACTTGAACTATGTCGTTGAAGGTTACTTTTTTTTCATAAAGTTTTGATGGTTTAAGATAATCTTGCACCATTAATTATATAATAATATTGCATCTGTCTTTTAATAGTTATGAGAAAATTATCACTTAAAGATTTTAAACCTATTTGTTTAGGTATATTAGCTTCATTTGCTGTAGGCGGTTTTAGTTACCTCGCTATGTCAGGTAATCAAAAAAAAATATCTTCTAGACCATCTGTACATGGGGGATATATAGGAGATGGAGACATGAGCTATTGTAAAGAGCTTAATAATCGTATTTTAGTCGCTCATTGTGAGTCAGAACATGGACAAAATTTACTTCAATCCTACCCTATTATTCTTCCGATTCTATGTTTTGGGTTAATTCCTTTAGGCTTTATTGTTATCTACTTGTTTACAGATGAATTCAGTTAGAAAGCAAGCTCCAATCCTAATAACTGGCGATCTCTTTACGTTAAATGATGTTAAACAAATGCTTGATTTATGGGATTGGAGCTAAATCACTATTTAAATACGTGCAGTAAAGGTGATCGCTATTTAGTATCTAATTACTAAGAATTACAGATTGGTTCTTATTAGGGAACAAGCCTAATTTTACGATATGAAAATTTAATTTATTAGAGACAGAATACAAATCAAAAATTTATCTCTGTGATACCGTGCTTGCTTAACCATTTTTTTATCGACTCAGAAAGCATTTGACAAGATTGTAAAAAATCGTCCCAAGATTTAAATGCCACTCCATCTTCATTGTTACGATATTTTGATATATCAGAAAATTCACCTTCTCCTCCGCAACCAATACGAACAAAACTTTGAGACGCATTAGGATTGGAATCTTTCATCAGACCAACTTCAAAGTGATTTTTTGAAATACTAAATTTTTTCACCTTAGCAGCAATACTCTTCGGTAGGATTGGATTTGATGAAAAACTTATCAGTTGATCGATTTTATCTTTTTCCGATGCTGTAATGCCAAGATCTGTAAATAAATGCTTCTTCTTAAAAAGGCTCTTGTCAGATAAATTAGTCAATTCAAAAATATTTTTCTCGAATTTCAAAATTTTAGTTCCTTCATTATATTCGATAAACTCATATTGATTAATTTCTGACTTATTGAAAGCTGTTAAACTATTTGTTGATTTACGGAGGTGAAAATTCATGCATAAATTAGTATTTCCTATAACTTCAATAAGTTTAAGAACTACATCTAGCTGCTTTTCTTGCAACTTATTCTCTATGTACTTTTTGTACGCTAGATAAGCTACATAAAATGTCAAAAATGAAACAATAAGACCTAAAAAGCTAATTAATTCAGAAGGATTTAAAAAGCTAGAAAATTTGTTTACTAAACAATTCCACAATTCAAAAATTAATCCACCAGCAGAATTTAAAAAACTAGAAAATTTGTTTACTAAACAATTCCACAATTCAAAAAATTGACTATTCATAAGCTCCGATGATTAAGTAATTGTTAACGAGATCTTTCTATCTCCGCAATAAGCTTGCGACTCTCTTGATACATTTCTGTGAATCCATATTTTTGAGAGAGTTGTGAAGCTTTTTGGAGATCCCCTAAAGCTCCTTGCTTATCTCCTAAATCTTTCTTTGTATTTGCGCGAGTAATGTAGGCATAACCATCGTTAGGATTGATGCGAATCGCCTCGTTCAAGTCAAAGATTGCTCCTTTATTGTCTCCCAAATCTTTCTTTGTATGCCCACGATTAAGGTAAGCATCACTATTGTTAGGATTAAGACGAAGTGCTTCATTATAGTCGGAGATTGCTCTTTGTTTATCTCCTAATGTATATTTTACGTTTCCACGATTGTAGTAGGGCGAATCAAAGTTAGGATTAAATTGAATTGATTGGTCGAAGTCGATAATTGCTCCTTGGCTATCATTTAATTGGTGCTTTATCCAACCACGATTATTGTAAGCATAAGCAAAATCAGGCTTGAGGCGGATGGTTTCAGTAAAGTCAGAAATTGCTCCTTGCTTATCCCCTAATTCAGACTTTATATTTCCACGATTGTAGTAAGCATAAAAGTGAGTTGGGTTAAGGCGAATCGCTTCAGTAAAGTCAGAAATAGCTTCTTCTTTTTTTCCCATCTCAGACTTTATATTTCCTCGATTATAGTAATAATCAACATCAAACACAAATCCATCTTGATATAATTTTTTCTGGGGAGTAGGTGCTGTACAACCAAACAATGTAATCGTTCCTAAAAAAATAATAGAAGTCAAACTAATCGGAATAAATCGATAAGTCATAAATTCCGAACCTAAATATCGTTTAAAATTTATATTTTAGCACTTTAATCTAGATTTGGTCTGTGGTTTAAGATATTTTAGCTTTCTATATTCCAGTAATAACCCTTTATTGAAATTATAGCATTATTGATTTATTTCTTTTCACTGAGACTAAATAGGCGATCGCCTATAACAACCTTGCTACAATAAGCATGATCCACAATCTCCAAATCATAGCCAATGAAATTAGCCTATTGATTAGAAAAACAACTATGAACGAAATCCAAGAATATGACCTTGTTGCTTTAACCGAAGATGCGATCGCCTACGCGCTTAAACATGAGATGACAAAGCGATCACTTCATTAAAACAATGATCTAATAAAGCATTGAATAGGTTCTAACGAGGTTCTAACGAGGAATTAATTTGATTAAACTTCTTAATGTAGAATTGACCGATTCAGAATCGGGGAAATATATTTTGACATCAGGATCGAGAATAATTAAATCATCTTGTGGAGGGAAATGTTCTACAGTAGATGTACCATCCTCATGATGAATAGTAACACTATGCCCTTTTCGATACTGTTGATAATATTTGCCCCGAACAGGATTTTTAAGCTCAGTTAAATCATATTCTTCCCGTAAATCATCTTCTAATTCATATTGAATTTCATCGCTCATAATATCTTCTCTCCTTTGGTGTAAGCAATCTTGCACTAATTAAACGAATCTTATTATTGCGATCCGTATGAGATACAAACATAAGCCTACTTTGATTTGATAAGCCTATTACAATATAGCGCTCTTCTCCTCTAGAATGGTCAGGATCATCAAAATGTAGAGATAATGGATCGTCAAATACAGTAGCAGCCTCTTCAAAAGAAATGCCATGTTTTATTTGATTTGCTTTATCTTTTCGCTCATCCCACTCAAACTCTAGTTCCAAACCATTCCAACTCCTTAAATTCAACTAATTTTTATCCTAACATATCGTTGAAACGTAATTTTAAACAGACGTAGGCTACAAGCGATCGCCTATTTCATCGGACGAACCACACTAACCAATTTACCTAGCAATATCTCCTCACCCAAAATAGCTGCATGAATTCTCTCAGCTAGAGCCAATCTATCCCCATCATCCGTACAAATAATAATTCCACCATGATCGGGAAGCGATCTATGCAAACGTTTGAAATCCTTGCGATTTAAAGTTAAAACAACTCGCTCATTACTACCCGCAAAATCAAGAACGCGATCGTCAGGGATTTTGAGATTAGCATTTCCCGCCTCTTGGACAGTAAGAACATCATGCCCAAAATTGCGTAAATGTTCCACAACCTCATAGGGAAACTGTTCATCGGCATATAAACGACCCATTAGGCTTCTTCATTCTCCTTAATAGCCAAGGCAATTTCTTCAGGATACATCGAAGCATAAAACCAAGCATTTGCTAAATCACTTACCGATAGAGTCGGATAATCTTTTAAAAGTTGAGATTCACTAATACCGATATCACGAGCGTTAATCAAAACCCACACAGGAATCCGAGTTAAACCAATGCAAGCATCACCACCACATACCCCCAACGTCTTCTGAATGCCCCGCCAAGGATTGCCAAGACTTTGAGCTAATATCTGAATTGCCCGTGTTTTTTCGTTTTGGCTTAAAGACAGTAGTTGTGGTTCTAAACTTTGTAAAGTCATAAAATTACTCCCAAACTGCAAGCAGAGAATCAATATTATAATAACATGACAGCTAAGAAAGTTAATACCTTCGCTATGGAAACAATCGAACCTGTCAAGCTATAGCTATAGCCATTTGTGTCAGGACAGAAACCCAGAAAAGCGAGTGGCGGCGC
>JANODY010000012.1:0-2449 GCA_031412945.1 Cyanobacteria bacterium SOY_65_metabat_81
TGACATCAATAGCAGTATCGCCATGTTGCGGGTGTGAATACGTTCAATTTGTTGAACATAAGGTGTGGCGGCGATCTGGACGATCATTGTCCAAGGAAAATTTGCATTTAACTTAAATTCTTTAATAAACTTAGATTTTTGCCACTGCACCATCACTAGATAGCTGACTTTGACTGGCAGTAAGTGATAAGACTGGGGATCAATTTGACTAATTTTGCCATCCTTACGCCAGTCAAATTTTTGAGTGCCAATTAATTCTGATTTGTTGCTAGAAGTAACAGTTTGCTGTTGATCGAGCAGTAAAATATCTAAATTTTCTTCGTCTAAACTAGACTGAAATAAGTTTGTGATTTTACTTAAATCAATTTCGCTTAAAATAGCACCCGCAAATTTGCCATCACGTTCAATCGGCACACTTAGTAAAGCGATCGGAAAATCAGACTTATTGGGATGAAAGATTACAGACGACAGTATCGGTTGAGGCGATCGTTTAAGCTGCTCGAAATAGTTTTTTTGATTAAAAATACTCTCAACTATCATATTACTACTGTTAAAATCCAAAACACTATTTCCTCTTTCATCTAAAATATAAATATTTTTAAAATCAGGAAAGTTCAGCCGCATAAATACAATTCTTTGGCGAATTAAATTGTCCTGTATCGGCGTAGTTGATGCCAATTCAGCAAGTCCATTGATCGCCACTAATCTTCTCTCATACCAGCCTTGAACTTCGACAGTCAAATAACGCGATGCATCATTTAGATCTAAGCGAACTGTATTTTTAATATCATCAACAATCTGATTACTTGAAAGCACAATCAACAAAAGTGTAGGAACTGAGACAAATGCAACTAATAAATTAAAAATAGTTTGTTGTAATGATAATGCGCTGATTGCAGGAGGACGTTTTAGCCAATGATGAATCGGCAAGTGAGTGAGCATTAAACTTGCCATGAGAGCATTAAAAATCCCATTGACAGGTTGCTTCATTAAAATAATCAAAACTTGGGTTTGATCAATCTTTAAAATTACCCCATAAAATAACCAGACTAATGGCATTCCAATTAATAGCCAAAAAAGCGCATCTAGCAAAACAATATTATTTTGTTGTCGATTATGAAATAGCCATCCCACAAATAATGCTTCGACCGTAAAAGTTATGGTGGTATAGGGATGATGCCAAATTACATAGGTGCAATATCCTGCAATAAAACCTGCCAAAGTTCCCCATCTAACTCCATAGAGACAAACCACAACCCAAACTGCGATCGAGCCAAATATAAAATCAATATCAAAAAACAATGTCCATCGGCAATAGTTACCAACGAATCCCGCGATTATTAGGAGAATTAAGGCGATCGCCTGATGATTGAGAGACACTCTTTGTTTTAAGCTTTTTATTAAGTTCATTGCTACAGTCTATTGCGGTTATATGTAGTACAAGAAAGTCCAAAGCGGTGTATTTACATCCTTAGTTTTGCAAAAAAATAAACTGAATCTTAAGACGAGACAATAGTAACACGAATAAATTTGATACGAAAATCTAACTTTTAGCCTTCGGAAATAGAAGTAGAGGCAGGAAAATAGTTAGTCTTAGGCAGAAATAAGTTTTTATATCCTAACTCACCTTCCGCAGAGCCAAGATCTGCGGAAGGTGAGATCTTAACAAGGATGACGGAAACGATAACTTTTGTGTACAGCATTACAAATATCTGACACCATAAAGTTTTAAACTTTTATAACTGTAAAACTTTAAGCAATAAATCTAACATTTATGGGCGTTGAATTTCCTGAATTTACTTATATATTGCTAGCCGCGAAGAAGGATAAAGGGCTAAGCTTTGGTGATCTTGAAAAATTGTTGGGGCGTGATGAAGTATGGATTGCGTCAGTTTTTTATGGTCAAAATAGTGCATCTCGTGAAGAAGCCGAAAACATTGCGGATGCCCTAGATATCGGTCGCTATATTGTCGAAGATTTGACGGCTTATCCTAGCAAGGGCTTAGGCTCGGTTGTACCCACTGATCCATTGATATATCGCTTTTATGAAATTATACAAGTATATGGATATCCCATTAAAGAGATCATCCATGAAAAATTTGGTGATGGCATCATGAGTGCGATCGATTTCAGTCTGGATATCGATAAAATCGAAGATCCTAAGGGCGATCGCGTCAAAATAACCATGAATGGTAAATTCTTGGCTTATAAAAAGTGGTAGAAAAAGCGTGCGAAACACACTTTTCCCCACAGCCTATTGAGGCTTCAAGTAGTAAGTACTTGTACAAAATAAATTACCCAAACCCATAGAGTTGCGTAAGGGGACGGGGTACGCACTCGTCAAGCAGCAGTCGCATTGGCCTCAGTGATCTCACGGGCCAATTCTAGGGCCGCAATCGCCTGTTCCCTCGACACGCTTGGGAAGCTATCAAGGAACACATCGAGCGAG
>JANODY010000013.1:0-102228 GCA_031412945.1 Cyanobacteria bacterium SOY_65_metabat_81
CTCTTTCCGATGTATGGGAACACATCCGCTGGAGGGGCGACCTCAATATAATACAGTTATTACTCATGTTACGCAGAGCGAAGATCTACCCTCATCCCCCTCGCCCAGAGCGGGAGAAGGTGAGCAAGAGTCGCTTTTGAATTTTTCTTGTTCCCCTCTCCCTTTTTGGGAGTGGGGCTAGGGGTGAAGGTCTTAGAACCTTCTGCGTAAGGTGAGTAAGTGCTTTAAACCGCCGCTAGCAGAGCCTCACCCATAGCCACGCATCCTAATTTTTGGCAACCATCAGCCATGATGTCGCCCGTGCGTTTGCCAGAGTCAAGCACTTTGTTTACCGCCAACTCGATCGCATCAGCAGCATCCGACTCATTAAAGGCATAGCGCAACATCATCGCCGCACTTAGAACTTGAGCCAAAGGATTAGCCAGATCTTTACCCGCAATATCTGGCGCAGAACCATGTACAGGTTCAAACACGGCTGGTTTACCCGCTTCACCGAGACTTGCCGAGGGCAACATGCCAATGCTCCCCGTGAGCATCGCCGCCGCATCGGAGAGAATATCGCCAAACAAGTTGCTAGTCAGGATCACATCAAACTGTTTGGGATTGCGAATTAGCTGCATCGCCGCATTATCGACATACATATGCGACAACTTCACATCAGGATATTCACGCGCCATCGTGGTTACGCGATCGCGCCATAGTTGCGACACTTCCAAGACATTTGACTTATCGACGGAGCAAACCTGACCACGACGTTTTTGGGCGGCCTCAAAGCCAACTCTGGCAATGCGATCGATTTCAGTCTCACTATAAACCATCGTGTTAAAGCCCCGCCGCACCCCATTTTCATCGGTGACGATCCCCTTGGGCTTACCAAAATAAATGCCGCCCGTCAGTTCGCGGACTACCAAAATATCCACACCTTCAACTATCTCGCGCTTCAAGGTCGAAGACTCAATTAATTGAGGCAAAATCTGGGCTGGGCGCAGGTTTGCAAATAATCCCATGCCGCCACGCAAACCCAATAAGGCTTGTTCAGGACGTAAATGTGATGGCATGGTGTCCCACTTTTCGCCACCGACAGCCGCGAGTAACACCGCATCACTGCTTTTACATAACTGCAAAGTTTCATCGGGCAGAGGATGTCCCGTCGCATCGATCGCCGCACCGCCAACCAAAGCCGTCTCGAAGGCAAAGGTAATATTAAATCTTGGGGCGATCGCCTGTAGCACCGCCACCGCTACCTTCATAATTTCAGGACCAATGCCGTCCCCAGATAAAAGCGCAATTTTATAGTTTTTAGACATTACAAACTCAAATATTAAAGTCAGATTTTTAAAAATACCATTTCAAAACCAAAAAAGGAAAAGGCTACCCAACGCGTTGCCTTTCGCTGTTCAAAAAAAAGAGGAGCGCTAAGCGCTCCTCTTTTTTTTTCGAGAATTTAGCTAATCCATTCAGGAATGGCTTCTTCTTTAGTATTAGTCCGACGCTCAAGGGTTTCGCGATCGAACCTCATATGAATAGCCCGATTTTGTTCGCCATCAGCCGCGACTGCAAAAATCGGATAGTCTTGAATACCATCTTGGAAAGAAGTATGGTAACGGAATGTACCATCAGCATTCAGCTTAATTGGACGACCGCCAATAGTGACAGATGCATCAGGCTCGGTTGCGCCATAGACAATCAATTCGGCATCAGCAACTAGCCAGAATTGGCGAGGACGGACAGGAACTGATTCGCTAGAGAAGAAACTGTAGCTGGACATCATGCCGATGCCAGAATAGTTAATACCGCTCGCACTGATTGCGCCTGCCGCACCGACAGATCCCGCCATCAAGCCAGCGCCCGATGCGAACACATGGGAACTAATTGACTCAGGAGCCATGCCAATCCCTGACTCATGTTGCATCGAGCCATAGAGAGAACCAGAAATTCTTTGAACTTCAGCTTCACGAGCAATGTTAAAGATCTCATCGTAAGAACTGTCGTTGTAAGTACTGGTAGTCGCTGTTTCTTCAGGGACCGCAGCTTTTTTCTTGTCAGGAGGAACAAGAGTGAAGAAGGTTTGACCTTTGAGGGTTTGATCCCAAGGCACAGTAATAAAGTTATCTTCTACCCACTCCGATGGGAATACGGGTGGAACATGCACAACTTTAGAGCGAGTTAATACTAACCAACGACCATCAGCGCAACGATAGCCTAGTTCGGCTACATAATCGCGATCGCTAATGGGAATAGGCAAATACCATTCGCGAGCGAGTTCATCGCTGTTGTATTCCTGTAAGTTATTGGGAGTTTGGTAGTCTAAGTTGACATCGGTAGCATCGTATAGACGTAGAGCCAACTGTTGTCCGCCTTGCTTCCGCAACTCATCTTTTTGGGAGTTGGGTACATCCCAATACACATAAGCCCACTGGGGATCGCGAGGTAATAAGACAATTCGGCTCTCCCCATAACCACTGGGGAGATCATTGATACTTTTATCAATAGCAGCTAGTGGTTCTAGGTTTTCTTCTGTTTCTTCGCTACCTAAATCAAATTTTGATGCTTCCACGATTTCTTGTGTCTCCAAATTACTAGGATCTACTTGGCTTGAGGCTCCACCTTGAGCCGTCAGAATGGTTTGGATATCAGCAAGTAACTGAGATTTTCGCATTCGACTGTAGCGAGAAATTTCTAGCTCTGCTGCTACTTTGCGAAGCTGACGCAAGGTCATCTCTTCTAGGGGAGGACGTTCCCTCGCCATACAATTAACCTCCAACTGCTTGTAATGATGTCTACTTTAATTGCACTGAACTAAAGATTTCTATCTGTAGCTGAGTCTATTTTGCCAATTTTTTGGAGTTGGTCAAGTGCTAGAAGGGTCATCTTCTATTGGTTTTGATGCTGTGATCAAGTTTTTTAAGTACAAATACTTAGCCAAAACCAAATACCCGTAATTGTTGTGGCGATCGCCTTAAGAATTTGGTCAGGGGATCATAATGTCATGAGTCCATAACATTATGATCCCATTCTTTGGATACTGGGGGAGGTGATCCGAAAAGCCATAAGATTAGATAGATCACAAATAAGTAAGTGGGCTTAATTAAATATAAAATCCTAAAACCTGTAGCGCACGCTGCGCGTGCGCTACAGGTTTCGGTTCTGGTTTTATATTTAATTGCGCCTAGCTACTTGTATATTTTATATATTTTATAAGTTCATAAATCATGAAGGATATGAAAGCAAAATACGGAGCTTTATTTAAGTCTTTAAATCAGTCTTTACAAGTTTCTTTGCAGAGCCTATGCCGTGGCGCGATCGCTTTTGCCTTGATCGCGATGGTGGTACTTGGTAGCTTTGCGCCAGATGCAAATGCGGCTTTATTTACCAAAAAAGCTGAGGCTTTGACCACTAAAGAAGTGCAAGCGCTAGTTAATGCTGGCTTGACAGGTAATTATGTCGCTGACACGACTGATACGATCAAGACGATGCGTGAAGCGGTCAATTTGCCTGAGAACGCTGAAAACCGTATGGCGGTAAAAACATCGGCCAGATATAGAATCAATGCCTATGTATCTCGTTATCGGGCCGATCGCGAGAAAAGTGGTTTGTACTCCTATACAACGATGTCAACGGCGTTGAATACTTTGGCAGGATATTACAACGGCTCAATGAAGCGAGCCATTCCTACAAAATCTCGCGATCGCCTATTGCAAGAGTTTGATCGCGCTGAAGCGGCTCTCGCTCAAGGTCGTTAATTTTGCGATGACATAAAACCCTGATAAAAGTGCCGCTTTGCGGCATTTTTATCAGGCAAACGGTAACTAGCTTGAGGATTATGGGCGTTGACAACCAGATTAGCGACAATACATGAAGCCTTACATCAAGATTCGCAGATTTATGAATTGGTCGAAGAGTTACATCAGACTGAGGCTAAAGAATTTTGGTATAAGGCGATCGCCGTGCTTCACCAATTTTCAATACAGCAACAACTTAAGGGATTGTTACTGACCCATCATCCTTATGTTTTGGGAAATGCCGCGTTTCGGCAAGCAGAGTTACAAACTTGGGTATTTACCACCAGCAAATCATCATTATTTCCCACAGGCTCTTTGCCAACGGGTGATACGCAGGTTGTATCGATCCCTAAGGCTGATCTACTTAATCAAGAATGGTTATGTATTTTAATTACTGAAACTTTTAGTGTATTAATAGTTTCTTCAGCAGCAACTCATAGCTGCCTCTGGTCACTCCATCCTCAAGCCATCACCACCGCGATCGCCACATTATTGCCGCGTATCCGTCACCAAGACCAACTAGCTTTATGGCAAGCTCAGCTTCAAGTTTTTGTGCCGACCATGCCACCCTATCAAATCATGGCAAGGTTCGGCACAATTTTGATGGCGCAATCTTCGATGCATCAAGAATTACCGATCCCCGAACTTCAAGAAGTCGATATTATTAAAGCGATTACCCATGAGGTGCGGACTCCGCTCACCACGATTCGGATGTTAGTGCGATCGCTAAAACGGCGCAAAGATATCTCTGATGAAGTAAAAAATCGCTTGGATCGAGTTGATGCCGAATGTACTGAACAGATTGAAAGATTTAATTTGATTTTTGAGGCGGCGCAACTCGATAGTTACCCGATTTTGTTGGAGTTGACTCAAATAGAAGAGATTTTGAGTGATGGATTTAGACGTTGGCAAGAACATGCAGGCAGAAGACAAATTTCTTTAGAAATGATTTTACCGACGGAGATGCCCGCGATTTTGAGCAATGCGTTACTTCTATCTCAAATCCTCAATGGTCTAGTCGATCGCCTTGTTCGCAGTTTTCCACCCGATAGTCATATTCAATTAATCCTTACCAGTGCGGGTGAATATCTAAAATTGCAATTTCAATCGCAAGTAACGCGGCAAGGCGGCGGCGATTTGCCATTGCTCAAAGCGGTAGGACAGTGGTTAATGTTGCAGCCTGAGACAGGCACATTAAGCTTGAGCTTACCAACGACCAAGACTTTACTAAAAGCCCTTGGCGGAAAGCTTACGGTCAGGATGCACTCGACTAGTGCGGCGCATGATGGCGAGATTCTAACGATATTTTTACCTTGTATCATCTAATCTTACTTTGCTTCAGCGCAAAGCGCTGTATGATTAAGGACGTTCAAAATTATAGTTTTGACTTTTTCTTTAAAATTTCGCCAATAACATCATGATGCGTAGTCACTATTGCGGTCACCTCAGGACCGAACAGATCGGACAAACAGTTAGCTTGTGCGGTTGGATCGATCGCAGGCGGGATCATGGTGGGGTGATCTTTCTAGATTTGCGCGATCGCACAGGCCTCTTGCAAATCGTCAGCGATCCTCAGCGCACACCTGTCTCCTATGAATTAGCGGGAGAAATGCGAAATGAGTATGTGGTCAGAATCATCGGTAAAGTTTCTAAACGCCCCGATGAGTCGCTCAATCCCAAACTTGGCACGGGTGAAGTCGAGATCTATGCCGAATCGATCGAACTGCTCAACGCGGTTAGCAAAACATTACCATTTTTGATTTCTGAAGCTGATTCGATCAAAGAAGAATTACGCTTTAAATATCGCTATCTCGACATGCGGGGCGATCGCCTATCCAATAATCTCAAACTACGGTTTGAAGTGGTCAAATCCATTCGTCGCTTTCTTGAAGATGAATATGGATTTATGGAAGTGGAAACGCCGATTCTTTGTCGATCTACTCCTGAAGGAGCGCGGGACTATCTCGTACCTAGCCGAGTCAATGCGGGACAATGGTATGCTTTGCCTCAGTCGCCACAGTTATTTAAGCAATTGCTGATGGTGGGTGGATGCGATCGCTATTATCAAATTGCCCGATGCTTCCGCGATGAAGACCTGCGCTCCGATCGCCAGCCTGAGTTTACGCAACTGGACATGGAAATGAGTTTCATGTCTCAAGCAGAAATTCTAGAACTGAATGAAAAACTAATTCGTTATATTTTCAAAACCGTTAAAGGCGTTGAGCTAGGTGAATTTCCCCGCCTCACCTATGCCGAGTCGATGGATCGCTACGGATGCGATCGCCCCGATACGCGCTTTGAAATGCAGCTAGTCAATGTTTCTGATTTGTTTGTCAATTCTGGATTTAAAGTTTTTGCCAATACGATCGCCAATGGCGGCATGATCAAAGTCTTGCCAGTCATCGGTGGTGATGCTGCAATTTCTAATACCCGCATCAAACCGGGTGGCGATCTTGCTAACCTTGTTGCTCAGTATGGTGCAAAAGGATTAGCATTTATCCGTGTCCGTGAAGATGGCGTAATCGATACCATTGGCGCTCTTAAGGATAGTCTTACCGAAGAAGTCAAACAAGAATTGCTAAAGCGTACAGGTGCAGTCGCTGGCACAATCTTGCTATTTGGCGCGGGTGAACAGGCGATCGTCAATGAATCGCTCTATCGTTTGCGCTTAGCTCTTGGTCGCGAACTGGGACTAATCGATGAGAACAAACTCAACTTTGTTTGGATTACCGACTTCCCCATGTTTGAATGGAATGCTGATGAGAAGCGTTTAGAAGCTCTGCACCATCCCTTCACATCACCACGCCCTGAAGACATCCAAAACGGTCAAGCGATCGGCGTAAATACGATCGCCATGGCCTATGACATGGTGCTAAATGGCACTGAAATTGGCGGCGGCAGTATCCGTATTCATAAACGCGATGTCCAAGAACAAGTATTTGCGGCGATCGGGCTAACTCCTGAACAAGCCAAAGAGAAGTTTGGATTTTTGCTCGAAGCCTTTGAATATGGCACACCTCCCCACGGTGGGCTAGCCTTCGGACTCGATCGCCTAGTGATGCTCATCGCTGGTGCAGACTCGATCCGGGATGTGATTGCCTTCCCCAAAACTCAGCAAGCTCGCGATCTGATGACCGATGCGCCATCAAGTGTCGATGACTCGCAGTTAAAGGAACTTCATGTCAGAGTGTCTCTACCTCCTGCCAAAAACTGAAAGTAATTTTCCTTTTAAAAGCTATTTAGGAACTTACCTTCCGCAGATAGAATAAACTTCTTTTGCTTCCCTTCTTCCAGAGCGGGAGTAAGAGAAGTTTGTTCAATCTTTTCTTGGCTAATACTGGATTTTTCATTGCTTTGGGAAATAATGGCGATCGCTACCACTCTAGAACTATCCAAGTAATTGCTAATTTAATACAACCACTGATTACAACTTATCCCGTAATTACAGAGACTAGCTATCTTTTAGCAAGAAACGCCAGATTAGGAATCTTGTAAAAACAACTTAAGCATTCCGCAAATTGTCCGATTTGGATTTGAGCTAACCGAAGCACAGAAGCAGGAAAATCGAGAATTTAGTAGTCAACGAGTGAAATGTGAACATGCTATGCAGAGATAAAATGATGCAATTCTGTAACGGCAGTTTATCGCAATCGTGTACCTGATTTTGACGACCGTTTTATAATGATATACAGCATCTCAATCCCTCAGCGTTGTAATCCAAAATAATGCCATCACTTACTTCTTCAGACTAAATCACATCTGAATTATCCAAGTACAGCGCATCGTTTTCTTTGTGATAGAATGGCAATATACCTAGTCATTCACCAGAACAATGACGCAAGCAATCATAACCCAACCACCAATCGTCAAAGCTAAACCAGAAATAATCTGGGAAAAACTACCTGCCGATTTTATCCTACCTGACGATCCTGTGGAAAGTATAGCCCAACCGCTTTTAGCCGCCGCCCTCAACGATAGTCTGGAGACGGCTCAATACCTCGCCCCTGAGACGATGGTTGCCTCCAATATGGCTCTTGTCGTTAAAATTAATCAAAGAACTATTGTTAAAGCCCCCGATTGGTTTTATGTCGCCAAAGTACATCCCGTTGGCAAAAATGTAATCCGCCGTAGCTACAGCCCACACATCGACGGCGAAGTTCCAGCGATCGTTATGGAATTTCTTTCCGAAGAAGAAAGCAGTGAATACTCGATGCGTCCTAGCCCTCCCTACGGCAAGATGTACTTTTATGAACAAATATTGCAAGTTCCCATCTATGTAATTTTTGATCCTGCTGATGGACGACTAGAAATTCGCACCCTAGATGCATCGGGCAAATACGAACTGCAACCCCTTGATGAGTATGGCAAATACTTTATCGAGTCATTAAATCTATACATTGGTAAATGGTACGGAACCAGACTAGATCAAACCTTCCATTGGTTGCGATGGTGGGGTGCAGATGACCGTATTCTATATTTGGGATCAGAAAAGTCGGCTCAAGAGGAACTCTTACGCAGAGATGCAGACCAACGCGCCGATGCCCAAAGACGACTTGCCGAAATGGCACAAGAACGTGCTGAGGAGCAACAACAGCGTGCTGAGGAGCAACAAGAACGTGCTGAGGAGCAACAACAGCGTGCTGAGGAGCAACAACAACGTGCTGAGGAGCAACAACAACGTGCTGAGGAGCAACAACAACGTGCTGAAGCTGAAAAACAACGTGCTGACATTGCCGAACAAGAAATTGCTAGATTAAAACAACTGTTAGAAGAGAAAAGCTGAACACGGATTAGATGGATTACGCTGATTTCACGGATTTTAAGCGTCTATCACGAAAATAATACGAGAGATTGAAAGCTCAGTGTCTTTAGATAGGGGAGGGCGTACCCAAATTTATACGCCTGTGGAGAGTTGGACTTCTGCCAGTTAGATAATGGTCTATTTGGTAAGTCGTCTCGCTGGATCTCAGTCACGTTACTAGCTGAGAGTGTAACGGCAGTAAGACCAAGGGGAGCAGAGAGAAGCCCATCCAAAATAGCGATCGCCATGCAAATTTGGGTAAGGGTTCGGGTTCGGCAAGCAAGAAGTTAATGCGCTCTTCTAAGCGATCGCTACTATTGGCAGATCCAAATTTTGTAGATCCGAAGGCGGCGGCAAAAGTCTCGGTCATGGTCATATTATGGCTGACCATCGCTAGTAATGACTCAGCAAGTAATAACCCATCGACATGTTGCGCCGCCCAGCGATCGGCTCGGAGTTCGCGCAATAGTAACAATTCTTCCCACAAAGTTTGAGTATTTGGCAACCAAGTCATGATTTGACGCAAGCAACTTAGCCAGAAAAACCAAAATGTATCGCGATAATGGGCATGGGCGCGTTCATGCCACAACACGGCTTCAAGATGAGGCGCATCGAGGGTATCGAGCATACTTTTACTCACAAAAAGCTGCGATCGCCAAAAGCCTATTTGAGCAGCAAATAACATAGGTAGATCTAGTAATTGCATTGATGCTTGGCGATCGGCTTTGCCAATAACTAGCTTTTGCAATTTTTGTAAAGATCGCCAGCCCATCCAAGCCAATTGCACAATCCGAAAAATGCTGTAAACCACAAATAAAATAGCGATCGCATAGCTCAATCGCCCGACTTGTAAACCGATCATTTGTCCATCGGCTCCCATACATAGTAAGGCGATCGCCGTCATCGTCACTAACATCGGTGGCAGCACAAAAGATACTAGCGCTTTGTGCCAACGCATCTGCCAACTTGAGCGATCGCCATCATTTTGCCAACCATAACGCAATCCCCATGCAAGGGCTAGCGAGCCAATTATCATCACGAAATGTATAGAGATAAAATGCATGATTTTAACCTTCCTGCGATTGCGCTCTCGATTGACGGATATTTTTAAGACGATCGCCGATCGCCTCAAGTTTGTCCATACTGGCAAGATCGAGGTCATTGGCAAAAGCTGCCACAATGTCTGCATCACCCACTTCTAAAAAGCGATTGAGTTGCTGATAAGCCGCCAAAGCGATCGCTTCTTGGCGACTTATCAACACTTGCCAATAGAGACTGCGCCCCTCTTTTTGGCAAGCAATCCAGCCTTTTTGTTCCAGTCGCCGCAATACTGTCATCACTGAGCCGTAAGCCAATTCGCGATCGGGATCAGCCAAAATGCGATCGTGAATATCCGTAGCGCTTAATCGCGATCGCTCCCAAATAATATCCAATAGTTCTGACTCTAAAGGACCTAAAGAAAGTTGCTTGGGGCGATATTTTGGTAACTGACTCATGATTTAAGATTTAAAACTGCGCTATTACGCAATATTTAAGTAGCTAAGCTCAATTAAACATGAAATCACAACTAAAATTTGTGACGTGCGCTGCGCGGGTGCCACAGGGTTGGTTTTATGTTTAATTAAGCTCACTTATTTTATAAAGATAACTATAGCAGTCGTCCTTAGTTGATGCTCTATAATCAGACCATTCTAATAAATCTATTGATTTTTTCATCAGCGCCAAGCGCTGTCAGTCTGAGACATTCACAGAAAAATAGCTTATGAGTCTTACAACAGGGCAGTTAGTCGGCGGACACTATGAAGTTGTGGCACGCTTAGGTGGTGGCGGATTTGGTGAAACCTATCTCTCAAAAGACTTGCATCTGCCCGATCGCCCTATCCGAGTTATCAAAAGGTTAAGCCCACGCACTCAAGAAACAAGTGTGTTGCAGCTATCGCGGCGACTTTTTGAGACGGAGGCTCAAGTTCTCTATCGACTAGGCACTCATCCCCACATTCCGCAACTCTTTGCTCACTTTGAAGAGTTGTCAGAATTTTATCTAGTCCAAGAATATATCGATGGCAAAGATCTCAGCCATGAGTTCTTTCGTGGCAAGATTTGGGAACAAGCTGTAGTCGTTGATTTGTTGCAAAATATTTTAACTGTACTTAAGTTTGTTCATCAAAATAATGTGATTCATCGCGATATTAAGCCTGAGAATGTGATTCGGCGGCGCGATGGACAGCTTTTTTTAATTGATTTTGGGGTGGTTAAAGAAATTGCCTCATCAACACTTATCGCAACTGGAGAATCTGAACAACTAACCAACTACACGGTCGGAATTGGCACTCCTGGCTATACGCCCAGCGAGCAAGCCCACGGTGAGCCAAAATTTGCTAGTGACATATATGCGATCGGCATGATGGGTATCCAAGCTTTAACAGGGCTTCAGCCTAGTCATTTAGGCAAAGATGAAAACCTCGAAATCCTTTGGCGACAACATGCTCCCAAAGTCGATCCAGAATTTGCGGATCTACTTTCGCAGATGGTACGGTTTGATTTTCGGCAGCGCTATATCAATGCTGAAGCAGCCTATGAGGCAATCAAAGAATTTGGCGATCGCTATCCGATTTCAAATATAAATCACAGCTTAGCAACAGTTCTGATTAGTTCTGAGGCTAATCCCGCAGATCATCAAGTCGATAATATCCGCGATCGCCAAGCTGCTCCCAAACAGGAAGCCCTTCAATCAACACCAAAATCAGGAATTTGGGAATATGCTCAGCCTTGGCATGTGGGCTTAGGCGCAATTACGCTCAGTGCGATCGCCATGACCATAGCCACACTAATATTTACCTATCCATCAAAACCTACCCGTTCTAGTGATTCTAACCAAATTAGAGAGGTGACGACCCCAACTTCTGTAACTCCTCAATCAGAACCTTCACCCCGTCTATCAAATTCTGTGCCAGTGGTCAGAAACTTGTCAGTCAATAATATCAACGACACAAGTGAGGAGATTTACGGCGTTACGATCAGTCCAGACAGCAAGGTTGTGGCTGTAGCAAGTTCTAATCGAAGTATAGAGCTATGGGATTTACAAACAGGAAAAAAATTACAGACGTTTAAAGGGAATACAGGGCGAGTTTCTGATGTCTTCTTTAGTCCCGATGGTCAACGTATAGTCAGTGGCAGTGACGATCGCAAGGTCATCATATGGGAAGTTAAAACAGGTCGGATTTTAAATACCCTTGAAGGACATCAAGAAAGGGTCGAAACCACTATTTTTAGTCCTGATGGAAAAATGATCGCTAGCTCTAGCAGCGATCGCACAATTCGATTATGGAATGCGGAAACTGGTAAACTAATCAATACATTTCAAGAAAAATCATGGGTGTATGATGTCACGTTTACCCCTGACAGCAAAGTTTTAGCTAGTGGCAGCAAAGATGGCGCAATTCGATTATGGAATGTCGAAACGGGGCAAATCATCAAAACCCTAGTCGAGAATGGAAATGGTAGCCCTGTGCGTTCTATCGTCTATAGTAACGACGGCAAGCTAATCGCCAGTGCCATGGAAGATAGTACAGTGCGGTTATGGGATGCCACCACGGGACAGTTAAAAGAAGTTCTTACAGGACACACTGCCGCAGTGCATACGATCGCTTTTAGCAATGATGATCGCTTACTAGCCAGTGGTAGCGACGATAAAACAGTTAGGATTTGGCGCTTTAAAGATAAGCGATCGGCTCAAGTACTATCAGACCACGAGCGCGGTGTCGCATCAGTATCATTTAGCCCCGATCAAAATTTATTGATCAGTGGCAGCCTAGACGGCAAAGTTAAGGTCTGGAAATTGTTGCCATGAAATTACCATCAAATCTAGCCCTAAATTCCCCAAGATATAATCCAAATTCGTAACTAATCAGCCCCAAAAGAGAGAACTAGACAAAAAGAGGAGGCTCATTAGACGTTTCCGCCGTCGAAGCCTCCATCACACCAGATAATCCTCATGTAGGGATATAGCTCTCTAAAAAAGCTTATATTTTTTAGGTTATTTTGATTCTTAAAACAGTAGTATCATAATCGAATAATCAAAAAGTAAAGCGATTGTCGAAATTATGACTATTTTTGCTGCTGTTCAAACTCCTGAAAAAGTTAAAGAAACTATCAAGGAAGTGGTACGCAAGACTTACCCGAATTATAAGGTCATTGTTTTAAACGATGATTTCAACACCTTTGAGCATGTCTCGCAGTGTTTGATGAAATATATCCCTCAGATGACCGAAGAGCTAGCTTGGGAATTAACTAATCAGGTACATTTTAATGGCTTGGCGATCGCTTGGGCAGGAGCATTAGAGCAAGCTGAGTTTTATCACGCCCAACTAAAGCAAGCAGGATTAACTATGGCTCCCCTCGAAACCGAATAAAAAACTGAAGCCCCTCGAGTAGGGAGGGGCTTCAGGGGTTAGGGTTTTATATGCAGCGCAAAGCTTTTACTGTTTAAGCAGCTAAAGCTACTTCTAGTGAATGCTGAATATCAGAGAGTTGATATTCTCCATAGACTTCACACGAGTTATTAGGGCTTTCAATAAGTTTGATGCTGTGCAATGTTGCGCCAAAATCGCGAATTGGTTGGGTGAGAACCTTTTGAATATAGACAGCAATATTTTCGGCTGTTGGCACGACCTCGGCGAAGTAGGGAATATCTTTATTCAAGAAATTATGATCCATCGGTTCGAGGACATACTGATCTAGAGCTTTTTGAAAATCGCTTAAATCGGCAATCATGCCAGTGCGCGGGTCAATTTCACCAGAGATAGAAACCTCTAGATGATAATTATGCCCATGACCATGCACACGAGCGCATTTGCCATAAATTGCCGTATTTTCTTCTAAAGAGAGTGTATCCAATGCGAGACGGTGGGCGGCGGAAAAATGAGTACTAATCGTTAAATTGGCTTGCATGTCGTTACCTTGATAATCAGCCCAGAGTTCAGGATGTTCGTATAAGCGAATATTGATCAATGGCAAATGCGATGCTAGTCGCTGCCAGATGACACGGGCGATATTTTCTGTAGTGGGTAGGGTTTGCTGAAACTCCTCCCATGCTTGATTGAGATAGGAAAAGTTTAGTTGCGTGGTGATCTCACGGGCGATCGTGTGCTTCACATCTGAGAGATTAAGCACCATACCAGTATGATCAATCTCTCCCTGCATCCCAACATACAGGACGTAGTTATGTCCGTGGGGCGGAAAGTTAGTACATGCGCCGAATTTTGCCCTATTGTCCTCGTCAGGAATTCCAGGCAACCAGTAACGATGACTAGCAGAAAACTCAGCTCGGCGATTAATTACACATTTAGTCATCAGGAATAAGCCACAAAAAAAACATTTTACAAATCACGCCCTGTCCGATTCTACTATAACGTCAGTTCAGATTAATTTAGAAACGCCTCTGAGAGAGAGTTCAAGGTGCAAACACTCTCTCAGACTAGGAAACCATTTAAAATGTTAAGTCATCCGATCGCGAACCAGAGTAGATCATGCCTTTACTGAAGTTGACGCTAATTGGTTCTCCATCGCGGATAAATCCTGTGGCATTCTTGACTCCGACCAAAATCGGGATACCCAGCCTGCGACCGATCACGACCGCATGAGACTCTAGACTTGATTCCTCGGTAATCACGGCGGCGGCTTTACGGATCACCTCGATATAGTCGGCATCAGTGCGATCGATGACCAGAATTTCACCCTCATTAAAATCTCGTACATCGAGATGATGGAAAGCCACTCTAGCTCGACCGTGAACGATGCCAGAGCCAACGCTTAAACCTTTACCGACTACTGATGAGACAAACTCAACCTTGATTAAGTCAGTTGAACCTGCCACATCTTGGAGCGTTCCTGCTGACATGACCACAAGATCGCCTGCGGTTAGTAATTTCATCTCTTGAGCGAGGTTAAGCGCGGCTTCAAAATTTTGGCGAGCTGATGGTAAAGAAATCAAAACCATTGGCTGAACACCCCAGACCATTTGCAATCGGCGAGCTACTTGAACATTGGGCGTAACTGCCAAAATGGGAATTGGCGGGCGGAACTTACTGACGTTGCGAGCCGTGGAACCTGTTTTGGTGAGGGTGACGATCGCGGCGGCATTCAATTGCATAGCGATTCTGCCAACACCCTGACTGATGGCATTAGGCACAGCTCGTCCCATGCTTTCAATCGGTTGCATTTTTAAATCTTGTTCTTTCTCAATCCGCACCGCAATTCTTGCCATAGTTTCGACAGCCAAGATCGGATATTTGCCCACGGCTGTTTCGTTAGAGAGCATTACCGCGTCAGTTCCATCAATGATGGCATTGGCTACGTCCGAGATTTCAGCGCGAGTTGCTCGCGGATTGCTGACCATGCTATCGAGCATTTGTGTCGCCGTGATGACGGGAATGCCGAGGCGATTGGCGGTTTTAATTAATTGCTTTTGGGCGATCGGTACATCTTCAGCAGGAATTTCCACACCAAGATCGCCCCGCGCTACCATCACGCCATCGCACACTGACAAGATCGCTTCCATATTGGCGATCGCCTCATGCTTCTCGATCTTGGCAATGACGCTAGCGTTGCGACCTGAAGCCGCAATCAAATCTTTAACTTCAAGCACATCTTCAGGCGTACAGACAAAGCTTAACGCCACCCAGTCCACGCCTTCGGACAACCCAAAGCGCAAGTCTTCGCGATCCTTATCAGTTACGGCACTGACCAATAAATGTACATTAGGAAAGTTGACCCCTTTATTGTTTGAAAGTGTGCCACCAATGACCACACGACAATAAAGATCGCCTAATTCAGCGTTGACATCTTCGACAACCATTTCCACTTTGCCATCATCAAGCATGATCACCGCGCCGATTGGCACTTCTTCAGCAAGGGTATCGTAGGTGATGCAACTAATGGCGATCGTGCCGTCAACTTTTCGGCTAGTCAGCGTAAACTTGTCACCTTTATTTAGTTCAATTGGTCCATCTTTAAATACTCCAAGCCGAATTTTGGGACCTTGCAAATCTTGCAAAATGCCAACAGGTTGATTTAATTCACTGGAGACTTGGCGGATATTACAGATGCTGCGATGGTGATCAGCATGAGTGCCGTGGGAAAAGTTGAGGCGAAAAGTACTAGCACCTGCTTCGATAAGCTGGCGAATCATATCGGGACTACTGGTTGCGGGACCAATAGTAGCGACAATTTTGGTGCGGCGAAAAGTTTCTCTAACGGTCATGGATTGTCAGCTAACGGCGAAACTCAAACATACCAGAATGTCATGACAATTCGTCAATACTGACTTATATAGCGTTTTGTCTGGTTAATCGTAGGGTTGTCTCTTCGCCTTCGGCGAGGAAATAACTTTACAATTCGCAAATTAAAAGCCTTGATTTGTTTTTGATCTGACATCCAGTAATTGTGTCAAAATATTAAGCGTGAGAGTAATATATGACCCAACCCAAATTTCTCGTCCTACCGCGATCGCCCTCGGTAACTTTGATGGCGTACATATAGGGCATCGTCATGTAATTGATCCGATCTTGCCAATCGCATTGGGCGATTCAAGTTTAACCAGTACCGTCGTCTCGTTCTCACCCCATCCTCAAGAATTTTTTAGTAAAAAAGTGCGATCGCTACTTGCACCCTTTGACGAAAAAGTAGCTTTACTAGAATCTATCGGCGTAGAGCAATTAGTGTTACTACCCTTTGACGCAAATCTTGCCAAACTTACGGCAGATGAATTTATTCAGAAAGTTTTGATTGATTCTCTCCAAGTCGAATTAATTAGTGTCGGCTGTGATTTTCATTTTGGACAGCAACGTCAAGGTAATGTTATCGACTTAAAAAATATTTGGGGCGATCGCCTGACCGTGATTCCTGAGCAAACGATGAGCCTGAGCGATCGCTCACCCATTAGAATCAGTAGCTCAAATATTCGGGCAGCCCTAGCCCAAGGCAAGATTGATTTAGCACATTCTCTGCTCGGTCGTCCTTATAATATTGTCGGTAAAGTTGTGCAAGGCAATCAACTAGGACGCACGATTGGATTTCCGACTGCAAATTTAGAAATATCACCTCAAAAATGTCTGCCCTGTGATGGGGTATACGCCGTGCAGGTGATTACCCATAACTCCTCCAAGCCAATCCAAGGTGTCATGAATATTGGATTGCGCCCTACGGTAAAAGAAGATTTAAGGGGCGATCGGCGCACCATCGAAGTGCATTTGCTTGATTGGCAGGGCGATTTATATGGTCAAGAGCTAGATGTAAAGCTGGTTAAATTTATTCGATCTGAACAAAAATTTGCTTCCCTAGATGCGCTTAAAGATCAAATTCAAGCTGACTGTCAGACAGCACTCAAAGAACTTGAGCCGTTAAGTGCGGCGGCGTAAACGGGGGCGATCGCTATCTTTGTCAGTAGATTTATCTGGTAAGTCGTTCATAGGCTGATTTTGTTTGGGCTAGCAACTAGATTTTATAGCGATCGCGAGAAAACTATAAAAAACTATGTTTGGGGTTGTTTACATCTGTTCAGAAGCATTAAAATATATTACAGCTATCAATAAATTGTTAACTAGTTCAGCAATCATAGGTTTTTCAATTACATGAGTAAAGTTTACGATTGGTTTAACGATCGCCTTGAAGTCGGGGCGCTCGCTGAGGACATTACCAGCAAGTATGTTCCCCCCCATGTCAATATTTTTTATTGTCTAGGTGGGATCACCCTGACTTGCTTCCTGATTCAGTTTGCGACAGGTTTCGCGATGACTTTTTATTACAAGCCATCGGTAACTGAAGCGTTTGACTCAGTACGCTACATCATGACTGACGTAAACTTCGGTTGGTTGATTCGTTCGATCCATCGCTGGTCGGCAAGCATGATGGTCTTGATGATGATCTTGCACACTTTCCGCGTATACCTAACAGGCGGTTTCAAAAAGCCTCGTGAATTGACTTGGATCACTGGCGTAATCCTTGCAGTTATCACCGTTACCTTCGGCGTAACTGGCTATTCCTTACCTTGGGATCAAGTCGGCTATTGGGCAGTCAAGATCGTATCTGGCGTACCCGAAGCAATTCCTGTGGTTGGTAGCACCTTGGTTGAGCTATTGCGCGGCGGTCAAAGTGTTGGTCAAGCCACCCTTACCCGCTTTTATAGCTTGCATACCTTTGTATTGCCTTGGTTGATTGCGGTATTCATGTTGGCTCACTTCTTGATGATTCGTAAGCAAGGTATTTCTGGTCCTTTGTAAACATTTTTGTAAGATTTTTACCTTGGATTACAGCTTAAGATTTTCGTATTAGATAATTTTAGAAAAATACATCGCAACAACTAGAAAAATAACTAGAAAAATACCATGGCAAAGACTGAAAAGCTCCCTGATTTAAACGATCCAATTTTGCGGGCAAAGTTGGAACAGAACATGGGTCACAACTACTACGGCGAACCAGCTTGGCCGAATGACTTGTTGTACATGTTCCCTGTAGTTATCACTGGCACGATCGCCTTGATTACTGGTCTGGCTGTTCTCGATCCTACGATGATCGGCGAGCCTGCTAATCCTTTTGCAACTCCCTTAGAGATTTTGCCTGAGTGGTTCTTGTATCCTGCCTTCCAAATTTTGCGGATTGTGCCTAACAAGCTTTTGGGAGTAGTCCTACAAAGTTTGATCCCCGTTGGCTTGATCTTGATTCCTTTCATTGAGAATGTGAATAAGTTCCAAAATCCCTTCCGTCGTCCTGTGGCGATGGCAGTATTTTTGTTTGGTACTGCGTTTACGCTCTGGTTGGGCATCGGCTCGACCATGCCAATCGATAAGTCATTGACTTTAGGCTTGTTCTAAATATTTCATAAACTAAAAGAAAAGGGTTTTGGGCAATGCTCAAAACCCTTTTTTATTAATTTGTACCCTCAAAAAGAGAGTGACGATACAAAGTACTGCCACTCACTTCTTCGGTTCTAAATCATTCTATACTTTTTTAAGACTTTGAACAACGATGCTGGTGGCATTCTATGGCTCTCAAAATCGGTCGAATTGAGATCGACTGGCGATCGCTAGTTTCTTTGGGGGCGATCGCGATCGCCTATGGATACTTGGGAAATTATGTATGTACGTTGCTGCGCTATAGCAATTACCCGATCGCCTTTGGACTGCTAATGCTGGCGGTGGCGGCAGTATTTGCCATTCCTCTGAGTCTTGGTGGTCTTTTAGCGGCGATCGCCGCCATCGGGCTGGTCTACTGGAAAACGAATCTGACCTATAGCTTGATTAGTGCATTTATCTGTCTAGCTCTTTATTTGTTGAGTTTTCAAGATATTCGTTATCAAGCTGACCCAGATCAAAAGTTATCGATCATCGAGATTGTCGCCACCGTGATCACGATCGCTTTTACCGTGGCGATCGCCTTAATAATTTTGACCTTACAAATTCCAACAAGCTGGATTACAAGTGTGATCATTGGGGCGATCGCGGGTGCGATTACGCTCATCGGTAAGCAACTCAGCTACATAGATTTATCTCAAAAAATAATTTGGCGATATCTCGGTATCTTAGCGGCAAGTAGTCTGGCGATCGGATTTGTGATTAGAGCCATTTTGTATGCCACCACTAAACCAGAAATTTTGCTATGACGATGACGACTCTACCTGCGGTGAAATCCACTATACAACAAAAAATTTTAGAAATTATTTTATGGCTCTTAGTTCCCTTTGGTATTTATTTTTTGTCCCACGCGGTACATCCAGACTGGTATAAGCATTTTGTTTATCAAGCCCAAGGATTTTTGCAAGGACGACTCGATCTAAAAAATCTCCCTAGCTACTACGTTGATCTAATTTACTGGAAAGACAAAATCTATCTGCCTAATCCGCCGTTACCTTCCATTTTACTAATGCCTTTTGTGGCAATTTGGGGTGTTGCCACCGAACAGATTCGCGTATGTATGCTAGTTGGGGCGATCGATGTATTTCTAGTCTGGACACTATTGGGAAAGATGACCGTCCAAGGCTGGTTACGCGTTGGTTTAGCCATTCTCTACGGATTTGGCACTGTCCATTATAGCGCTAGTATCATCGGCACAATTTGGTTCTATGCCCATGTTGTCGCTGAGTTTGGCATGTTATTAGCCTTAGTAGAATTTTTTGGAGAGCGCCGCTTTGCGATGATTGGTTTCTATATGGGGCTAGCCTTTCTATCTCGACAGGCTACAATTTTGGGTTCACTATTTTTTTTGGGTTGGCTGATATGGGAACGCCCCGATCGCTGGATTCAAAAAGGAATCAGCTTTGGTGCAGGTTTCACGCCGCTTTTTTTAGGTCAATCTTGGTTTAATTGGGCAAGGTTTAGCGATCCGATGGAGTCGGGCTACATGCTGCAAAACTATTACTCATCGGTGCAAGCACCTGCGATCGAGAAATATGGTTTGTTTAACATCGCCTATATTCCCAAACATTTAAAGCTGATTTTTGCAGGAATGCCTGACTTCTTCCCTCAATTCCCCTTTGTGCGTCCCAATCCCGAAGGTATGAATATTTGGCTAACCACACCCGCATTTTTGGCGCTGATCGCCGCTAACTGGAAGGATGTATTAGTGGTTTTGGCAGGTTTAGCCGCCTTTGTGATTTCCTTACCCGCAATGATCTATACCGCCACAGGCTGGGTGCAATTTGGTTATCGCTATGCCCTCGATTATTTACCATTTCTATTCTTAGCGATCGTCAGTGGGTTGCAAAGAATGCCTAAAGTTTTGGCAGGGACACTAATTGGTTTATCGGTCTTGGTAAATATATGGGGCGTATACTGGTCAGTCAAATTAGGATGGTAATGTGCGGCATAAATTACAATTTCTCACAGGATTTCTGGGGCGGTTCTCATCTGTCTCGAATGAACGCAAAACTAAATCTCATATTCCCGTCATTGATGGCTTGCGGGGGATCGCAATTCTGCTAGTCGTAGTTTTTCATATCTGGCAGCTTTCTTGGCTCGATTTTACAAAATTTTTACATAGTCCCGTTGATTTAAATTTTATAGCCCGATACGGATTTATCGGTGTAGAAACCTTCTTTTTTGTAAGTGGTTTTTGTCTGTTTTATCCTCATGCTCGCCACTGTTTTGAGCAGTATCCCCTTGCCTCATGGCAAGATTATTTGGGTAAACGGGCTTTTAAAATTTTGCCGTCTTATTATTTAGCAATTTTTTTAATTCTGTGCTTATTCCCTTGGGAATTCTCTAAAGATCAATTATCTTGGCATTTAATTTCTCATTTTCTATTTATCTATAATTTTTTTCCTGAAACTTACTCTTCCATTAATGGCGTGTTTTGGTCTCTTGCAGTAGAAGTGCAGTTTTACCTAATTTTTCCTTTACTTGCTAAATTCTTTCGCAAAAACCCCATAACTGTCACTTTGATCATGACTGGGATTGCGATCGCCTATCGTCAATATTTTGCAGCTACAAAACAAGACAGTGGCTTTTTGACAAACTACATCAACCAAATGCCCGCATTTTTAGATTTGTTTGCAATGGGAATGCTTACGGCTTATTTGTTGGTTTGGTTGCGTAATTGTCAAAATATGAAACGTTATCGACTAATTTTTACAGGAATGATGTTTTTGGGTTTAGCGGGTTTTGTGGCTTTGCTCCAAAATGTGGGTACTGTGGCAGGGCTGCCCAATGGCATGATTAACTGGCAAGCAAATTATCGACCACTCATTGCGATCGCCTTAATGTTGACCGCGATCGGCGGTCATTTTGCTAATCGCTTTATCCAAAAGCTACTCAATAACTGCTTTTTAACTTTCTTTTCTTTAATTTCTTATAATTTGTACATTTGGCATCAGTTTATCGCCGCTAAATTATTTCATGCACACTTCCCTCCATCCCTAACTCTCGATCCGCATAATGATCCACAATGGCAAGTTCTATTTACTTTTCTTGTTTTTGGGTTAGGAGTTCTAGCTGCAACTCTACTAACTTTGTTTTGGGAGCGTCCTTTTTTAAATAAAAAATTTCATTTATTGAGTAAGCCTAAACTTAAATAACACTAATGTTATTTAACTGCGCGAAATATAATACTTCCGTACATATTGAAAGCTATACCAAAAATCATAATGGCAATTTCATAGGGTTTAATTTTTTGTCTGGATACCGTACATAAAACTAAGGCAACAGGTAATAAATCGACTAAAAATCTTGTTCCAAATTGCCAAGCCCCAAAAGTTCGATGCGTCATTAGAAACAAAAACTGCAATATCATATTTCCCAATAGGAAAAAATAAATCTTGGGTAAATTTGAATAATTAATTATACGAAATATTAATAATATAAAAATAGGATTAGCTATATAAAATGCAAAGCCAAAGCGTGAAAATTGCAACTCCCCCGACGAACTAAATGTAGGAAATTCAGCAAATAATTTAATAAAGTTTTTTGATAGATAAGAAAGTGAAAATTGTGGCTCTACTGAAAATTCAGGCAAATATTTATATCCAAATTCAAATATAGAATTAAACCGTAAAAAATTTAATGCCGCCAAAGCAGATGCAATCAATATAGGTGCAATTAGCATGGGTATAATCGTTTGGATGGTAAGCGCAATGGTTTGTTTCTGGTTTTTGTAATAAATGAAAATGAGGATTAGGGGGGTATATACAGCTTGTAATGGACGACAACCAACTGCAAGTGCAAATGCAAATAACCCAATCCCCTGTATTAGTCGATGAGAGTACGTTAAGCAAAGGATGCAAGTTAATGTAAATACCAATGACATTGATTGAGCCATATACCAAACCCAACCAAATAAAGATATGTCTAAATAACTGCTGCCACATATCAAAAAAACTGCCCAAATTGCACTATAAAAATCACTGTTTTGAAAGCGTCTTACTAATTTATAGGCAATCCAATAACTAGCACAAAAACAAGTAACCATTAACCAATTTGAAGGTGTTTTTTCATCAAAGAAAAAACTTAAAAATAACATTGGTATGGTTGGCACGGCAGGAAAGCACAAAAAATATTTCCCTTGATATATGGCAATTTCTAGCCAAGTATAATTTTGGGGTAAATCTAAATGTCCACTACGCCACGCTAAGGCTTGTAATGTATAAGAATCGAAAGATTGCGGTTGATTTATATCAATTTTCAACCAAATATACATAAAGCTATAAATTGAAAGAGCTAGGACAAAGCCAATGACTCCCCACCGATAAGATTTTTTTTCATTTGTTCTATTATTTATTCTGTTATTTTTTGGAGTTTCTAAAAGCTTCCTGCGTAACCGTGAACGGCGATCGCGAGACTTAGGGAGAAGATTAATTTCGGGTAAGCATAATTTACTTGGTTGGCGATCGGAGAGATTTTGAGAGGCGCGATCCGTGAAAAAGCTCTGACAAACTAGACAATAGTATTGGCGATCGCGATTAGCTGTTTTACCCAGATCCTGAAATTGGGTACTCTCACACAAAGGACATTGCATTTTTAGTTGATTTTTGGCAAAAGTGACATCTTAGTTTAATGGCAACTTAACGCCAGTTTGAACTAATTCTGAAACAAAAAAAGCCTCGCGATGCGAAGCTTTTTTTGTTTAGGATCTATTTTGGGGCTGAGTTACTGCTAACAATAAGCATCAATCAAGCCATGTTGTAGTGCATATCGCACTAGTTCAGTGCGGCTACTTGTGCCAGTTTTCCCAAATAAACGACTGACATATTTCTCCACATTCCGAATGGTTGTGCCGAGGCGCTTGGCAATTTCTTTGTTCATTAAGCCCTCAACCACTAGCTCTAAAACGCTCTGTTCGCGGGGAGTGAACTCGATCTTGATCGGTGGTGGGGTGATGTTGATCGCAGGTTTTTGTTTTAGTAGGGCCTTGATTTCAGCAAGTTGTCCCGCCAGATCGGTCATTTCTGAGGTGTTGCTATTGGCAGTAACGGCTTGCATCGCCCTCCGTGCAATCAAGTTTTCGGCGATCGCCACTAACTCATCAGGATCAAAGGGCTTGGACAAATAGGCATCACAACCCGCGTTGTAGCCTTCAATCCGATCTTTGGTCATGCCCTTAGCGGTCAAAAACACGACAGGCAAATTCAAAAAACGCACATCTTCGCGCATTTGTTTTAAAAATTCATAACCACTCACTTGCGGCATCATGATGTCTGAGATCACCAGATCGGGCGTGGTTTGCTCTAGCATTTGCCATGCATCACGCGCATTGTTGGCGACCTGTACTGCAAAGCCACTATCTTCGAGATAGGCTTGCACCGCCTCTCGTAATCCCGGTTCGTCGTCTACAAGTAGGATATGTCCTGACATAGTTAGCCTTGTTATCCTTTCAATCTCGCGATCGCAATACTAAATAATATAGCCATAAGTAGCTGGGCGCAATTAAATATAAAAACAGGATTGAAACCTGTGGCGCGTGCGCCAGAGGTTTTAGGGTTTAATGAAGCCCATTTACTTACAGCTTTCTGCTAGTAAGTATCGTGGATGACTAAGGTATTTTGATGATATGAGCCAAAATAACTATGTTGATAGCAGTTGTCGATCAAACCAGTCACAAGAAGGGTCGCAGCTTGCGATTTTTAAATCATAAGTCAAAGCATAAAAGTATAAATGTTTCACGATTCGGTCACTCAAACAAAACAGAGATTTAAAAAAGTTTCGATTCGATCGCTCTTGATTTTTCCTTTTATTATTCAAATAGCTCTAGCTGTATGGGTCGTTGGCTACTTCTCTTTTCAGAATGGACAGAAAACTGCTAGTGATTTCAATAATAAATTAAGATCCAATGCCATCACTTCTTTAAGAAATGAGATTACTGACTATTTACGATCGCCGATGCAGGTGATCAAGCTGAATATCCAAGCCCGCAAGAGCAATCCCCTTGACACGCAAACATCGTCAGAAATTATTCAGCAGTTTAAGCGACTTTCCAATGTATTTCCATCTATAAGTGACATTAATGTAGGCGATAGTTTGGGAAATTCGATTGGACTTATCCGTCAACCAGATAATAGTTTTATATTAACAACCACTGAAATTTTCCCAAAGCGAAATTGGTATTTATTTGATGCCAATGGGCGTTTAGGTGATTTATTTAAAAATGATACAAATTACGATCCTCGATCGCAGCCTTGGTATCAACAAGCGATCGCCAGCAAAAATCTGATATGGACAGATATTTATCCATCTCCTGATAGTTCTAATAGCTTTGATATGCGTATTTCGGCGACTCAAGCCGTTTTCGATCGCCAAGAGAAGCCCCAATATGCGATCGTCGCCAGTCTAAATCTTGACAAAATCAACAAATTACTAGAAAACAATCTAGTTAGTGCCTCTAGCCAAGCCTTTATCGTAGAGCGATCGGGATTGTTAGTCGCCACATCTAGTCGGGAATCTCTATTTAAGATCAATCAGGAAGGCAAAGCCCAAAGACTAAAAGCTATTGATAGCAATAATTTATTTATTCGCGAAACTATAATTAATGCTAATAAGCGTTTTAGTGGAATTGAAAATATTCAAGGTATTGAAGAGTTTGAAATTAATCTCAATAATCTCGATCAAAAAAACAATAGAAATGTGGGTGAGAAGCAACTTATTGAAATAGCCCCCTATCGAGATGCTAATGGACTAGATTGGTATATTTTTATGGTTATTCCCCAATCTGACATTCTATCTAAAACTAACAATGATTTGATTTCATTAGTTATCCTCTGCATTGGCGTATTTGGAATATTGATTGTTTTGGGAATTCAAACTACGCGTTGGATTGTCCAACCAATCTTGCAATTACGCGATGCCAGTTTGGCGATCGCCGACCAAAATTTTGATCAACCCCTGCCAAATACTTGGATTGCAGAATTAGGTATACTGGCGATCGCCTTTAATCAAATGCGTCAACAAGTACGTCAATCTCGCGCTGAGTTGCAAGAATATTCGCGATCGCTAGAACTCAAAGTCGAAGAACGCACCAGTGAATTAGAAAAAGAAATTAGCGATCGCATTGCTATTGAGCAAAAACTTCAAGACAAAGCCGTTTTGGTAAGTGAACATTATCAAATATTAAATGAGCTAGCCAAAGATGAATCGATGCGCCAAGGCAATTTTTCAGTTAGTGTGCAGAAATTAACTGAATCCGTTGCTACCACCCTAAAAGTTGAGCGAAGTAGTGTTTGGTTGGTCAAGGAAGAGCAAGTTAATTGGACTTGTTTAGATTTATTTTTGTTAAGTTCTCGAAAACATATTAGCGAAACTAATTCTTCATATAGTGCCTTTCCCACATATCTTGGTCAATTAAAAACTGAACTAGCAGTTTCAGTTGATGATGCACTTAATGACGATCGCACCATAGATCTAACAGACAATTATCTAATTCAGTTTGGCATCACTTCAATTTTAGAGATTCCCTTACGTCAAAATAATGACATCGTGGGAATGCTAAGTCTAGAGCATACAGGAGAGCCAAGGACTTGGACTTTGTTAGATCAAAGTTTTGCGCGTTCTATCGGTGATCTAGTCGCTTTAGCGATCGAATCTCATAATCGTAGCCTCGCCGAAAAACAACTAAAAGAGAATGAAGAACGTTGGCAACTGGCGCTAGAAGGTAATAATGATGGTATTTGGGATTGGGAATGTCAATCGAATCAAGTATTCTATTCACCACGTTATCAGACCATGCTGGGATACGAAGAAACAGAATTAGTTCCCCATAGTGATACTTGGGTTAGTCTAATTCATCCTGAAGATCTAGATTTAGCATTAACAACTACCAATGATTATCTAGAAAAGAAAATACCTCACTACATTCTAGAACATCGATTGCGCTGTAAAGATGGTCGCTACAAGTGGATTTTAGCTAGGGCAAAAGCACTTTTTAATGAAGAAGGTGTTCCCATTCGGATGATTGGCTCACATACCGACATTACAGAACGACGCAAATATGATGAGGAAGTACAACAGCGGGCAGCCATGCTTAGCCTCCACAATCAAGTGTTAGTCAAGCTATCGAAGGATGAAAAATTGAGACAAGGCGATCTGCAAACTAATGTGCAGAGCTTGACAGAAGTAGTCGCCAAAACCATCAATGTGGAACGAGTAAGTCTGTGGATAGCAAGACCAGATAGCATTTATTGGGAATGCCTAAATCAATTCACCTTAAGTTCTGAGCATAATTCTATTGAACCCGATTTAGCGATCGCTGATTTTCCCAATTATTTTGAAGCTTTACAAAATGAGTTAGTGATCTCAGTTCCAGATGCTTTGCAAGATCCGCGTAGTAGTGAACTTGGTAAAGATTATCTAGAAATGTTTGGGATTACTTCAATGCTAGAGATTCCCATTCGTCAAAAAGCTGCCACCGTGGGCGTGCTATGCATAGAACATGTTGGCGCAATGCGAACATGGACTATAGACGAACAAAACTTTGCGCGAGCCATTGGTGATTTAGTAATATTAGCGATCGAATCTTATAATCGTGATCTTGCTGAAAAGCAGCTTAAAGAGAGTGAGAAACGTTGGCATCTAGTGCTAGAAGGTAATAATGACGGGATTTGGGATTGGAATTGTATAACTAATGAAGTGTTTTTCTCGACTCGCTATAAAACTATGTTGGGTTACGGTGATCATGAATTGGACGCTAATGTCGATTCATGGATCTATCTAGTTCATCCTGATGATTTTAGTCGAGTAATGTCTATAGTTGAGAACTATTGGGCAGGCAATACTCCTCATTATATTGCGGAACATCGAGTCCGATGCAAAGATAATTCTTACAAATGGATTCTAGCGAGAGGAATTGCTCTTTTTAATAAAGATGGAACTCCAACCAGAATGATCGGTTCTCATACAGATATTACTGAGCGAAAACAGGCTGAAATCGAGCTATCTCAAGCCAAAGAATCGGCAGACTTTGCTAATCGAGCCAAGAGTGAATTTCTCGCCAATATGAGCCATGAATTAAGAACTCCCCTCAATGGCATTCTTGGCTATGTCCAGATCCTCCAACGCGATCGCAATCTAACCCCCAAACAAATCGAAGGGATCAACGTGATCAAGCAATGTGGTCATCACCTGCTTAATTTGATAGCTGATATTCTCGATCTTTCTAAAATTGAGGCAAAAAAGATGGAACTCGTGGAGAGTGATTTCCATTTCACAAGTTTTTTACAAGGTGTCGTTGAGATTTGCGCGGTTAGGGCTGAGCAGAAGGGGCTTACCTTTACTTATTTACCTTCAACTAATTTGCCAGTCGGAATTTTAGCTGATGACAAAAGATTGCGCCAAGTAATACTCAATTTGCTAGGTAATGCGATTAAATTTACCGATGATGGTGGCGTTACTTTTAGAGTTGAGGCGATCGCCAATAATGTTCCTTATTCTGAGATTGATGGAAGCGATCGCCAGTCTATCTATACCTTACACAAAATCCGTTTTCAAATTGAAGATACAGGCATTGGCATCAAACCAGAACAATTGGAAAGTATTTTTTCACCCTTTGAGCAAGTGGGCAATTTGCGAGCTAATGCTGAGGGTACGGGCTTGGGCTTGGCGATCAGTCAAAAAATTGCCGAGATTATGGGAAGCTCAATTCATGTCAAGAGTGAAGCAGGCAAGGGCAGCACCTTTTGGATTGATTTGGATTTAAAAACTGCAACTGAAACGGTTGATTGGTTCCATTTTGACAATAAATTTACTCAACAAAAAATTATTGGATTTGCGGGAAAAAGTCAAACAATTTTATTAGTTGATGACAAATGGGAAAACCGCACAGTATTAGTAAAATTACTGGAAGAAATTGGTTTTAAAATCATGGAAGCGGGCAATGGTCAGGAAGCACTAGATCTGACGGCTATAGATCAACCCGACCTAGTAATTACTGATTTAGTTATGCCTGTAATGGATGGCTTTGAGATGATTAGAAAGTTTAGGCGATCGCCTAAATTACAAGATATAGTTATCATTGTCACCTCAGCTAGTGCCTTTAGCAAAGATGAAAATCAAAGCTTAGAAACTGGTGGTAATGACTTTTTACCTAAACCAATTAATTTTGATAGTTTATTGATTAAAATTCAAAAATACTTGAATATAGAGTGGATATATGAGGAAGTAAGTTCAATCAAGTCTAATATCTTATCGGAAATAAATATCATTAACAAGATATCATCTGTTAAGAATAGTAACATCGTTCCGCCGCCTTCAGAAGAAATTGAAATTCTTTTTGATTTGGCGATGCAAGGTAATATTAATAGTATTATTGAACATGCTATTAAGCTTGAAATGCAAAATGTTGATTTTGTTCTATTTACGACAGAGATTAAAAAATTAGCCAGTGAATTTCAAATCAAAAAAATTAAAGAATTCATTAAATCTTATCGATTTTAATCTGACAAGATCTAATAAAAAATCTAAAACCTGTGGCGCACACTGCGCGTACATCAAAGATTTCGGTTTCGGTTTTACATTTAATTGCGCCTAGCGACTTAATGGTTTTTCTTTATCAATTTAGTTTGTCAATGTAGTTGAGCAATATTAGTTTTCTAAATTAAAGTTATGAATATAAAATCTTCCCTAAAAAGCAAAATCTTAATAGTCGATGATAACCCCAATAACTTAAAAGTTTTATCTGGAACTTTAGAGCATTGTAACTGGGATATTTTAATTGCTGTTGATGGCGAAAGTGCGATCGAACAAGCCATATACACTCAACCAGATCTAATCTTTTTAGATGTGATGATGCCAATTATGGATGGTTTCTCTGCTTGTAAAATATTAAAAAGCACCTTGGAAACCTGTGAAATTCCCATCATCTTTATGACTTCGCTTTCTGACACTTTAGACAAAGTTAAAGGATTTGAGTTAGGGGCGGTGGACTATATCACTAAGCCATTTGATCGCGATGAAGTCATAGCTAGAGCTAAAACGCACCTCCATATCAGTCATTTAACTAAACAAGTACAAGAACAAAACCTGCAACTGCAAAACTTCACTCAAGAACTAGAAAACCGCGTCAAAGCTCGCACAATGGAACTATCAGACGCTCTTTCTGATTTGCAAAAAGTCCAAGTACAATTGTTATTGAGAGAGCAGCGATTAGCTTATGATGCTTTTCATGACACCCTCACAGGTTTACCAAATCGCGCTTGGTTAATGCAGCGATTGCAATATCTGACCACTCAAACTCAACTTTATGCGGTCTTATTTACTGATCTCGATCGCTTTAAAGTAATTAACGATAGCCTAGGACATTTAGTTGGCGATGAATTGCTCAAACAAGCAACTCGCCGACTTAAATCGGCACTGCCAGCGAGAGCCACGGTCGCCAGATTTGGTGGAGATGAGTTTGTGATTCTTTTTGAAGATATTGCCAATCTGGAAGAAGCAACAAATCTAGCCGATCAGATTCAATCTGAACTAGAACTTCCTTTTAAACTATATAACTACGAATTATTTGTCAGTATCAGTATCGGGATTACCATTGGTACTGAAGATTATGAACAACCTGAAGATATTCTGAGAGATGCTGATATTGCCATGTATCAGGCTAAGCATAAAGGGCGTGGGCGCTATGATGTCTTTAATCCGATAACGCGTGATGCGGCGATCGCCAGATTAGAAATGGAAAATGATCTGAGAAGAGCGATCGATCGCGAAGAATTTTGCATGTACTACCAACCGATTTTTTGTTTGCAAACCAATCAACTATGCGGATTTGAATCTTTAGTCCGATGGAATCATCCTTCTGGCAAATTGATATCTCCATTAAAATTTATTGCGATCGCCGAAGAGATTGGCTTGATTAACGCTTTGGGTTGGTGGATTTTAAGGCAATCTCTCAGCCAGATGAAAGTTTGGTATCAACAATTTGGCGATCGCGGCGATCGCTTTCTATGGATTAACGTTAATATCTCTCCACTGCAACTTAAACAAATAAACTTCGCCCAAAGTGTCAAAAAAATACTAGCCGATGCAGATTTACCCAGTAATTGCCTGAAGTTAGAAATTACCGAAAGCTGTTTATTAGATGCGGCTGATTCTAAACCATCAACTTTAGAACAATTAAAATCTTTAGATATCAAGCTCTGTATTGATGATTTCGGCACAGGCTATTCTTCGCTCAGTCGTCTCCATGAGTTGCCGATTAATACTTTAAAAATTGATCGCGCATTTGTCAAAGAATTAGCAGCTAATGCTGAAAATAGTATTGTTTCAACCATAATTAAGCTAGCTCATAGTCTAAATATGGATGTTGTGGCTGAGGGAATTGAGACAGAAGAACAAAAACAAATTTTGCGATCGCTTTCTTGCGACTATGGTCAAGGCTATCTGCTATCTCGTCCATTAGATACTGATGCGGCAACTTCATTAATAGATGTCACCACCAGATGATTAACTACGGTGATTTGAGTTAAAAGCGTAAGGGCAATTCATGAATTGCCCTTACGGGATCAAAACTGCCGCAAAGCGGCAGTTTTGATCTTTCATGGTTTGGCTCTTAACACTTTGTAATAAATTTGTAATAGCATAGAAGCTACCCACCTAAATTATTTGGCTTTACTCTAAAATCTATGCCAGAAACCTTTGCTATGACAGCCCAAGATTCTCCTAACGTCCAAATATCCATTGATGCAGAATCCATTGACACAGAAAAATATCACCTCACAGACTATTTATCAGAAGCCTTGAGCAATGATGAGTTTGCGCCAACCGATAGTTTTGTTGGTCGGCATATTGGGGCGAGTTCTTCAGAAATCCAGCAAATGTTAGCGGCGATCGGCTGTGATTCTCTTGATGAGATGATCGAAAAGACTGTTCCAGCCTCGATTAGAATCAAGCAGCCATTACAATTGGGAGGAGCGAGGGGAGAACACGAACTATTGCAAGAATTAAAGGCGATCGCCTCAAAAAATCAAGTCTGGCGCTCCTATATCGGTACTGGCTATTACAACTGCATCACACCACCGATTATTCAGCGTAATATCCTCGAAAGCGCTGGTTGGTATACGCAGTACACGCCTTACCAAGCCGAAATCGCCCAAGGTCGCTTAGAAGCACTGCTCAACTTCCAAACCATGATCATCGATTTAACGGGTTTAGAAATTGCGAATGCTTCTCTATTAGATGAAGGAACCGCCGCCGCCGAAGCGATGAGTATGGCTGCAGGGCTTGCCAAAAATAAAGGGCATAAATTTTTTGTGTCATCAGATTGTCATCCACAAACGATCGCCGTTGTGAAAACCCGTGCCATTCCTTTAGGAATTGAAGTGGAACTTGCCAAGCATGACGAATTTATATTTGATAAGAATTACTTCGGTGCTCTGTTGCAATATCCTGCTAGCGATGGCGCAATTTATGACTACAGCGCCTGTATTTCCGAAATTCATGCTGTCGGTGGGTTGGCGATCGTGGCGGCGGATTTATTGGCGCTGACACTAATTAAAGCCCCTGCGGAATTTGGGGCGGATATTGCGATCGGTAGCGCCCAAAGATTTGGCGTTCCCTTTGGCTATGGAGGACCTCATGCCGCTTATATGGCAACCAAAGATGCTTACAAACGCCAAATGCCAGGGCGCATGATTGGAGTTTCTAAAGATGTTCATGGTCGCTCCGCTCTGCGCTTAGCCTTGCAAACCCGTGAGCAGCATATCCGCCGAGACAAAGCGACAAGTAATATTTGCACTGCACAAGTTCTGCTGGCGATCATGGCGAGTATGTATGCGGTTTATCATGGAGCCGCAGGTTTAAAGCGCATCGCTCAGCGTGTAAATTTGCTGACTACGACTCTTGCACAAGCTTTAGAGAAGTTAGGACATACTATTTCTTCCTCTGCTTTCTTCGACACCATTCGCCTTGAACTTAAGGGTCTCTCAATCAATGAAGTTAGATCTAGAGCCGATGCGAAACAGATTAACTTGCGTTATTTCGCAGATGGCGCGATCGCCATTAGTCTTGATGAAACCGTCTCTAAGCAAGATCTAGCCGAACTCATTACCATATTTGCGGGACAGGAAACGGCGATCGCCGCTAATTCCAAATTCGTAATTCCTAATTCCCTAATTCGTAATTCCCCCTACCTCACCCATTCCGTTTTCAACTCCTACCATTCTGAATCAGAATTATTGCGCTACATCCATCGCATACAAGCTAAAGACTTATCGCTAACTACTTCCATGATTCCCCTCGGCTCCTGCACGATGAAGCTAAACGCCACCTCTGAAATGCTTCCCGTCACATGGGCTGAGTTTGGGAATATCCATCCCTTTGCGCCATTAGCCCAAACCGCAGGTTATCAAATTCTATTTGAGCAACTAGAAACTTGGCTAGCCGAAATCACAGGTTTTGCAGGTGTGTCGCTCCAGCCCAATGCTGGCTCACAGGGCGAATATGCAGGTTTGCTAACCATTCGCGAATATCATCAACATCGCGGTCAAACCAATCGTAATATTTGCTTAATTCCCACTTCGGCTCATGGCACAAATCCCGCCAGTGCGGTCATGGCTGGCATGAAAGTTGTAACAGTGAATTGCGACAATGAAGGCAATATTGATGTAATCGATCTCAAAGCCAAAGCCGAAAAACATCAGCACGAACTCGCAGCGCTAATGGTTACTTATCCATCAACTCACGGCGTATTTGAGGAAGCGATCCGCGACATTTGCGATGTTATCCATTACTACGGCGGACAAGTTTATATGGATGGCGCAAACATGAACGCTCAAGTCGGACTCTGCCGCCCCGGAGATATTGGTGCAGATGTCTGTCATTTAAACTTGCACAAAACTTTCTGCATTCCTCACGGTGGTGGTGGACCGGGTATGGGACCGATTTGCGTCGCCCCGCAGTTAGTTCCATTTTTGCCTCAGCATCCATTTACTACTGATAGCCAAGCAAGCACCATCTCGGCTGCTCCTTGGGGTAGTGCTAGCATTCTCACTATTTCATGGGTGTATATTGCTCTCATGGGAGCGAAGGGATTGAAACTGGCGACAGAAGTGGCGATCTTGAATGCCAACTACATGGCGCATCGTCTTGCCCCGCACTATCCAATTCTATATACTGGCAAAAATGGCTTGGTCGCCCATGAGTGCATTATCGATTTACATGATTGCAAAGCGATCGCAAATATTGAGGTCGATGATGTGGCGAAGCGGTTAATGGACTACGGCTTCCATGCGCCGACTGTCTCTTGGCCAGTGGGCGGCACGATGATGATCGAGCCAACGGAGAGCGAATCTAAAATGGAACTCGATCGCTATTGTGATGCCATGATTGCCATTAAGGAAGAGATCAACGCGATCGCTGCGGGTGTTATGGATAAACTTGACAATCCGCTCAAAAATGCGCCACATACTGCCGAAGCTTTGCTGGCCGATGACTGGAATCATGCTTACACCCGCAATCAAGCCGCCTATCCTGCGCCTTGGCTAAAAGAGCATAAATTCTGGACAAGCGTGGGACGGATTGATAGTGCCTATGGCGATCGCAATTTTATCTGTTCTTGTCCACCCATAGAAGATTATCTGTAGCAATCCTAAATGAGTTGAAATAGGCTTCGACTTCGCTCAGCCAGCATGGACTGATGGCTGAGCGGAGTTGAAACAGGCTTCGACTTCGCTCAGCCAGCGTGGACTGATGGCTGAGCGAAGTCGAAGCCACGAATCATTTAGGTTTACAAGTAATCAATAATTGCATCGGCAACCCGATTGATTGCGCCTTTTTCGCCTAGACTTTCTCTTACCTTTACATAACCATCTAGCATGGCTTGTCGCGATTGAGGATTAGTCAATAACTCGATCGCACATTCGGCGATCGCTTCAGGAATAGCCTCATCTTGCACAAACTCAGGAATGACAGACTCCATATTTACCAAGTTTACAGGCGATATAAATGGCAACTTGAGCTTCACGATGTACCTCGCAATCCAAGCCGTAATCACATTAACTCGATACAAAATCACCTGCGGCACATTGAGCAACGCCGTCTCCAAATTTACAGTACCCGATTTACTAAGTACTAAATCAGCAGCACTAATCGCAATTTGAGACTGAGCCGAGATAATTGTCGCTTTAATGTCATATTCAGCGAGCAGCTTCTCGACTTCAGGTCGATAGCGATCTAAAGATAGCGGCAACCAAAATTTGACGTGGGGTAATTTGGCTTGGATAATTTTGGCGGCTTTGAGAATAATCGGCATCACCGATCGCAATTCTTGGGTGCGGGAAGCAGGCAGCAAAGTTACGATTAATTCATCCTCGGCAATGCCCAACTGTTTACGCGCTTCAAGGCGATCGGGAACTTTTGCCATCAAGTCTACAAAGGGATGCCCCACCCACTGCACATTTGTGCCTTGCTTTTCATAATAAACCGCCTCTTGCGGGAAAATCGCCAATAACTTATCGGTAAAAGCGGCGATCGCCTTAGTGTTTTTGTCATCAAATGACCAGACCCATTCTTGCGGCGCGATGTAATAAATCACAGGAATCTTTAGGACGCGCTTCGCATAGTAGCCCATACCTTGATTGGGCATCATGTAATCAATTAGCACCGCCACATCGGGAGGCGATGTTTTTAACCATTTTTTAGCATCGCGCTGCACCTTAATAGTCGGCAAAATATAGGGCAGAGCTTCAACCGCACCAATTGAACCAATCCCAACTGTATTTCCTAGTAGTTTTGCCCCAGCCGCCGCCATGCGATCGCCGCCCAATCCCACGATCTCTAATTCAAGCCCTTTTAAAGCTGCTCGCTCATGTAACGCCTCAATTAAAATTGCCCCATGCCAATCGCCTGAAACTTCTCCAGTACTGATAAATATGCGGCGCTTTGTTTTGGTTTCTAAATTTGTTTCTAAACTTGATTTCATATCGCTAAAAGTTATTCCAGTTAAAAATATTGCTAACTTTGATTGCTATTTTTGAGAATATGCCAGAAATAAATGTATTTCTTCGTTAAATAGACCCAAAAATTGGTTTAAGTTTTTCAATTTTGGATGCTCTAAGTCCCAAATTTCGCTCTTGTCTTCTATAGACATAATCAATTGATCTCATACTACATTTACGCCCCGCCTGTTTTTTATCATTACTTGAGCAAGTATCGAATCTAACGTAAATATTGACTCAAAATTTATCAAAATCTTTGTCTTTAATCATTTTAAAATCTTTATCCTTAACGCGATCGCAGCTCTAATCCCAACACTTGAGTATGTTCGCCCCGCGCTTGAGTGACACCGATAGTGCGCTCGGATGCTTCAATCATCGGACGGCGGAGACTGACCACGATGAACTGAGCGAGGTTAGCTTGCTTGCGTACCATTTTTGATAGACGTTCCACATTCGAGCCATCGAGGAACATATCGACTTCATCGAAGGCGTAGAAGGGTGAGGGACGGTAGCGTTGTAAGGCAAAGATGAAACTCAGCGCCGTCAGAGATTTTTCGCCGCCAGACATCGATGCGAGATGCTGGACTTGCTTGCCTTTGGGGTGAGCCACGAGGGTGAGTCCGCCACTGAGCGGCGCGTTGGGATTTTCTAGTTGCAGATAGCCATCGCCGTCAGATAGTTCGGCAAAGATTTCTTTGAAATGTCCATTAACTGCCTCAAAGGCTTGCATGAAGGCGCGTTGACGTAAAGTCGTAAAATTCTCAATTCTAATTAAGAGTTCGGTGCGTTCTTGATTGAGAGTTTCTAGACGGCTACTGAGTTCTTCGAGACGTTGCGATGTGGCTTCATATTCGGCGATCGCCATCATGTTGACAGGTTCCATCGACTGAATGCGTTTGAGCAATCGGCGTTGCTCTAGTTGCAACTGTTCAAGCGTCATGCTTTCGGGAACTTCAGGAACGATATCGGGAAGTTCGATTTGATCAAGTTGTTCGGTAAACTGCGCGATTTGCTGTTGAAGTTCAGCTTGCCGATCGCGATTTTTTTGTAATTGCCATTCTTGTTGTTGCTGTTGTTGCTGTTGAGTCCGCAGCGATCGCTCACAGGCATCACGCTCTTGTTTTGCTGCGCCAATGGTTTGTTCAAGAACATCAAGACGAGACTGATAGGAGGCGATCGCCTGTTCTGTCTGTTTGATTTGGTGCTGAATTTGCGAAGTATTGTTAATTAGTTCCGTTTGTGTACCGCGCAATTCTTGAAGACGGGTTTGGCGCTGGGTCATTTTTTCGAGCGCGAGTTGATGCTGATTTTCTAATGCGCCTAATTGTTGCTTAGCGGTACGCAGTTCAATTTCGGTACTGTTCAATAGAGCTTCTTGACCTTGCAACGCTTCTTGACCCTGTAACCAACGGCTATGAGTTCCCGATTTTTCTAGTTCCGTTAATTCGGCGCGTTTGACATAGAGTTTTGCTTCAAGTTCGGCAATATTGCCATCGAGGGTATCTAATTGCGATCGCCCGATGTCAATGGCAGCGCGGGTTTGTTGAATTTGATCTTGCAGACGAGCGCGATCGCGGCTATTGCGTTCGATTTGTTCGTAGATGCGATCGCGTTTGAGTTGAGATTCCCGATGAGTAGTTCTGGCGGTTTGTAATTGTTCTTCATACTTGGCAATTCCCGTCAGCGCACCGCGCAAACGTTGATGGAGTCGGGCTAACATCTGGTCGATTTCTAATAGGCGATCGCGCAATTGCTTAGTTTCCGAAGATTCCGCAGGTTTGGTATTACCGAAGTGTAAGCTAGTATGCAAAGGTGCGCTACCACCTGTCATCGCGCCCGAAGTTTCCAAAATTTCGCCTTCCAGCGTCACCATTCGATATTTACCAATATGGAATCGGGCTTGATCGAGATGTTCAAAAATAAGGGTATTCCCAAACACAAAGGAAAAAACATCTTGATAGCGGGCTTCGTAGGTGACCAGATTAAAGGCATAGTCGATCGCCCCCAACTTTTGAGCTTCGGTGCGGGAAGGGAACTTAGCTGGATTTAATTTGTTTAATGGTAGGAATGTCGCCCGTCCTGCTCGCTCACGTTTGAGCAAGGCGATCGCCTCAGCCGCCACTTCATCATTATCCACAACCAGATTCCCCAATCGCCCACCTGCACAGATTTCTAAGGCTAATTGATAACGAGGTTCTACTAGTCCCAATTGAGCGACCAGTCCATAAACTCCTGACATATCCGCTTCGATCACAACTTGAGAAGCTCGCGTCCCTTGAACTTCGCGGCTCGCCTGTACTTGCGCTTCTAACTTGTCAAGTTGCCGCGTTTTGACTCGTTGTTCTTGGGTAATGCGATCGATGGTTTCATTCTGAAGCTGCACTTCCAATTGGGCTTCGGCAAGATTTTTGGCTAAGGTTTGCACCAAAGCTTCTGCACCACTTACTTCCGCTTCTTGCAAACGTAATGCATCCTCAAAATTCTGATTGGATAGCATATCCACAGCATAGCGACCCTCACCCGCAAGAATTTCTTTAAGTTCTTTTTCTTGCGTTTCTAATTGCAACGATCGCTGATTGAGGACTTCTCTAATTCTAGTTTGGTCTTGCTTTTGCGGATCGAGTTCGACCTGAGCGCTATCCACATCTTGACGTAACTGCGTTTGTTGGCGCACCCATTCCGATGAAGCTGAGGCGATCGCTTGAACTTCCTTGCGATATTGCGCCACAATCGCCGACTGCTGATCGCGAGCTTTTTCAGCCGTAGTTACCGACTCTTCTTTAAATTGTTTTTGTGATTCCAGATTTTCCGACTCGCGCAAGAGGCGATCGATTTCTTCTTGAGTACTGACAATATGATTTTGATTGTTTTGATAAGAACTAGTCAGGGACTGCTGTTGACGTTGTAAACCACGCAATTCTGCTTGCTGCCCTGATAAATTACTCGAAACCGAGAGATATTCTTCTTCACCCAGAGTATGCACGCGATCGCTAAGCTCGTTAAGCTGAACTGTCCCTGTTTCGATCACCTGTGAGAGTTCTGTTAAAGACTTTTCTAAATTACCGCATTGATCTTTGTTATTAACCAGTTCAACATTACGCAGCGATTGTTGATAGAGAATTTCCCTCTGTTGCAGCACCGCCTCCGATGCTTCCATACGTTCATATTCCAACCGCAGCGCCTTATATTTCTCCGCCTTAACGCGATCGCCCTTTAGTTTCTCCTTATTCGCAGCCAGTTCTTGTTCAACAATCCGAAATCGCTCTTCTTGAGCCTTGACATCATCTAATTTATCTTTAGCTGTCGCAATCTTGCGATCGAACTCACCCACACCCGCCAACTCATCAATAATCTCCCGCCGTTCCCGCGAATTCATGGAGATAATGCCTGTAACATCCCCTTGCAAGACCACGTTATAGCCTTCAGGATAAATACGGAACTTAGCTAGTTGTTCATGGAGTTCGCTCAAATTACAAGGCGTTCCATTAATGTAATAAGTGGAAGTATAAGTCCCCTGACTCGTCACCCGCAACTTCCGCATCACCGTCCATTCACCAACAGTCTGCCCCTCCGCCTTAGGAATCTCCACACCTTCGCTTTGCATCGCCGCCATTTCTGCTTCCTCAAGGGCAAAGGTGACAGTAACGATCGCCTCGACCATGCGCCCTTTTTTGCTATGGGCTTGGTTGACCAAATCTGGCAAGCGATCGGCGCGCATCCCCTTCGATCCAGCTAGCCCCAGCGCAAACAGCAACGCATCAAGAATATTTGACTTACCCGAACCATTGGGCCCTGAAACCACCGTAAAACCCGTCAGCAGGGGGATTGATACGGTCGAGCCAAAGGATTTAAATCTGGTGAGTTCTACATTTTTAATGTACATAATTCGATATACGCAGTGGCGATCGGGGGGATATTAAGCAAAAAATAGCGTAGCTATTTTTTGCTTTCTCTTTAGAATGTCAATTTTTGACAGCACAAAAGTGCCAATAGGTTATCACATCCCGTCAAGAATGATGAAAACAATTTTGGAATTTCCAGCTCTAAGAGATCCCCCTCAATCCCCCTTAAAAAGGGGGAGGAAGAAAATTCTCCCCCAAGGGGGGCTGGGGGGATCTAAATATTTTCAAGATCGCCTTGGTACGCCTAGTTTTTCTGGTCGTTTTGTATTTTTTAGATCGGGGCGATCGCCTTTGCCTCTAGCAATGGGGATCACATCCGCCGCCGACATTTCGCGGGCTGACCGAATTAGTAACCCTGCGATAAATAAACAGGATAAGGTCGAGCTACCACCGTAACTCAAAAATGGGAAAGGTAAGCCCGTAGTCGGCAGCACCCCAGTGGCTACGCCCACATTTAAAAGTGCTTGCACCACAATTAATGAAGTTGATCCAAGGGCGATCAACCGCGTCACAGGATCTTTACACTTGTAGGTAATGGACAGACCAATCGTGCCGTAAATCATCACCAGCGACAGCAAGCAAATCGCCCCAAATAAGCCAAATTCTTCGGCAAAGATCGCAAAAATAAAGTCCGTATATTGAATCGGTAAAAATAGCTTTTGTTGCGACAGCCCAAACCCCGTTCCCCACAAACCGCCCGAACCGATCGCCATCAAACTCTGCACCAATTGATAGCCATCGCCCGCTTGATCTTGCCAAGGGTCGAGAAATGACATAATCCGCCGTCGTTGATATTCTCGAAAACTAACACTGGCGATCGCCGCACATGTGCCTAAAGCCGCCGTCCCAAAAAGCTGAATACTGGGCAATCCTGCACCCAACGCAATGATCCAAAGCGTAATCCCACAGAGGGCGGTCACACTCAAACTAGGTTGCATCAAAATGCCGCCTAACACCAACAAAAATACTGATAGCCAACCAATTCGAGCTTTCCAAGGTGTGCGATTCCAGTTTCCAAAAAGCTGCGCCGCCTGCAAAATCAAAAATGGCTTAATTAGCTCCGAAGGTTGCAACAAAAAAGAACTCGTCCCCACCGATAGCCAGCGTGTGGCCGCGTTGCGGGTTGTTCCTAATCCGGGAATATGTGTCGCATAAAGCATCGCCAAAATAATAAATAGAAAGATGGGGCTAATCTTCAGCATTAACCGCAAAGGAAAATGCACGATCGCATTAAAAATCAGTAAGCCAATGACCGCCCAAGCCAATTGGTATTTAAAATAAAGCGTGCCATCTTTGAAGGCAATATCGGCAACAGGATAGGATGCGGAAAAAAGTACCGCTAGTCCTGCAAATAACCACAAAAAGGTTAGCCATCGCAAGAGACGGGCTTCTGTCGCCCATTTATCAACGGTGCGATCAAAAAACGGGAATACCTGAAAAAGCTGAAAGAGTTTCACGGTTTCTTGGGGGAATTGGGAGACTTATATGGTTAAGAACCGAACTGTCAACATGTGCTTGTCATCATACTCTCTTCCCAGTCAAGAATTGGTGGCGCAGATCTATGCCCCACATCGCCAATTTTTGGTTCTTTAATGTCTATTTTTGGGGTGCGAAGGGAGTAACCAATAGGATTAGGCTATGATAACAGATGTCGAAAAATCCCTCAAACAGCTTTACATAAACCTATACAGACAACTTAAAAAATATGGGTAAACAAAGCCGCCTGCTTGCCTTTGTATTAGCAGTACTATTGGGCGCTGTGTATCTAATCGTCAGTCATCCGCCTAAGTTAGGTTTGGATCTGCGAGGCGGCGCACAGCTAACCCTCCAAGCCAAAATCAATCCCGAACAAGGCATTAATGAAATCACGCCGCGCATCATGGAATCGGCAAAATTTGTGGTGGAGCAGCGCATCAATGGCTTAGGTGTATCCGAAGCCACCATTTTGCTAGCGGGTAACAATCAACTAATCGTGCAGTTGCCGGGTGTCAACGATCCCGCTCAAGCAGAACGCGTGATCGGGACTACGGCTCAGCTTGATTTTCGCAAGCAAAAAAAAGGTACAGAAAGTGAGCTAAGGGCGCGATTTCAAATTCAGCAGGCGGCGGCGATTCAGCGCGAGGTTCTTAAAGCTAGCAATGACAAAAAGGCGATCGCCGACAACGAAATAGAATATAAAAAGAGTGTCGAAGCGATCGCAGGAATTTTTGAGCGCACAGGCTTAACAGGCAATATGCTCAAAGATGCGGTTGCGTCTCCATCTGGCAATGGTCCCGACTCTTGGCAATCCGCCCTAACCTTCGATGATAAAGGCGGCGAGTTGTTTGCTCAAATTACGGGTGAAATTGGCGGAACAGGTCGATCTTTAGGCATCTTCTTAGATGACAAATTAATTAGTTCGCCATCGGTTGGTCCTGAATTTCAAGGAAAAGGGATTTCGGGTGGTCGGGCTGTCATTACAGGCAACTTCACTTTAGAGTCAGCCACCGAATTAGCCTTGCAATTACGCGCAGGAGCTTTGCCAGTGCCTGTGGAAATAGTCGAAAATCGCACAGTAGGAGCCAGCCTCGGAGCCGAAAGCATTCTCAATAGTATCTATGCTGGGGTGTCAGGACTATTACTGGTTTTAGTCTTTATGGTGCTTTATTACCGCATTTTGGGCGTAGTTGCGGATATCGCGCTGATTACCTATGCCGTAATCACCTTTGCTTCGTTTAGCGTATTAGGCGTAGTGCTGACCTTGCCTGGTATTGCGGGGTTTATCCTCAGTATCGGGATTGCGGTCGATGCTAATGTGCTGATTTTTGAGCGGACAAAAGAAGAATTAAATGCTGGACGCACGCTTTATAAATCTGTTGAAGCAGGTTTTTATCGAGCATGGTCAAGCATTCTCGATAGTCATGTAACTACCTTGATTTCTTGCTTGGCACTGTTTTGGCTTGGTTCTGGTTTTGTCAAAGGATTTGCAGTCACCCTCGGTGTCGGTGTGCTGGTCAGTGTATTTACTGCTGTTACCCTCAGCCGATCGCTAATGCTTGCCATGATTAGCAATCCAAATTTCCGCAAGCCCGAATATTACGGCGTAAAGGCTTTTGGTAAAATCTCTACGGTGTCGGCGACTGAAGAAGATGAGTCAATCGATAGTAAAAAAGACAATTCTAAAAATAATCCCAAAAACAATACAACTGGTGCGGTTCTATGAAATTAGATGTAATTAAAAATGCTCGTCTTTACATCACGATTTCAACAGCCGTCATTTTGGCGGGGATCGTGGCGATGGTGGTGTCTTTTCAGCAATTAGGTTCGCCTCTGCGATTGGGGATCGACTTTACGGGCGGATCGAGCGTGACGCTGGGGTTGGTTTGTAGTAGTGGCAATTGCGGCAAACCAATTGATATCGCGGTGGTGCGTCAAGCTGTTGAAAGCAAAGGTTTTACCAATAGCACAGTTCAATCAGTGGAGGGCAAAGACCTTAAAGGCGTATCAGTACGCACATCGCATCTCTCAACTGAGGAGCGGGAAAAGCTGAAGGGAGTGCTAACAGAGTCTCTGAAACAATATGGTGAAGTTGATCCAAAAAAATCACAGATTGATGAAGTAGGACCAGCGATCGGGCAGCAGGCGCTCGGTAATGGCTTGCTTGCCCTTGCCTTATCTTTTGCAGGTATTGCTATTTATTTAGCGTTTCGATTTCAGCCAGATTACGCAGTCTTTGCGATTATTGCTTTATTTCACGATATCCTCGTTACCGCAGGTGGGTTTGCTATTCTTGGATTAACATTCGGGGTCGAGATTGACAGTTTGTTTATCGTGGCGATGTTGACCATTTGCGGCTTTTCAGTCAATGACACGGTGGTGATTTACGATCGCATCCGTGAAAATGTGAAACTTGATGCTGGAGCCAGTAGTTTTAATGATTTGGTCAATGCTTCGGTCAATCAAACTCTGACGCGATCGATCAACACTACGCTCACCGCAACTTTGCCACTTATCGCCATTTTCTTATTTGGTGGTGCGACCCTCAGATTTTTCGCGCTCGCCTTGATTATTGGCTTTCTCTCTGGAGTTTATTCCAGCATTTTCAACGCTGGTATTTTGCTAGCTTGGTGGCGCGGTCGTCAAACTTCTACACTTAGTCAGCCTCCATTTGAGGCAAGCTAAATTAGAACTGACGCAAAAGGGCAGAACCGTAGGGGCAATTCATGAATTGCCCCTACGGTAAAACAAGGATTTTAAGGCATTTATGCGTAAGTACTATAAATTAGAGAAAAGCTCTATTTGGGAGATTTTCTCTAATAAGAATCAATATTCTTATCTTAAAGATTTGGCTGATTTATGAATGATGAAGATATCAATATTGTCTCTGATTCAATTACTGAGCAAGTCTCAGATCAACTCTTAGAGCGTCAAATCCAAAGACTTATCGAAGTTCAAACTTATTTGCGATGGATATTTGATGCAACTCTCTGGCTGACTGTCGGATCGGTAAGTATTTGGGCTTTGCGATCGGATATTGAGTTATGGTTTGCCGCTTTTACATGGGCGGCAGTACGCATGAGTTTAATCTATAACCGTCTGCCAATGATGGGTTTGGGGTTATGCGTGGCGGTGACTTTATCCACTTTAGTATGGCAAAGTTCAATTATTTTGTGGGGAGTTAATCAAAAAGAAAAGCGATCGCTAATTAAGCAAGTGTATAAGATTAAAGAACAAGGGCAGAGTCATTTATTATGGCGCTGGGTCTGTGCCGAAAAGTTATAGAAACTGCTGCTTAGCTTGAATCTTTTGCCGATCTCGCCAGTCCATACATACTGCCTAGCAAAATCCACAACAACGCACTAATTCTCGGTTCATAAAATACTAAATCTAACCAACCTGATAGCAAGCACAAAATAACGGCGATCGCCACTACAGCCATCATTCCTTCTGTCGCTTTGATGAGCGTGGGTTTAAGTGATATCCAGATTGTCCAAATTATAATACCGATCAATCCTAATAGGGCGGGAATTCCTGAGCCAACGGCGATCGCCAAGAAGAAGTTATGCTCATGGGGTAAACCTCGCAAATCGTAGCCCATAGACTGCGCCACAAAGGGAAAGTTGCGTAAGCCCCAACCTTGAATTGGATGTTGAGAGATGAGTGACAGTGCTAATTTCCAAGCATTAAGGCGATCGGCGGTGGAGGCATAGTCACTAAAGTTAGGATCAACGGTACTGGCAATACGATTGACAAATCCTTCTGGCAATAGCGATCGCACTAATTCACCGCCTAAGCCGAATTTTTGTCCAAAAATACCCCATGCGATGATTAGTAATCCAAATCCAAATCCTGCCACTAGTTGCCATTGCCGATAATAGAGCGCCATCAGCACACTGCCGATTAGGGCCAGTCCCCAAGCATTGCGTGATCCAGTCAAAATCAGAACACAGATTCCTAACCCCAACGCAATTACGGCGATCGCCTGTTGCGATTTAGAAATACTTTTAACTTTTCCGATCGCTAAATGAAAAGAAATGGGTAGTAGGGTTAATAGATAAATTGCAGTTTCATTGAAATGCCCAAAGAATGACTGAATACGGCGATCGGAGCTAAAACCCATAGGAATGGGATAACTATCAAAAATGACTTTGGGAAATATCCAATCAGGACGATTAATAATTGCTTGCAAAAGCCCGAAGACGCTCACCATCATTGAGCCTAGCACTAGTAACCATAGCAGATGAACAAATTGAGCAGGGGTACGCATAATATAACTAGCGATCGCCGCTAAGAGAAAGTAAGGCAGGAAGTTGGCTAAACCACCTGCGGCGATCGCAGGATTTAAAGCTATAACTGTGGTGAAAATCATCCATAGTGATAGCCCAAAATAAGCTTGATTAACTGGTGTGGCGATCGCTTTCCAGCCATGTTTAAACAGCACAAATAGAGCTAGCAAGGCGGCAAAAGGTGGCAAAAAAACATTGCTAATTACCATAAATATGGCGATACTTTGCAACCAGTTCCACTCCACGCGCAATTCATCATTTTCAGTCGATTTCCAGAGCATTCATCCACCTTACACATCCTTGCATTATCGGCTTGGCTCAATAGGCATTTCGGGGAGGTTAAAAATGATAAACACCTGAAAGCTTTTAAGGGCAAATATTACAGCCATTGAGTATCTCCTAGCCTGAAACTATTATATATCAAGTACTTCAGGCTTTTAAGTTAAGGTAACTCCCCAAAACGCCTATTGAGCCTTGATTTTATGCTCGCTCTATTTTGTAGCTCTTGCTACTTTTGGGATTTGGAACTGCTGTCAGATAATGGTCTATTTGGTAACTTGTCTTGCTGAATCAGGAATCTCCGTCACGTTACTCGCTGAGAGTGTCAAGCTTGCTATACTTTGAGTTGGTTAAAAAATTTCAGGTAAATTTATTTATGATCCGTGCTGTAATCGAAACCGCTAAAGGAATTATGTGTGCTGAGCTTGACGATGAACATGCTCCCATCACTGTCAAAAACTTTGTTGACCTAGCCAATCATGGTTTTTATGACGGGCTGACTTTTCATCGTGTCGAACCAGGTTTTGTGATCCAAGGTGGCGATCCAGATGGCAATGGTACGGGTGGATCGAGCGATCGTATCAAGCTAGAAATCTGGGCTGAAGGTGATACTCAAGCCACCGTTGGCAATATTTTAACTGGTGGCAAAAAGCCAATCATTAATCACAAACGCGCAGGCGTATTTTCTATGGCTCGCACCAACGATCCGAATAGTGCCACCAGTCAATTTTTCATTACCCTTGGTGACGCATCATTTTTAGATGGTCAGTATGCAGCTTTTGGCTACACCGCAGATACTGAAGTCGCTCAAGCTATTCGTCGCGGCGATAAAATTATCTCAGTCAAAATCGAAGAATAGACTCGTTGTACAAATAGAGACGAGCAAACAAATAAAATAGTAAAAAAATATAGGGACAACTCATCAATTGCCCCTATATAGCAATCCTAAATGAGTTGTGAGAGGCTTCGACAAGCTCAGTGCATCGCTTCGCTCATCCAGCGTATATCGTTGGCTAAGCGAAGTCGAAGCCCTATTTTCCTCATAAATGATTTAGGACTGCTATATTTTTTTTGTCATACTTGATTTTAAAAGAAATTTGCCGTAATGCTTACGACAGAACTACAACTAGCATTAGGCTCAAGTACGGTTAAATATTCTTTGCTATTAAGTGAGTTGCGGGTTGCACTCCAAGGCTCTAGACAATAAAAGTCTTTGCCCTTGACTGTCCAAAATACGAGATAGGTATAAAAATTATCGTAATCGATCGCGATCTTTAGTTGGCGATCGGTGTCAGTCACTGAGGTTGTTCGGCTAGAAAGATTGCCAAATACTGCATCAATCTCATCTTGATCGAAGTCAAATTTGCCATCAAAAGCAAAATTTTCCTTAGTGCGATTGTCTTGATAACTTGCAGAGGGAATATCTAGTTCCATCCGAGTTTTATCGCCACAGAGAAAGTAGGGATGAAAGCCAGAAGAAAATGGCATCGGCGTAGATGATAGATTTTTGTATTCTTGGCGAATCTCTAAGGTATTACCTCGAAGCGTATAGGTAAAAGCTACATGAAAATCAAAGGGATAGACCGCTTTAGTCTCCTCATTGCTACTAAGCTCAACTGTCAGACTTGCTTTACCTTCAGCACTTTGTGCAGTGGCTGTCCAAGGCAATTCGCGAGCAAACCCATGCTGTTTGATTTTGTAATCTTTGCCATCAACATTGTAAGTGTCATCAGGGAGATTACCGCAGAGAGGAAATAAAATCGGATTACCGCCGCGAACACTTAATTCGGGATGGGTAAAGCGATCGCTATCAAGATAGAAGACTTCTTGACCATTAATACGCCAGCTAGTGACAATTCCACCACGTTCAGGGACAACTTCTATTTGAGAACCAGTGCTGTCATCGGACAAGGTGTAAGTATGGTATTGCTTTTGCTCAGAAGAAACTTTATACACAAATTTTTTTGTAATATTTCAAAAATTATTATATAAGCAGGTAGGCACAATTAAATACAAAACCTAAAGCCGCCCGCCACGCAGTTGAATTCAGGTTTTGTCTCTGTTTTTTTAATTATGTCAAGGTACTTAAAACTTACATGGACCCTTTTTATTATTAGGGCAAATTGTTTCTTCATCGGTTTTGGGAAGCTTAGTCTTATCAAAAGCAACATCAGTGAGATTAATACCATTTAAGTTCGCGCCACTCCAATTAGCTCCATTTATCTGACTTCCAGTGAGATTTGCACCGCGCAAATCTGTCCCAGTCATATCAGTATAGTTAAGTTTAGAGTTAGAGAGATTAGCCCGCTTGAGGCTAGTAAAGCTCAAGTTTAAACCCGATAGATTTTGATCGGCTAGGATTCGACCTTCCTTCGGCTCATTAACTATTTGCCATGCTAGCAAAGTTGTTGAGCTAAATATTGTCGCTTTCTCAGTTCCTTGTGCGCCGATTTTAGCGCCTTTTAAGTTAGCACCTTCCATTTTAGCGTTAGCAAAATTAGATCGAGTCAGGTCGGCTTCTGCAAAATCCACCAAATTCATTTGGGCATTGTTAAACTCAGCCCAAATAACGCTTGCCTTAATTAATCTGGCATTATTTAAGTTCGCTTTAGTAAAGTTGACCCCATCAAGATTTGCACCCTGAAAATTTGCGCCAACCAGACTCGCATCTTGCATTTTAGCTCCTGTGAGAATGGCTTTACTGAAGTCCACATTATCTAGCTTGGCTCCCTTAAAGTCTGCGTCTGTAAAGTTTTTGCCACTTGCGTCTTTAAAAAGCCCCCACCGTAGTCCCAAATCAAAGACTGGTCTATTGAGTAAGCCATAAAGTAAGAAGACTCCACCGATCGCTCCTAAGCCGATCGCAGGAATTTTAAGATAATCTTGCCAAAGCGACTCTAGGCTGACACTAGGCCTGTTGATTTTAGATTTAGGCGATGATGCTACTGATTGAAGCGGCGTTGGCTCATAAGCCCCATAGTTATCTTCAGTAAAACGATTAAAATCAATCTGATCGGGATGTGCTGACATTCGGGCTTGAGTTGCATCGCCAAAACTCGCCATGGGCTTACGGCGATCGCTAGGTATTTCTTTAGTTTCACTGGTGTCCGATCGCCTTGGATCTGGGCGGCCAGCCTTCGCTTGACTAGGGTTTGGGCGAGAAGAGATTGGGGTGCCTTGGTTACTAATTGTGGTGATGTTATCTGACATATCTGCGCTGTCAAGCAACCCTGACCAATCATTATTTTCGTCATGAATTTCTAGACCAAGATCGTTGAAATCATGCAGAGTAGTTCCTTTCTTAGTAACGTTGTTAGCAATAGTATTACGACCTTGGGCAGCTCTTGCCGCGTCTGCTGCGGCTTTTGCACTTTCACTGACGTTTGACCGAGAGGACTGTTTTGAACCTGTAGATGGATAGTCTGTTGGCGATCGGGACACTTCCGATAAGACCGTTTCTGCATCTAGTAATTCTGACCAGCTTTCGTCAATGTCATTAATCGATTTGCGGTTTTTGGGGTGATGTTGTTGAATCTGCTCTTGCTGGGCATGAAAACTATCAAAATCATCTTCTCGTTGCGATTGAGAGATGGTCGTAGGGATAGAATTTGGAGCAGATGTGGGTTTAGCTGAAATCCGCTTTGATGGTAATGGCGGCAAAAATGGTGGTGGCGGCGGGTTATTAAAATTTGGAGCAGTAGGCTCTATTTTGGTAACGGGGGGAGTAATAGCGATCGGGGAAGATCCTGTTGGATTCAAGCCAGTGGATGTGCCAGTGGATGTGGTAGACAGGACAAAACCTGAGTTGAAATCGTCTTCATCTATCGACATATCGATATTGTCAAGAGCAAAGCTATCGATATCAAAATCATCTAAAAAGTCGCGATCGCTATTATCTGCTCCAAAAGATGAAGATAAAGGTATTCCTGAATTGAAGGATGCACTGTATGTATCTAACTGACCCGTTGCAGATGCGGTATATTCATTTTCTAGCAAATGGTTGGCTAAAGCCACTTCATTATCATTTAGACTATTATTTAGCAGGTCATTTGCCAGAGCTTCTTCGACAATATTACTAATATCGGTATTACTAATATCGGTTGATTGAATCAATTCATTTACACGACTTACATTAGGAGCCAATGGAAAAGAAGGAGGTTCTAAAGTGGATAGATTTTCTGGTGGAGGGCTTGAGCGCCGAGGTGGAGTTAGTGTTGTCGCAATATTGACATTGTTCAAATCGGACACTGGCGCTTCTGAAAAACTGCCAGTATCAAAAGAAGCCAAATCAAAATCTTCATCCAGCATCATCTCTAAATCAGCATCGCGATCGGCAACGTTGGCTTCAAACTGGTCTACATTCCAATCATCAGAAATTTGGTCGTCTAAGATAGTTTCTACTACATTCATCTCCTGACTAGCAACATCATACTCTTGTGTGAATTCGCTTCCTATTGAGTTCAGCAGAGTATTATTCGCAATTTCCAAAAATTCTAAGTCTTCTTCTTCTGTTTGAATTAGCTCTTCTTGCCATGACATATCAGCATCATTGCCCAGCCCAATCTCAGCTTCTAGCCCTGCACTCCATTCTTCATATCCACTAATTTCATCACTAATCTCAACTTCTTGCTTGCTATTTCCATAGTCCTGCTCAAAATCAATGTCATCATGCGCGGCGATCGCTAAACTAGGCTCATCATTGAGTAGAAGGTCTTGTTCGAGTTCCTCTTGTTCAGTTATCTGGGATATAACGGTACTAGATTCTGCTTCAAAGATTTCTTGAATATTTTCTTCTAATTCTAATTCTGCGGATTCTAACTCTGCGGATTGTGATGCGATCGCCCAATCATCCGACGAGCCGAAAGCATTGTCAATCAAGTTTGATGACACAACCTCATCGCCATTAGGATTACTATCCCAAATTGCATCATCAAGAGTATTTTCAGATGTAGAAATATGTTCCCAATCGCTAGCAAAGGGGTCTTCATTTGATTGGTTAGTTGATTGATTAGTGACTTCAAGATTTAAAGACTGGCTCGACCAGATCTCATCTCCGATCATATCTGATTCAACTAATTCTAGAGGTTGTATTTCTCCAAATTCGTTATTAAGCTCCTTGTCAAATTCTTCAACAAGGTCTTCTGATAAATTGTCTACTTCTTTGCTGATAAATATATTCTCTGTATTCTGCAATTCATCTTGATTCTGCAATTCATCTTGCAATTCATGGTCAACAGAGCTAGCAGAAAAATTTTCAATCAGTTCATTGGAGTTTTCTTCATTAGATAATTCTCCATCATTAGTCAAATCCTCTTGCCAATCGTTGATTAAATCTTGTTGATGTATGCTCTCTAATGACTCAATAGAGCCTAGATTTGTATTTTCATAGGACTCTTGATTTGAACTGATAAACTCTGAAATTTGAGTCGGTATTTCATAGGACTCATTAATAACATCAAAGTTATATGGCTCATTACTATAGGTATAAGGTTCACTAAATTGATCGCTTATATTTTCTAAAGATTTTGAATCTAAATCCCAATCATCTTGATTTATAATGTTATTTGAGTGAGGATTATTATCAAAAAACTCAGCTAACTCTGAAATTTTGCCTTCGGTAATATCGATTTCATTCGACAATTGATTGACATTTAAACTATCTAAATCATCTGAAATATCAAATCCTAAAGAATCTAAACCAGAAAAGTCAAAGTCATCAGAATTATTAGGGAATTCTAATTCATCTAAACCTAGATCATTATCATTTAATTCTTGATCTATTAGTTGACCTGATAATTGATCTGGCAGGGCGAGATAATCGGGTGTCGAATTTGGTTTGAGTGATTGTTCTGAATATTTAAGACTATCTCTAGCTCTAATCTCAGAATCATCCATTCTTGTCTTGAGACTAGTAACAATCATCCAATCAATATTTTCTACATCATTGCTATTTTGATTGCTTGAGGTGCTTTCTTTCGCTGGCGATCGCTCAATTGGGTCATCTAGATTTAGCGATCGCAACCATTCTAAATCTTCAAGATCATCGTCAATAAACTGATTGTCAGATTCGGATAACTGAGCAGATGGAGAAGCTGGAGGTTCTTGCTTAGGATTTGATTTCGGCTCTGAAGATCCGCCGATTCGCGTACTAAGATCAGACATGATCATCCAATCGACATTAGCCGCATCATCATCTATCGATTGCTCTGGCTGATTAGCGCCTGAACCTTTTTGTGGGCTATTTCTATTAGAAGCCATGAATCAATCCTCACCATTATTTTCTAGCTTACATCGTTAGCCACTTATTGTTTTAAATCACAATCTTTTCGCGACAACTGCTAGCCCAAACTATAGCTTAGCAATAACATCAATGTGATTTCAATAAACTTTTACATTTCTACCCAAAATCCAAACCAAAAGTTGGTTAATTTTAAATTATTGGTTGAGAAATTTGCCGATTTTTATCGCCGCCGATCGCAAAATTTCGGGGGGATACACCAATGCAAACCGCACATAACCCTCACCATGTTTTCCAAAACCCTTACCAGCAGAGAGGGCTACCCCAGTGGCGGCGATTAGATCAAGGCAGAATTTTACTGAGTCATGAGCATGGCGATCGGGCAGTTTTGCCCACAGATACATCGTAGCTGTGGGCGGAGATATTTGCCAGCCGATCGCACTGAGTGCCGCGATCATTACATCACGCCGCGCTTGAAATGTGCTGATCACGCGATCGATCGCTGGGCGATCGCTTGTCAAAGCCTTGATTGCGCCGCGCATGATGCCCTGATATTGATTAAAATCAACTACGGCTTTGATTTGGCGCAGTCCTTTAATTAGTTGCTGATTGCCCACCGCAAACCCGACTCGAAATCCGCCCATGTTATAAGACTTTGACAGGGTAAAAAATTCGATCGTGACCGTGCGATCGCGATCGGCTTGCAACATCGAAGGCGGTGTCGAGCCGTCAAATACTAAATCTAGATAAGGGAAATCATGAACTAAAGCCAGATCGTGTTTTTGGCAAAATTTGACAGCAGATTGAAAAAATTCTAGAGTTGCGGTGGCGGTAGTCGGATTGTGCGGATAGCTCAGCACCATCATTTTTGACTGCGCCAAGACTGCCGCAGGAATATCGGCAAATATGGGTAAAAAATTGTTTTCGACTAACAATGGCATTCCATAGACCTGCCCACTCGCCATATGTACGCCGCCATAGTGCGATGGATAACCAGGATCTTGTAAGAGCGCGAAATCATTAGGATTTAGCAAGGCAAGTGGTAAATGCGCCGTACCTTCTTGCGAGCCAATTAGGGGTAATATTTCGGTTTCAGGATCAACTTTTATCCCAAATCGTTGCTGCATCCATGTGGCGATTGTCTCGCGAAAATCGAGGGTGCTGCCAAATAGTGAATAGCCGTGAGTGGTAGGATCAGTTAGTGCCTCTGCGATCGCCTCTAAAATAAATGGATCAGTAGGCAAATCTGATGAGCCTAGCGACAGGTCAATCACTTCCATTCCTGTGGCTTTGACCCGACTCTTGGCGATATCCATGTCGGCAAACACATTAGACCCTAAAGGCTGAAGGCGATCGGCAAATTGCATAATTAAGAATCTCTATAGCGATTTTTAAATGAGCTTTGTATAAATAATTTTCAAAACTAAAACTAATAACATAAACATGAAAAAACCTGCTATTACAAATCACGAAATCCATCCTCTGATTGCTCAACGATGGAGTCCTCGCGCCTTTGATAGTCAGCTTGTCGAAACCGAAAAGCTCGCCCAGCTATTTGAGGCGGCAAGGTGGACTTCTTCTTGCTTTAACGATCAACCTTGGACATTTATCGTCGCCACCAAAGATGACACTATCAATTATCAAAAAATGCTCGATTGCCTTGTACCCGCCAATGTCGTGTGGGCGCAAGCTGCTCCAGTTTTAGGTTTAATTGTGGCACAAAAAAACTTTAAGCATGATGGCAAACCTAATGCTTGGGGTGAATATGATGCTGGTCAAGCGGCGGCGACTCTAGTATTGCAAGCAACTGCTTTAAATCTAGTCGCTCACCAAATGGGTGGTTTTGATGCGGCTAAGGCGATCGCCACTTTTAATATTCCTGAAACGGCGCGTCCTGTGGCGGCGATCGCGATCGGTTACGCGGGAGAAACTAATAATTTGTCCGCAGAGTTGCAAGAGCGTGAAAATGCTCCTCGCGATCGCTACCCCTCAAGCAGTTTTGTCTTTACAGGCACATGGGGCAACTCGGCTTCTTTCGTGTAGAATCACCATAAATTTATTAAAAGTGCCGCTTTGCGGCATTTTTAATAAATTTATGGGTTTTATGCTGTCGCAAAGCGCTGTTATAGCAAGCCAGCTTGAGCTAAGCCTAAAATTAGCCCTGCCCCAAAAATATGTCCAAAGCTAGTTACAGCTAGTAGTTCAGCCAGACCAAAGCCAGAAAATAAGCCGGGTAACTGCACAGGTAAACTGGGCCCAACACCTTTAACTTTGATGCCATAGCGACCGACAACTAGAGCAAATAAATTGGCTGTCACCATAATTAGTCCAACACTTGGCGACCAAGTTGGAGTGACAGGAACTGTGGCAAGTAAGCTAAAAGTCAGATGCATCATAAATTTGGTTTCCTAAGTCTAATTACCTATAAAATTTTTTAACTTTTTCGATCCTATGGGGTATTTAGACATCAAAAAATTCTTCTTAAGTTAAATTCACGAAACTTAGTAATCATTTACAGTTTGTGGCTTTGTCAAATTACAGCAATTTACGTTCAAACCTGCCACAACTAAAAAACATAAAACCTGTTGCGGGGCTTCGTCCTACGACCGTTTTTATGACGCGTTTGATCAATAATTGCTGTAACACATTAATTCTCAAGTCGATGAGCGATCGCCCCGCACCATACAACAGCAAAAATTTAGGTGTCTCACCAATCAATTCACTAAGTTACGAGCAGGGATCGCTCTTTAGTGAAGGCATCCAGCGAAATTCACGGCTATATGATAGTAGTGTAAATTATGAAATGGGAAGTTCATCTTTGCAGTTGTGGAAACAGGCGATCGCCAAGTACCAAAGTTCTATCACCAGCATGATCCCCGCGATTCAAACTTCTCTTTTTGATCTGGGATTAAGTCATTGTGATCCCCATGCGATCGATCCCTTCAAGCTCAAGATTGAGCCTGCTGAGTTCTATCGATTACCTAGCGCTGATAGCGGTGATGCTTGCATATACTTTGTGATTGATTTAGCCGTGTTATTCTCACCCGTGCTATTGTATGTAGGCGAGACATGCCGTTCTAGTAAAAGATGGAAAGGAATACATGACTGTAAACGGTATCTTCTTAACTATCGAGAAATACACCATACCCATAACTTACCCACACAAGTCATCATGACATTTTGGTGGGATGCACCTTCAGCCACCCGTCCGCGTCAACAACTAGAAAGAATCTTAATCGAAAAATGGCGATCGCCTTTTAACAAAGAGAACTGGAACTTTTGGGGAACTCCCTTTACAAGTTAAATCGTCTTTAATCATATAAACGCAATCAATCATCATACTAAAAATACAATATGTCTCCTCAAAACATGAATCCAAACCCTGATGTTAATGAACTATGGTTTGCGAAGTTTTTTATCGGCAGCATGATCGCGATCGCCTGTTTGACAATAGTTCTCTCTTTTTTACCCTCACCATCAGGATTACGCAATTCTCCACCAATTAAAACCCAATCGTTGGTAAGTGATACCGAGATCTCCGCTTAGTTCATAAGTTTGAAAAAGATGGATTCAGTTTGTTTGGCTAACTTATCCCATGCAAAGCGATCGCTTAGCTCTGACTGAGCTTGATCGACCAAAGTTAGAGCCTGTTCTTTGTTCTGCAAAATGTTGATAATACCTTCAGCCAAAGAATTAGGGTCATTTACTCGCGTGACGATTCCCGTGATGTTGTGATGAACAACTTCAGGTAAACCACCCGCGTCAGAGACGACAAGCGGGATTTTTGCGGCAAAACTTTCAAGAGCAACGATGCCAAATGGTTCATATAGGCTCGGAAAAACCGCACAATCGGCGATCGTCTGAAATTTCCAAAACTCAGCGTCAGCCATAAAGCCCGTAAACAGAACTTTATGATAAATCCCTAAGTCCCAAGCTTGACGTTGTAATAAGATCGAGTAAGCGTCTCCAGTGCCAATGATGACAAGGCGCACGCGATCGTGCATCGCCGCAATGACCTTGGGCATAGCATTGAGTAATACATAGATGCCCTTTTCGTAGGTAATGCGTCCAACGTAGTAAACGATCGCTTCATCGGGTGAGGCATATTTGCGATGAAACTCTGGGCGATCGAACTCAAGCTGATGGGCGGCGGTGATGTTTTTCCATCGATCTTTACTCAAACCGTTGTAAACCACGTCAGTTTTTTGGATATCACAACCGAGGACGCGATGCACCTCGCCGCGCATATATTCAGAGCAGACAATCACTCTTTGCGATGCTTGGGTTAGCCTAATTTCTTTGTGATGAATATATCTTTGATTGTCATTGTGAATGCCCTGACAGCGCCCATATTCGGTGGCATGGATCGTGGTAACTATAGGAATCTGAAATTCGGTATGAATGGCGATCGCCACTTCTTCGACCAACCAATCATGGGCATGGATCAAGTCAATAGGGTTTTCGGGCAGGAAATCTTTGGCAAACTTCAGCATATTTGCATTCATGTGCCGAATCCATTCAAAAAAGTCATGGCTTTCTTCAACAGGAATCCGATGCACATAAATTCCATCAGTAATTGCTTCTAGCGGCTCATCGGCAACGGCTACGGTGACAATATGCACCTCATGTCCAAGCTGAACAATTTTAGGATATAGCTCTGCCACATGACGAGAAATTCCTCCAATAATGCGTGGAGGGAACTCCCAAGCTAGAGCGAGAATACGCATGATGTTTAAGTGATATTTGAAACGATAAAAACAATGGCAAAAACTAAGCACTAAAGCTTATTTAACCATTATCAACTAAATTGCGATCGGATGATTTCTAATAGTTTTGCTATAGCGTGAAGCGCGGCAGTGCCAAAGGGTGACTCAAGATATGTTAATCTCACTGCATAAATTTGTGATACTTTTCATTGCAATCGTGTGAATTGTAACAGGAGGCTGATGTGACAGAAAACAGAACTAAAGAGGTAATTGATCGCGTCTCTAAACAAGTTGGACAAACTTGGACAAAGACGCAGCCACAGTTACAAACTCTATTCCTTAAGCTCGTTAAAAGTTTGCTCCCTGCACTGCGTAACCTGCAAACTAATTTAACTGCGCCAGATTTGACAGTAGCCACAGATACCGCAACTAGTAACGCAACTAATACTGCAACTAAAGATGCTGCTGGTAATTCAACCTTAAATAATGTCTTGAAGATAGGGCGATCGCTCTCATCTCAAACCCTCACGGCCTTGGTTAAGACCTTAACAAAACTTCAACAAAATTTAGAAAGTTCATTGAGTCAAGAAATTAGTTTGGACTCAACAGGCGAAGCCGCCGCTTTGCTTAATCCATCGACTGAGTTTAGCTCGCCGCTAGTAGAACAAACTAAACAAGAATTTGGGACTGCTTGGAAATTTGTGAAGGAGCAAGTCACGCCCAAAATTTTGGCTTTCTTGCAAGTGACGGTAGACAAACTTGACCCGATCGCCACAAATGTCTGGGAAAAAACTTCAACTAAAGCAGCAGCAACCCCTTCTCTGGTTAATTCTTGGGAAAAGCTCCAAGCCAATGACGCTTGGCAAAAGACGGTCACAGCGACGGCTCCAATTTGGCGATCGATGAGTGGAATCGCCGCACAAATTCCGCTTTCTGATGAAGTCAAACTTATTCTCGATAAGCGGGCTGGCACTGTCGCCCTAGTCACGCTTTTTTCATTGTTAATCCTGCTGAAGCCATCCCCTGCTCACACCAAAAACATCAAAAAAGTGGCGGCAACTCCTGCTCCCATCAGCACGATTTCGCAAAAGCAACCGCCATCGGTAACTGATTTGGTCAAGCCAGAGCGTGGTGATGTGCCATTGACTGCCGAACAAATTGCGATCGCCAAGATCCAAACCCAAGTCTCAGAAGTGGCAAACCAATATGGTGAGACTTTGTTAGGCTCGGTGCAAAGCAACTTTAAGCGTGGACGCTTGATTGTGGCGCTCAATGATGGATGGTATCAGTTGTCACCAATTCAGCAGACGCAATTGGTAACTGATTTACAAAATAGAGCGCGATCGCTAAATTTTAAGAAGCTCTTGGTAGCTGATGCCGAAAATCATTTGATTGCGCGTAGCCCCGTAACTGGTGATCAAGTCATTATTTTGAGAACATAACGGCAGCGCAGCAACTTTCAAATCAGCGTTGTCCAAACAATTAAAAAAAAACCTTGCTTGGCAAGGTTTTTTTAAATTATTTGGTTTTAATCAAAGCGCTATGAGATTTTTATGGCAGAACTAAAAGACCAAAAACATCCCCAATACACCAAGGATCGGCAAATATTAAACGAATTATTGGTGCAGGCTGTGCCGACTAATCGTGGTTGCGCCGATCTGGCGCGGCTAATCGTGCGCTATCGAGATTTTGTGGGAGCGCGAGATATTCAGGCTGATCTCGTTAAAGCTCTAAATAATTGGCAATTTACAGAAGAAACTCTATTTGCGAAGACAAGGGCGATTCACGCGATCGGCAAGGTTTATATGGCGCAAGACGAAGATCAAGATGACTGGGCTTAGCAAGACAAAAAAAGGGGCAAAGCCCCTTTTTTTGTGGTTTTATCTGGCGATCGCTATAATTCATTAAGGGGTATTAAAATACAATACTTAATAAATACTTATAAATACTGATTAAAATCTATACAATGTCCAATTCTTTTAATTCTTCTAATAGCCAAATTTCATTAAACACTTCAAAATCATCACGATCGCGTGTAACAATCCTGATTATAGATAGTAATAAAGAATATCAAAATATTTATCGCCACTACCTTGAAGCTGATACCAGTATGGCTTATCAAATTTTAGAGGTGGATAATATTCCAGAGGCGGTCAAGATTTGGCGATCGGATGCTCCTGATGTCGTAGTTGTTGATCTTAGTTTGTCTGAAGAAAACGGACTAGATCTTTTAGAAACAATTAATGGACTGGATTTTTTAGAAGCAATTGGCGAAGGGGAAATAGAGCCGAAACTTCCAGTAATTATGCTTACTGGGCTTGGAGATGGAATTGCGGCTGCCAATGCGCTGAAACTTGGAGCCGCCGATTATTTGATTAAAGATGATATTAATGCTGACTTGTTTTGTCGCAGCATCCATCGATTGCTCGATCGCTTTGCCTTATTTCGTGAACTAGAGCGATCGCAACAACAAGAAATTTTAATTTCTGAAATTGCATTACATGTTAGACAATCCCTAGACACCGATAAAATTTATGAGGCGATCGTCCAAGATGTCAAAAACTTTTTAAAAGCCGATCGCACCGTAATTTATAGGTTTAATCCTGATATGAGCGGCACTATTGTCGCCGAAGCCGTTGATCAGCTTTGGGTTAAAAGTATTAATGTCCGAGTGATTGATACTTGTTTTCGAGATAACTTAGGCGGCGCGTACCGACAGGGCAAAATTTTTGCCGCCAATGACATCCATCATGCAAACTTAAGCCCTTGCCACATTCAGCTATTAGAAAGATTTCAAGTTAAAGCCAATCTAGTAGTTCCAATTCTTTTGCCTGAATACCCTCCAAGTCTTGACGAGCCAAATAATCATCCAACTTTATGGGGATTATTAATCGTCCATCAATGTGCAACTACGCGCAATTGGGAAGAGATTGACTTGCGATTACTTAAGCAGTTGTCAGTCCAACTGGCGATCGCCATCCAACAAGCTGAAATCCATCAAAATCTGCAAATGCTCAACTCTTCACTAGAAGAAAAAGTGCAACAACGTGTCGCTGAGTTGCAGAATAATGAAGCAAAACTTGCGGCTGCTAAAATCGCCGAGGCTTCTAACAAAGCCAAAAGTGAATTTTTAGCCACGATGAGCCATGAGATTCGCACGCCGATGAATGCGGTAATCGGCATCTCTGGGCTGTTGATTAATACGCCTCTCAATGCTCAACAACAACAATTTGTCCAAATTATTCGCCAAGGTGGAGAAGTATTATTATCGATAATTAATAAAATCCTTGATTTTTCTCAAATTGAGTCGGGCAACATGCAGATAGAGTCGCATCCTTTTGATTTACACCAATGCATAGAAGAAATTCTTGATTTGATGTCATCTCAGACCGCCGAAAAGTCTCTAGAACTATCAGCCCTGATCGATTTAGATGTTCCTCAACAGATCATTAGTGACTCCACTTGTCTCCGTCAGATTTTAGTAAATTTAATTGGTAATGCGATCAAATTTACAGAGAACGGTGAAATTGCAATTACGGTAAGCTCCCGTTTGATAGACCCTGACTCAAATTTGTATCAGTTAAATTTTAAGTTGCGGGATACAGGGATCGGCATTTCGGATGAAGGCTTGTCCCGGCTGTTTCAGTCATTTAGTCAAGCCGATAGCTCGATTACGCGTCAATATGGTGGCACGGGCTTAGGCTTGGTAATCTGCAAAAAACTTTGTCAGCTTATGGGCGGAGACATTGAAGTCGAGAGTCAAGTTGGGCAGGGGACAACTTTTAGCTTTTCCATTCAGGCTACGGCGATCGCCACCAAAGCGATCGCGATCGCCCCTGAGTTAAAAGGCAAGCGTATTCTGGTTGTCAATACCAAGACTACAATTCAACAAATCATTCTGTTGTATGCCCAATCGTGGGGAATGTTTGTGCGTACAACATCTTCCGAGATGGAGGCTTTACAGAGTTTAGAGACATCTGATTTTGACGTTGTTTTGATTGATCGGAGTTTACAGTCCATGAGCGGACTTGATCTAGCTAAAAATATTCAAGATATTTTTCCAGCCTTACCGATTGTTATGCTGACCTCGGTTGCAGCGACTAACATTCCCAATTCCACTTATCTAAATAGATATTTGACCAAACCCATTACTTCCGCAAAGCTATATCGATCGCTTTTAAGTATATTTTCAACGGCGAACTCTGAGACAAATATCTCAATCCATCCTTTGCAATTAGACAGCAATTTTGCTAGTCAACATCCTCTACAAATCTTGATCGTTGAAGACAATCCTGTCAACCAACAAGTTCTATTACTTATGTTAGAGCGTTTAGGATATCGGGGAGATACGGCGAGCAATGGATTAGAAGCGGTGAATGCTGTTAAGAGACAATCCTATGATTTAGTGTTTATGGATATTCAAATGCCAGTCATGGATGGCTTAACGGCTTGTCAACATATCCGCCAATTGCCAGAATCTAATCCTTGGATTGTTGGGCTTTCAGCAAATGTTTTTAGAGAGTCGAGGGAGAGCGCTCTATCGGCTGGAATGAACGATTATCTTACCAAACCATTACAATTTGAAGAACTAGTCACAACTCTACAACATATTTCTGGCGATCGGCAATCAAGTGAGAGCGGGCATAAATCGAGCAGTTTTACGCAAGTTAATCGTCCAGATTCAGATATTAATCCAGCAAGTTCTTATTTTCAAGAACATGTTCTCAATGGGTTTGCAGTCATTAACAATACAACCATTGATAACCTAGAAGACTGTATCGGTAAAGATGCTCTCTATGAAGTTATTGATTCTTATTTAACTGAATCTGAAAATACGATCGCCAAAATATATCAAGCCTTAGAGATGCAAGATTTTGTGAAAATCAGTTTTGAAAATCATTCCCTCAGAGGTGGTTGTGGAACTATGGGAGCAGATAGGGTAAATGAGCTTTGTAAAGAATTAAGTCGTTTGTGCAAAGCCAATAATCAAGAAAACAAATGTGAAACTATATCCCTGGTTTTGAACAAATTAGAACTTGAGTTTAGCAAGGTAACACAATCTTTTCGGCGAAAAATTTCGGCTTGAGAAGTACAAGACTTTCCCGACAGGAGAATCCCTCAGCGCCCATCAGTCCAATCAAAAAGAGTCTCGCAATGCGAGACTCTTTTTGGTTAAGAAACTATGCCCTTAAAAAGGGGATCTGGGGGGATCTAAAAAGACTTTTCTTAGAAAATAGAAAGCTTCTTGATCTAATTAACCGAGAACCTTGCGAGCAGTTGCTAGCACGTTATCAACGGTGAAGCCAAACTTGGCATAACCGATCGGGCGTTGCACAAATGAAGGATGAATGAGTAAATATAAAGATAACGAGTTTAAGCAATGAAAACCAATGAAACGTCCCAAGTGTGGATCAACACATATTCGTAAAAACGGGAAACGAGGAGAAAAACAAAATCATATTTGTGCTGATTGCGGTCGTCAGTTCATTGATAACTACCCAGTGATTGGATATTCCCAAGATGTCAAAAAATATGCCTAAAAATGTACTGCAACGCCATTAGATTAGCCAACAAACAAGGTTCTCAAAACTCTCAAGAATCCTCACTACCGTTCGGGTAACAGGAAAAAGAAGTATTAATCAGCTAATATCTCAACAAATCCTGTACTAACACCATTATGAATATCTTTAAACCTTTCTTAAGTTAGGGTAAAATCCATACAGAGATGGCAACTAAAAGTAAAAATAATATGAATGTTAGTTTTTCTCAAGACGCAAAGCGATCGCTTACCCATAGCCTTGATGCTTGCTATGTAGGCTTTTACTTTTGGCTAGGTGATTTCACTCTCAAAATAGGAGGGATCGACCTTACAGGCTCTAATACCACTTACCCTTACATTGTTCCGACCTTTATTGGTTTTGGGTATGTACTACCCAACTATATTTCTTGGCATACACCTTTCAGTAAGTTCAAAAAGCTAACCGATAAGCATAAGTCAGCAGATCTCATGGACATTGTTGCATGACTTTAGGTAAACACGAGATTAAGGGCATAACTCTAAATCAAATAAAACCTATACCAGCTTCTACTTTTGAAAAACTTATGATAGATGCTGGTTATTTTCGGTCTGGTAGCGCTGTCACTTTTCAAGGTAGATGGTTTGTATATTTTGAACATTCATCCTTTGGTAGAGTCGAAGCTGTCTATTCACCTGACAAGAAAATAGTGATCACTGCCTATCATCCCGATTAATTTATACCAAGAATATCGGGAGACATAATCCCTTAGCGCCCATCAGTCAAAACAAAAATAGTCTCGCAATGCGAGACTATTTTTTGTTTAAGAAACTGCTATAGAAAGCTTCTTGATCTAATTAACCGAGAACCTTGCGAGCAGTTGCTAGCACGTTATCAACGGTGAAGCCAAACTTGGCATAACCGATCGGACCTGGAGCCGAAATACCAAAGCTATCCATACCGATAACTTCGCCTTCAGAACCGACATATTTATGCCAGCCAAAGGTGCTACCCGCTTCTACACTGACGCGTTTTTTGACAGAAACTGGAAGTACAGATTCTTTGTACTCATCAGATTGTTCGTTGTAGAGTTCCATCGAAGGCATGGAGACCACACGCACAGCTTTACCTTCAGCAGCCAAGACTTCCGCAGCGTTCACAGCGAGAGCAAGTTCTGAACCAGTAGCAATAAAGATCAACTCAGGATTTGGGGCATCGACAACGATGTAACCGCCTTTCTTAGTTCCTTCGATGGAAGTACCTGCCAAATTCTTCACGTTTTGACGAGTGAAAGCCATCAATGATGGACGCTTACGATTGGCGATCGCCACTTGATAAGTCCCAACAGTTTCCTTCGCATCAGCAGGACGTAATACCAACAAGTTAGGAATTACGCGCAAAGAGGCGAGGGTTTCGACTGGTTGATGTGTGGGACCATCTTCACCAAGCATGACAGAATCGTGAGTCATGATGTACAGCACACCGACTTCTGATAGAGCTGACAAACGGATTGCACCGCGCATATAGTCAGCAAATACGAGGAAGGTTGCACCGTAAGGAATTGTACCGCCATGCAAGATCATGCCATTCATGATTGCGCCCATCGCATGTTCACGAACACCGAAACGGAAGTTACGACCTTCGTAAGATCCATGTTGGAAGTCTGGCAAACCCTTAACATAGGTCATGTTGGAGTGAGCCAAGTCCGATGAGCCGCCAAGGAATTCAGGAAGTACAGGAGAGAGTGCATTCAAGCAAGCTTCTGAAAGTAAACGGGTAGATGTTTCTTTTTCAGCGACAGGCTCAAGGGCTTTTTCCCAACCTTCAGGAAGTTCACCCGCCATGATTCGATTATATTCAGCAGCTTCCGCAGGATAAGCCTTTGTATAAGCGGCAAAGCGCTCATTCCATTCAGTTTCGGCAGTTGCACCCTTATCGATCGCTTGACGGAAACGGGCAAGAGCATCGGCAGGAACTTCAAAAGGCTCATATGTCCAACCGAGGTTAGCGCGGGTTGCGGCAACTTCATCAGTACCCAGTGCCGCACCGTGAACGCCAGATGTACCCGCTTTTTTGGGTGAGCCAAAACCGATAGTCGTGGTGACAACGATCAAGCTAGGTTTATCGGTAACGGCTTTAGCTTCGGCGAGGGCTTTGGCGATCGCCTCTAAGTCTTCGTTACCATCAGCAACATAAGTAACATGCCAGCCATAAGCTTCGTAACGCATACCGACATTTTCAGTAAAGGCAAGGTCGGTGCTGCCATCGATGGAAATGCTATTGCTGTCATACATCATGATCAGCTTGCCGAGCTTCAAGTGACCACCCAAGGAAGCGGCTTCAGAAGCGATGCCTTCCATGTTGCAACCGTCACCGAGGATCACATATGTATAGTGATCAACGATCTTGTGATCAGGCTTGTTGAAACGGGCGGCGAGGTGAGCTTCAGCGATCGCTAAGCCAACGCCATTACCAACACCTTGACCAAGAGGACCTGTGGTGACTTCGACACCTGCGGTTTCAAAGTTTTCAGGGTGTCCGGGGGTGGCGCTGCCGAATTGGCGGAATTGTTTGATTTCGTCTATAGATACGCTGTCATAGCCTGTGAGGTGGAGCAATGAGTATTGCAACATACAGCCATGTCCTGCGGACAATACAAAGCGATCGCGATCGACCCATTTAGGATTTTTAGGGTTAAATTTCAAAAACTGATCGAACAGCACAAAAGCCATTGGTGCTGCGCCCATCGGCAGACCGGGGTGACCAGATTTGGCTTTTTCGACCGCATCGATCGATAAAAAGCGAATAGAGTTAATGCAGAGTGTCTCAAGAGTTTGAGGTTTGGAGGGTGCAGCGACCATAGTTACAATTGCTTTAAAATTTTTGTACTCAATCAGGTACATTTTCACCCAAAACTGTCCCACACAATAACAAATTTTGAGATTTGGTATCTCGTATCTCAACTTACAGCGCCGTAAAAAACGTTAATTACAAAAGTATAGCTAGGCTTAATCAGCTATGGTCAGTGCTAACTGATAAATTTGACGGCGGGATAACTCGGCAAGCTCGGCTAATTGACGACTTGCCTCCGATCGCGAAAGCCCTGAACCAATCAGATTTTGTAATTCAGCCAAAATTATATCTTCTGTCCAAACGGGTTTTAGGCTCGGTGTGGCTCCTGCTAAAACCAGCGTAAATTCACCCTTGGGCGCATGAATCTTAAAATGAGCGATCGCCCCCTCTATCGAGCCGCGCCAAAATTCTTCATGTAATTTGGTAAGTTCTCTGGCGATCGCAATTTGGCGATCGTCACCTAAACTATTTGCTAAATCTTCAAGGGTGCGTAATAACCGATGCGGCGCTTCGTATAGGATCATTGTCCGCGTTTCTAGGCGCAAAATTTCTAGGCGATCGCGCTTTTCTTTTTTGTCAGTCGGCAGAAATCCATCAAACCCAAAATGTTGCGTGGCAAAACCTGAAGCCGTTAGAGCCGCAATAGCTGCGGTGACAACAGGAATCGGCACAACTCTCACCCCCGCCGCGATACAGCCTTGCACCAGTTCTACTCCGGGGTCAGAAATCGCAGGCATTCCTGCATCTGTAACCAACGCGATCGACATCCCTTGTAGCAACTTCTCAACTAGTTCGGGGACGCGCTTAAAAGCATTATGTTCGTGATAGCTGGTTTGGGGAGTCTCAATCCCGAAATGATGCAAAAGTTTACCCGTATGTCGCGTATCTTCCGCCGCAATTAAGTCAACCAGTTTGAGCGTGGCGATCGCCCTAAAAGTCATATCCTCCAAATTACCGATTGGCGTTCCGACCAAATACAGAATCCCTGAGTCATCCATTAATTATCGCCACTGTTTATTTTCTAGGTCACGCATCTGACGTTCGAGGCGATCGATGCGTCCTCGCAATTCATCCATCTCATTTTGACGAGGCACACCCAAATCTTGCATCACATTCCGAATCTGACGCTGGATTAAAGTCTCCAAATTTCCCTGCTCTGACTTGAGACGGCTAGCAATATCATTCAGAATTTCTGAAGCTTGTTCGGGATCGATCTTGCCATCTTTGACCCAATCTTCACTAGCTTCCTTGATTTTTTCTAGCACAATCGAAGTTGTGCCAACGCCAAGCATGAGTAGCTGCTTGAGCAAATTATTGCTATCCATAACTATCTGCGCTCCTCAAAGCCGATCTATGCGTATATCATACTCCCTTCCTAGCCAAGAAACAGTAGTGCAAGGCTTAGCCTGCGCGCACTGCTATCCCATATGAGCATAAGCCCCCTTATTTTCAAAATAAATGGGATAATAAATTTAACATTTGATAAGTCACTATGTCAGAGTCAATCACGATCAGCGACATCTACAAACTATTCCAACAGACTAATGCTGCATTAGAAAAATCGCGAGAAGAATTTGATCTTAGTATGGCAAAGTCTCGTGCCGAAGCCGATCGCCGTGCCGCTGAAGCCGATCGCCGTGCTGTCGAAGCCGATCGCCGTGCCGCCGAAGCCGATCGCCGTGCTGTCGAGATCAATCGCAATATGGCAGAGTTAGAAAAAACTGTGGAACGCACAAGCAAGGCTGTGGATAGCCTGACAACTCGTTGGGGAAGATTTGTGGAAGAGTTAGTCCGCCCTGCGGTGGTAAAAATGTTTCGCGATCGCAATATTTTGATTACGCACACAATGGAACGGGTGCGATCGCCACTTGGTTTTGAGTTTCCAATGGAAATTGATATTTTAGGCGTGAATGGGGACTCGATTGTGGCGGTGGAATGTAAATCGCGTCTATCTAAAGATGATGTTGATGAAATGTGCGATCGCCTCCGTCGATTTAAGGCCGCATTTTCTGAATATCGGAACTATACGGTCTATGGCGCTGTGGCGGGAATTGAAATCGATCGTGGTATTGATTTGTATGCCTACCGCAAAGGTCTATTTGTGGTTCGGACTAGTGGTGACACAGTCGAAATTGCTAATGATCAGAAGTTTAGACCGATCGCTTGGGACTAGGAATTGAGCAAGGGCGATCGCGATGATAGATACTACCTTGGGTTTTATGGATTAGACTTATAAGGAATTTATTAAAGCAATTTCTTAATTATGCTGACAGCACCAACTCGTAGTCTTGATATCAAAGAAATAATCGCTAAGCAACGTACTTTTTTCAGCACAGGACAAACTAAAAGCATCGAGTTTCGCCGCGCCCAACTCAACAAGCTAACTCAGTTAATTAAAGAGCATGAACAGCAAATTCTTGATGCGGTCTATGCTGATTTACGCAAACCTGCGATCGAAGCTTTCGGTAGTGAAATTTTGGTCACTCTTTCCGAAATTAAGTTTGTGCTGAAGCATCTCAAAGAATGGATGAAGCCCCAAAAAGTCGCGACTCCAATCAATTTATTTCCTAGTTCTAGTTATATTTATGCCGAACCTCTAGGCGTTGTGCTGATTGTCGCTCCTTGGAACTATCCCTTCGCGCTGACGATTCAACCTCTAATCGGGGCGATCGCCGCAGGAAATTGTGCCATTCTCAAACCATCGGAGCATACGCCACATACATCCAAGGCGATCGCCGATATGATTAATGCTAATTTCGATCCCAGCTTTATCACGGCGATCGAAGGTGGGATTGACATCAATCAAGCCTTACTCGCTGAAAAATTTGATCATATTTTCTTTACAGGTGGAACGGCGATCGGCAAGATTGTGATGGAAGCAGCCGCCAAGCATCTAACACCCGTAACCCTTGAACTCGGCGGCAAAAGCCCTTGTATTGTTGATGCTGACTGCAATTTAGAAACTACAGCTAAGCGGATCATCTGGGGTAAATTTTATAACGCGGGACAAACCTGTGTCGCTCCTGATTATCTATTGGTACAGAAGAGCATCAAACCCGCTCTAATTGAGAAGTTGTTAGAATGCGTCAAAACTTTCTTTGGTGAAGATCCTCAACAGAGTGCTGATTTTGGCAGAATCGTCAACGATCGCCAATTCGATCGCCTAATTAATCTGCTTGATGATGGCAAAATCTTAATCGGCGGTCAAAGCGATCGCGCCGATCGCTTTATCGCACCAACTATCATCGATCAAGTCTCTCCAAATTCTAAGATCATGGCTGACGAAATTTTTGGACCCATCTTACCTATTTTGGAATATGACCAAATTTCAGAGGCGATCGCTTTTGTGAATGCTCAGCCTAAACCACTGGCGCTATATCTGTTCTCTAGTAATAAACCCAAGCAAGAACGGGTTCTTCAAGAAACATCCTTTGGCGGCGGCTGCTTGAACGACACGATTATGCATTTAGGTAATCCCGAACTTCCCTTTGGCGGAGTTGGCAATAGTGGCATGGGCTGTTATCACGGCAAATCTACCTTTGACACCTTCACTCATCGCAAGAGCATCCTCAAAAACTCTTTCCGTTTCGATCTCAAGTGGCGCTATCCACCTTACACAATGACTCTAGATACCTTAAAAAAATTCATGAACTAAGGAAGACTCCCTTCCCGCTATGAAATTAGGCATTAAAAACCAAGATTTAGCGTTGCGTCGCGAAGCGCCGCAACGCCTAATTTTTCACTGGGAAGGGAGTATACTTTTCTAAACAAGTTTTTAGCATTTTTGGATCAAACAAAACGGGTAAGAAATGAATGCTGTTTACCTCTTTAAAATAAAGTAAAACAGGAAAATCAAACCAAAATACTTGCCAATCTTGCCAATCTTGATATGGAAAAGTACGGAACTTTTGTTGCGATCGATAAACCTCTAAATCTGTCGCCGTAAATACTAACCGAATAGTCGCGGCTTGATAAGCTAAAAATAGCCCCAAGATAGCGATCGCACCCGCAGCGATCGGTTCAATCCAAATAAGTGGTATTCCTGACAATACAAGTACCGTAGGAATTGCATAGTTTGGATTTAGTTCTGTAGCCTGTGATGCAATATTGGGATCAATAAATGGATTTGATGTAGTCATACTCATTTAAATAATTGATTTCTATCCATAGATATACATTTGATTCTAAATCTGTAACTCCTTTATCAAAGTGATAAGTTGGAGTATTAGAACAAATATTATTAAGCTAAGTTACACGCTTTAGTTAGTTTAATCTTAACTCAGTGTGTCTTTCAGCAGGCTGTCGTAATCTCTACCCAAGGTTAAGAAATTTTTATGAACTTATCCCCTACAGCAAATGAACTAACTCTCCCCTTGGCAGAAGTTACCAAAGATCCTAAAGTCTGGAGTCATCTCAAACAAGCGATCGCCACAAGTTCGGGGTTTGACAAATGGCAGCGATCGCGACATGGAGATACCAAGAGTGACAATAAAGATGTTTCGTTGTTACAAGATAGCGTCCTTGACGATCTCGTGCGTAGCTATTTGCGTGAGACACTAGAGACATTAGCTTATTAATTGCGAGATTTTCGTTGTGACCGAAACATTAGAAACTCAGTCTGACTCTTTGTTTGCATCCCTAAGAGAGCAACTGGCTGCCGATGATATGAGCATTCGGATGAAAGCCGTTCATGCTAGTCGCTCTCTTCCCCTGTCTCAGCGATTTGATTTACTCTCGATCGCTGCGATCGACTCCAACGCCCGAATTCGTTATGATGTCATCAGTCAACTCGGTACTGTTGGCACTGTCAATCTAGATAAATCATTGGAAATTTTAAGCGATCGCCTGTCTGCCGATCCTGAGCTAGATGTCCGCGCTGCTGCTGCCGCCTCGCTAGGCTCTCTACAACTTGCCCAAGCTTTTGATCTGCTCAAAACATCTTACGAGACTAACCATGATTGGATGTTTCAATTTAGTATCGTGGCAGCGATGGGCGAGCTAGGCGCTCCTCAAGGGCTTGATTTCCTTGCACAAGTCTTACAAAGCTCTAATGAACTCGTCAAAATTGCGGCGATCGGATCCCTCGGCGATCTTGGTAATCCTCAAGCCGTTGATCTGCTAACACCTTTCATCAATGATCCCGATTGGCAAATACGCCATCGCGTTGTCCAGTCGCTTGCTCAACTCGGCGGCTCTGAAGCCCAATCCGCATTACAAAAACTTGCCAATGACCCCATGCCTCAAGTTGCCGAAGCCGCGCGATCGCAACTATGAGTGGTTACGACAATACCTGTAAATTCTTAGCCGAGACTTTTCCATCCGATTTTGCTAGTTGGCTGTTGGGTAGGGCGATCGCCCTAACTAAACTTGAACCATCAGAACTTTCTGTAGAGCCAATTCGCGCTGACTCAGTGATATTTCTAGAATCAGCAGAAGTTATCCTGCACTTAGAATTTCAGACTAGAACTGATGAGGCAATAGCGTATCGGATGGCAGATTATTGGCTAAGACTTTACGGGAAATATCCCACCAAAGAAATTCATCAAGTTGTAATTTATTTAAAGCCGACTAATTCGCCTTTGGTTTATCAAAATAATTTTATTTCTGCCAGATTAAATCACGAATTTAATGTGATTCGTTTATGGGAACAACCAACTGAAATTTTGCAAAGCTATTTAGGATTATTACCTCTATCAGTTTTAAGTAAAACCGATGATCCGATTGAAACCTTGAAAAAAACCGCAAAAATAATTGACAATATCCAAGACAAGCAAGTAAAAAATAATGTCAGTGCGGCGACTGCAATTATTTCTGGGCTAGCATTAAATAAAGAAGTGATTCAGCATTTATTGAGGAGCGATATTATGAAAGAATCAATTATTTATCAAGAAATTTTGCTAGAAGGTGTGACTAAAGGTATGGCTGAAGGCAAGGCTGAAGAGAGAAGGCAAATTGCGCTGAAAATGTTGAACTCTGGTATGACTGCTGATTTAGTTGCTCAGTATACGCAATTGACCATTAGGCAAGTGGAAAAATTGCAAAAACTTGCTGTAGAGTCCACAAAAAATATTAAGCCGACAAGATCTAGGCGATCGCCGAATGTATAAAATTATGGGCATAAAGTTACGGGTCTAAAATTACAGAGCGATCCAATACATCGTCAATAGAATAAGGACAATCGGCTGGAAATTTTAAACCTGTTTCTTTTTCGGCGTTTAAATTAGCGATCACATAAGTTTCATCCAACCATTTGTCAGTTAAATATCGTTTTAAGCTGGGGCTATCTTTCAAATAGCGGATGATATGAACCCGTTCGCGTTGGATAGTGATCTGCCAACTCCGTGATCTGCGTTCGGGTTGATAGTCCCATTTGAGCAAATGATGCACAATCAATCGCACACTACTCAATAGGCGATCGCGTTCTCGCTTAGACAAGTCGCGTACCTCGTCTACTAAATTATCAATATCTAACTCTGCAAACCGACCTTCCGATAGCAGATCAGCCATCTGTTCAGCCCAGAGTCCATAATCCTGCTCATATAGCACAGCCATCGACACAACTCCAATTAAGGCTCATGACACTCACTATATATGATTTCCCATAAAAAAGTAGGGGCAATTCATGAATTGCCTCTACTTTTTTATGGGAAATGTCATAGGAAACAATCAAATTCTAGAATGTGAAAGTAGTCCGAATCACGCCGACAGTCGCAGTGCCGTTGGCGCTGCTACTATCTTGATTAAATACAAAAAATACACCAGGGGTGATAGTGATATTTTTGGAAACACGGAAGCGATAGAAAGCCTCAAGATGATAAGGCGTATCAGGGCTTGCCGCAGCTCCACCGCTTACACTGCTTCTGAAGAATGGCTGCCCAAAAATTACGGCGGCTAAATCTCCATCGCTAAATAAGTCTTTCGCAGAGATTGCAGCCAACCAACTAGTAAAAGTTGTCGAGCCTACCGAAGCCCCAGCCGCGTTGAACCCATCAGCAAAAGTCCAAGAGCCCCAAGTGTTAAAGGTTAGCTTCTTAGTGATGTCCCAAACTAAGCTTCCCACAACAGTATTGCTTTTAATTCTAGGAAGAAGAATACCAATACTAGGATTGTTTAGATTTACGCTTGCGTCAAGAGCAAGTGCGGTTGGCGTAGTGTAAGCATTGGCATAACCAACGCCAAGAGTAAAGCTATTCACAGGCTTGTAAACTAACTGAGCCGCGAGCTTGGTATCTCCACCAGTTACGCCACCAAAAGCAAAAATGGCTGGGATATTAGTTGCTGTCGCCGCGTTAGATGCACTGTAAAGTAACTCAAGATTAGCTTTGTCGGTGAATTTCCAATTTAGTCCAGCAACTGCTGGTCCAGTAGTACCATTACCAGAGGCAATGCGGATCAAGGGGCTGAACCGACCAAAACTAGAAATTGTGCCTTGACCATCGCTTTCAAGAGGGTTTAGGGGGCTAAGCACATCTTCGGGCTGTCCGATGGGGGCGATGTAAGCTGTGAGGCTCTCACCAATTGGGAAACGATAGGACAATCGATCAAGCTGAAAGGTGTTAGCGGCAGTCCCAAACCCATCAAATGAAAGGCGGGTGCTATTGCTGCCAGCTAGAGAGGTAAAGTTACCTGTATTGCTAGCTTGCAAACGAGTTCTCAACAAATCCTTACCAGTGAAGCTGGTGTCAAGGTTGAGGCGGACACGATAGCTAAAAGTTGTATTAGTTTTGTCAGAATTAGGGGAAGTATTAGTAAGTCCGTCAGAACCAGCAACTACAGCAAAAATTGCCTCGCCGCGTAGCTTGGTGGTGGTGGAGAACTGTTGAGCTTCGAGCTTGGCGGTCTTAGCGTCTAGAGCATCTACCCGTCCGCGAAGTGTGGCTAATTCGGCGGCGAATTCTTCTTGAAGCTTTTGCAAGGTGGCAAGGTCTTCTTTGCTAACCTTGTCAGCCAAACCTGCGGAGATGATTTCGTTGATTTTGTCTAGGCAAGCATTTAAGCCAGCCGCAAACTCAAAACGAGTAGTTGCTTGTTTGCCACGGAAAGTGCGATCGGGGTAGCCAGCGATGCAACCATAACGCTCTACGAGGGATTGGAGTGCGGTGAACGCCCAGTCAGTAGGACGGACATCGCTGAGTTGAGATACGGATGTGACGTTTTGGGCAACTGCGCTTGGAGCTTCGGTAGCGTTTTTTTCAACGAGCGTGTCGGTGTTGACGGTCTGCACCACATTTGACGTGGTTGCTTTGCTGTTATCACCTTTGATAGCATTTTTGGTTTCGGCGATCGCGCCATTGCTAAGTAATGCAGATGCGGCTAGTGTCGCCGATACGAATATCGGGGTAACTAGGCTGTAGTTCTTTTTTGTTGGCTTGTACATTTTAATCAATAATCCTCACAGTAAGACAAATATACCTTTAACCCAAATCAATGCAATGTAAAGTTACAAAAAATTAAGGATTAAATAACAAAACAAACAAAAAGGGGGGCGCAATGCGCCACCCCTTTTTTGTTTAAGCCTGACTAAATTCTAGAAGGTATAAGTGGTTCTTAGAACTCCAATTAATGCATTGCCAATATCACTATTTTGGTTGCGATTAAATACTACGATCAAGCCTGGAGTGATCGAAATGTTGCGACTTACAGCATATTTATATTGAGCTTCAATACTGATCGGAACATCTCGGCGGAAGTCAGGATTCCCCGGAACATTTAACGAAGTTAGGTAAGGTTCTGCTCCCACAATCAACGCACCTAAACTTCCTTTGCTACCTAAATCTGGGAAAGCCAAAACTAAAGCATAGTTCAGAATATCCGCACTACCAAGGTTCAAAAGTTGTGCTTTGGTATATCCAACCCATCCCCTCAAGCTAAATGATGGGGAAAGATCATAAAGTGCTTGAAAGCCATAGGAATCAGAACTTATAGCCGAGTTGAGGGCAGCATTTGGCAAACCCGAATCTGGGGTAAAGTTAGCCAAGTTAGTTCCTGTTCCGCCAAGGTTAAAGCGGTTTCCTGCGGCAGGATCGTAACCACGAAGGTAGCTAATGCCAAATCGAAAATCTTTTGATGGTTTGACCACAAGCTGAGCCAATCCTGAGTAGCTTCCACCAAAGAGTCCAGTAGCTACGTCGTTACCACCTCTTGCAATGTAACCTGCTGTGAGGTCGATCGATGGTGAAGCTTGATAGGTTAAACCAATTCCTTGACCGCCCAAACCAAACCTATAGATGGGATTGCGTTCAGCAAATCTTGTCAACGATCCAGTAGCTCCACCGCCTGCTTCTAGACCAGAGTTAAATGTGTCGGCGTAAAAGTGATGTCCCGCCAAACTAGCCATAGCTGTAACCCGAACATTATCAATCGGCGAAAACACATAATGTAAGCGATCGAGCAGAACAGTATTGCCAGCCTGTCCGTCATAGGTAAAACGACCTTGAGTAGTACCTAAAACTCCTGTAAAACCAGTGCCAATATTCCCAAAGGTCAATCGAGTAAAGAGTACATCTTTGCCAGTGAAACTTGATACTAATTGTAAGCGACCTCGATTTTGAAATACCACATTTGATGAACCTCCTGCTGCTAGGTTAAAGGTGGCTTCACCAACTAATTTTGTGGTAGGAGAGAATTGTTGAGCTTCGAGCTTAGCGGTCTTAGCATCGAGGGCATCTACGCGACCACGAAGGGTTGCAAGTTCGGCTGCAAATTCTTCTTGAAGCTTTTGCAAGGTCGCGAGGTCTTCTTTGCCAACTTTGTCAGACAAACCTGCGGAGATAATTTCGTTGATTTTGTCCAAGCAAGCATTTAAGCCAGCCGCAAACTCAAAACGGGTAGTTGCTTGTTTGCCACGGAAAGTGCGATCGGGGTAGCCAGCGATGCAACCATAACGCTCTACCAAGGATTGTAATGCAGTGAAAGCCCAATCGGTAGGCTTAACATCGCTGAGTTGAGATACGGAAGTTACGTTTTGAACAACAGTATTAGGTTGCATCTGTACTTGTTCGACAAGGGTATCAGCACCTGCTGCGCGAACGATTTCAGATTCTTTAGAAGCTTGAGCATTAGCAGCACCACAAATGAGTGCAGATGCAGCAGCAGCTACAGAAATTGCTAAGCTACAATTTTTTGAAAAATTAACCACCAAGAACACCATTCCTCACAATGCAATAAACTATACATATAAGTACTTTGGCTTCATAAATCGAATCCCTAAAGAAGCTAATTTCTCCGATTTATGGGGAAATTAGCTTTTTTAGGAGTTTATATTTAATTAAGCTAGCTTACTTACCCCTTGTAAATATACTCAAAAATTAGAGTGTAAAGTGTACCAAAAATTACAATGTAAAGTTAAGTATTAACTGCTCCCTTCCCACTCAAAAAACAGGCATATATAGCAATCCGAGATCATTTATGAGAAAAATAGGGCTTCGACTTCGCTCAGCCAGCGTATATCCGAAGTCGAGGCCTCTCGCAACTCATTTAGGATTGCTATAGCTATTTCTTGACTTAATAAATATGGTAAAAAACGAAGAAACTGGCATAGGGGGGTGTTTTGCGCCTCCTATGCCAGCTTCTTTGTCACTGATTTTTTTGCGGTCTAACCAAATTCTAGAATGTGAATGTGGTACGGATTACGCCAACAGTCGCAGTGCCATTAGCACTGTCGCTGTTTTGGTTGAATACGAAGAATACACCAGGAGTGATGCTGATGTTCTTGGAAACGCGGAAGCGATAAAGAGCTTCGAGGTGATAAGGAGTGCTAGGGCTTGCAGTCGCTACTCCACTTACACTGCTTGTGAAAAGTGGCTGACCGAACATAATAGCGGCAAGATCACCCTCAGAGAACAAGTCTTTACCAGAGAATGCAGCCATCCAGCTAGTAAATGTTGTACCAGCAGCAGCTCCAGTAGTAGTAGTTGCATTAGAGAAGATCAAAGTACCAGAAGTGTTAAAAGCAAACTTCTTAGTGATGTCCCAAACCAAGCTACCTGTAACAACATCGCTTCTGATGCCACTAAGCGTACCATTAGCAGCAGGGATGTTCAAGGTGTCAGAGTTTAGTCCAGAGTTTAGTCCAGCGTTTGCAGTGGAAACTGCATTATAAACGTTCGCATATGCTGCGCCAAGAGTGAAAGCTGGGCTAGGTTTGTAAACCAATTGAGCAGCAAGCTTTGTATCACCAGCAGTAACACCACCCTCGCCAACAGCAGTAGCTGCGTTACTTGCAGTATATGCAAGTTCAAGATCAGCTTGGTTGCTGAGCTTGAATTTCAAACCAGCAACTGCCAAACCACTACCACCAGAAGAAGCTAGGCGGATCAAGGGATTCAGACGAGCAAATCGACTGAGATAATCTTCGCTAGATCCAGACAGAGGGTTTAATGGGTTAATAACATCTTGGGTTGCGCCGATTGGTGCGATGTAAGCTGTGATGCTCTCACCAATTGGGAAGCGATAGTACAAACGGTTAATCTCAAACTGGTTAGGAGCTGTAAGACCATCGTAAACAAGGCGAGTACTATTACCTGTATTACCATTAGCAGGTGCTGAGGTAGTACCTGCTAGGTTGTTGAAGTTAGCAGCATTGCTTGCTTGCAAGCGGGTTTTCAACAAATCTTTGCCAGTAAAGCTGGTATCAAAGTTGAGGCGAGCGCGATAATTAAATACAACATTAGTTCTATCGGTACCAAGAGCGCCAGCACCAGTTGTTCCATCAGATCCACCAACTAGACCGAAGATGGCTTCGCCGCGTAGCTTGGTGGTGGTGGAGAATTGTTGAGCTTCGAGCTTAGCGGTCTTAGCATCAAGAGCATCTACACGACCACGAAGAGTTGCGAGTTCGGCTGCGAATTCTTCTTGAAGCTTTTGCAAGGTGGCGAGGTCTTCTTTAGATACCTTGTCAGCCAAACCTGCGGAGATGATTTCGTTGATTTTGTCTAGGCAAGCGTTTAAGCCAGCAGCGAATTCAAAACGAGTAGTTGCTTGTTTGCCACGGAAAGTGCGATCGGGGTAGCCAGCGATGCAACCATAACGCTCTACGAGGGACTGTAATGCGGTGAAAGCCCAATCAGTAGGACGGACATCGCTGAGTTGAGAAACTGAAGTTACGTTTTGGGCAACTGCGTTAGGACGATATTGGACTTGTTCAACAAGTGCGTCAGCGCTTACGGAGTTAGCAGAAGTTTGAGCTTGAGCATTAGCAGCACCACTAATCATGGCGGATGCAGCAACAGCAGCAGAGATTGCTAGGCTGTAGTTTTTCTTAGAAAATTTAGACATGTAGATTACCATTCCTCACAATGTAACGATTATACATCTAACCTTGCTAAATGTAGCAAGAATGTATGCAAAAAGTTAAGTGTTGTTGGACACATTAGGTATTTGTTTTTATTTTGTTGTTGTAAAAGCCTCAAGGGCGCGAATAATTTAAGACATTAGGGATTTGCTAGTTGATTGCTGAGGTAATTGGGCTAGAGTATTATTAGTAGGGGAACACTGTATAAGATAACTCTGCAAACTCAAATGGTCATTTAATTTTCGTAAACATTACAACTAGTGAGAGCTAGCCCATCCTAATTGAAAGATCGTTAATGAAGATCGTCAAAAGTCTCTGAAGATTGCTCTTCAGCCTTCCTGAAAAAGTTATGAGTCTCGATCCATCCTTACATATACGGCAGATTGTATTAATGAGGTGTATTTTGAGTCGATGAAGACAGCTTAAGAGATGGCGGGATCTTTGTTTTCGATGCTTTGTGATTCTTGTCTCGGCTTCTAGGCTCTAGTTTGTAATTTTTAGTTTGGGTTTGCAGATCTTTAATTTGTCACCTCTCGTTTGATCTATTTGATCTAATTTACTCACCTTAAACAATCGCTTGACGATCGCCTCATGGAATTCTCGATTAATCAACTGTTAGACAACTTTTCTGATGACAAGCTAGTTACGCCCAAAGCAATCGAAAAAAAACTTGGACTTAGCGACGATAACAAAAGCGTTCGTAGACTCCAAGTTGCTCTTGATGCGCTTGAAAAAATTGGCATTCTCGAAAAAGACAAAGGACGTTACCGCCGCATTCATGAAGAAGGCTTGGTGGAAGGTCGTTTGCGCTGCTCAAGTAAGGGTTTTTGCTTTGCGATCCAAGATGTAGAAGGCTCTGAAGATATTTATGTTCGGGAGAGTCGCTTAAGTAATGCTTGGAATGGCGATCGCGTGTTGGTGCGTGTGACTAAGGACGGAGTGCGGCGGCGATCGCCTGAGGGTGAAGTAAAGCTAATCCTTGAGCGATCGAATCCGACTTTGCTCTCGACTGTCAAATTAATCGATGATAGCTATCGGGCGATGCCACTTGACGATCGCCTATTATTTGAAGTCGAGCTAGTGCCAGATGACGAACACCCTGATCTGAGTATTGCCAATGGCAAATTGGTACATCTAGAAATGGTGAGATTTTCCCTTGGCAACCATTTGCCGATGGGTCGAATTTTGCAGGTTTTGGGAGATGATGCTGAATCGACCAATGATATTGATTTGGTATGTTGTAAACACAACTTGCCTAGACGATTTAGTGCTAAGGCTTTGACGGCGGCGGCAAGCTTACCTAGAGGCGTTAGGAAAGCGGATCTCAAACATCGTCTTGATTTACGCAAAATTTTGACCGTGAGAATTGGTAACGCCGCCGCGATTTCTATCGTCCAGTCTGAAACTGGCTGGGAATTGGGTGTGCATATTCCTGATGTGGCGACTTATGTGACCGCAGGTTCTCCCTTAGATTTGGAAGCGCACAAGCGATTACGATCATTCTTCTTGGGCGATACGATTTTGCCGATGTTGCCTGAGATGAATGTATTTAATCAGGCTGAGTATCTGGCGATGTCGGTTTTGCTTAAGTTAGACCATGACGGAAATATTATTTCTTTTGAGATTCAGCCCTCGGCGATTTTAGTTCAGGCTAATTTGAGTTATCAAAAAGCGCAGCAAATCCTTGATGGCAAACAAGCTGTTGATGCGGATGCGCCTAGTCAAGAAATTGATGCAGAAGTTGAGGGTTTGGTACATTTAATCGCTAAGGTGGGAGCGTTGCTGCAAGAGCGATCTAATGCGATTAGATTGGTATTGCCACAGATTCCTTCTCAAGAGGCGGATGAGGGTGTCAGTGGACTGACTGTAGTTCCGTTGACTTTGCCGATCTCTGGCACTGTTACGGAAGTGATGATTTTGGCAAATAAAGCGATCGCCTCGCATTTACATTTTTTGGCGATTCCTGCCATTTATCTCCGCCAAATTCCGCTCGATCAGGGTAAGGTCGATGATTGGCTGAAGTTGTTGGAAAGCATGGGTATTTCGGCACAACTTGAAAATCCTGAACAGATTCAGGTCAGCGATTTACATCAAATTTTAGACCAGTTAAATCAGGTCGGGCAGGAGCAGACTCGCGACATTCTCAAGTACTTGTTGCTGTCAATGTTTAAGCCCAATGAATATGTGCTTGTACCCGATCTGCATTTTGGCTTGGGACTGCTCGATGCGCCTTACGTTCATGGAGTTTGTCCACAAAATCACTATGGAGATCTGTTAATTCAGCGCATATTGCATACTGTGTTTGAAGAGGGTCGCGATCGCCGCAGTATTAGAATCAAAGATGGCGTGAATCTGCGTAGCTCTAGCGCTCATGGGCAGGTGAACTGGAGTGTGCTGCCTCCTGATACTGAACGTCAGTTGATTGAAGATCTAGAGGCGATCGTGCCGAAGCTTAATCAAGCAGATGCTTTGTATCATCGGTCGATTTCTGATCTAGATGGATTGCGTAAAGCTGAGTTTATGCGATCGCACACGGGTGAGAATTTCTACGGGATCATTACTAGTGTCCAATCTTACGGATTTTTTGTGGAGATTGAGTCACTATTGGTTGAGGGGCTGGTACATGTCAGTTCTCTTAAAGATGATTGGTATGAGTTCCCGTTAATCAATGGCAAGGGTCGGGCGCGGGCTTCAACGTTGTTAGTTGGTCGCCGTAGTGGTCGTCAATATTGCTTGGGCGATCGCGTTGAAGTGCAGGTAAAAGGGGTTGATTATTATCGTCAACAAATCGATTTAGTGGCGGTGGTAGTCCCTGAGAGCGATCGTGGCTCTTCTAATGACGACTTTTCTAATGACGGTCTTAATGACGATTTGCCTAATTTAGCAGCAGAGATCGATCTAGAGATTCCTGAAGAAATCGATACAGAAACACTTTAAAATCTAAAATGAGTTATGAGAGGGGGACTCTGTGAGTGCGCCTCTCATAAACTAAGATACCTCCCACGAGTCTTCCACTATGTCGCTTTCCCGCTTATTGGTGACTGTTTTAAACCGTCTTCAGCCATCTGCGGAGACGGTAATGCTGGTGTCGGCGATCGCGGTTGGCGTGATCAGTGGCACGGCTGTTACCCTATTTCGTAAGCTGATTTTATTCACTCAAGAATTTTATTGGCATGATCTTGCCGTAGTTTTGAGCGCAAAATCGCACTTGGCGATCGTGTTTATTCCGATGCTGGGCGCGTTAGTTGTCAGCCTCTTACGCATCAAATTAGATCAGTCAGAACCTAGAGCCTCGGCAAAATCGCCAGTAGCAGTGCATGACCCGTGGCAGTCGCCTTATGCATTAGTTCCATTAAAGACAGTGGCAGCCGCTCTTTCCCTAGGTTCGGGCGCATCATTAGGACCTGAGGGACCCAGCGTGGAGTTAGGTAGCAATATTGGATCTTTGCTGGGGCAGATGATGCAATTTTCGAGTGAACGCATTCGGCTACTAATTGGCGCGGGCGGAGCGGCGGGGCTAGCCGCAGGTTTTAATGCGCCGATCGCAGGGGTGTTTTTTGCGCTGGAGGTGTTGCTGCGCGATTCTTATCGGACTAATAAATCTAGCCCTAATTCTGACGTTAGCGTGGTGGTTATCGCTTCAGTGATTTCGGCGCTGGTTTCTCAAATTAGCTTGGGTGAGCGTCCCGCTTTTAGTTTGCCTGTTTATGAGGTTCGTAGCTATTGGGAACTGCCACTATATCTTGGTTTGGGGGTACTGGCTAGCGTGGTTGCTCTGTTATTTACTCGCGCCATTAAACAAGCCAAACGGTTTTTTGCAGGGGAATGGGCGATCGCCAAATTCATGCAGCATTTACCGATGCCAATTAAATTACTGGTTGGTGGGTTATGTGTGGGGCTGATTGCCCTGACTTTTCCTGAAGCGATCGGGATTGGTTATGAAACGGTGGAGTCGATTTTGCAAGATACGCCTTTCACGATTCCTTTGTTAGCGATCTTGTTAGTGATCAAGCTTTTATTAACCGCCATTAGTTCGGCTAGTGGCTTTGTGGGGGGCATATTTGCGCCTTCGATTTTTTTGGGAGCGGTGTTGGGAAGTTTGTACGGGCAGGCGATCGCCAGTGTTCTGCCCGACACATTTCCCATAGCGGCTTCACCTGCTTATGCCTTAGTTGGCATGGCGGCGGTTTTGGCGGGGACAGTTCGCGCTCCTTTGACATCAGTTTTACTCCTGTTTGAGATGACCCGCGACTACCGCATTGTGTTGCCCCTGATGGCAGCAGTGGGACTTTGTGCATGGGTACTCGATCAAATGGATGTCTCAAGCCCCGCCGATCGGATGATCATGCAGTCGGCTGACTTACCCGCCGATATCGAAGTCCTTGAAAAAATCAAAATTGCCGAAGTGATGACCCTAAATCCTGCTTCGGTCAAGTATTCGATGCCATTGCTCCAAGCCGCGCAGTTTATCACCAGTGGCTACCATCACAGCGCCTTAGTATTTGATGATATTAACCATTTACAAGGTATTCTCACCACTCAAGACATTAAGCGCTTGATCTCTGCACCTGCGGGCGATCGCCCCCTTGAGGAGATGACTGTGGAAAATATTTGTACTAGCGAGGTGATCTGCACATTTGCCGACGAGTCTCTAGCCGAAGCGCTCAAACGTATGGCAACTAGGGATTTGAGGCAAATGCCTGTTGTCGATCGCCATCAGCCTAGGCGCGTAATTGGGATGGTCGATCGCCTTGCGATTACGACGGCTTACAATACAGCCCTAACCAAACGGGCGATCGCTGCTAGAATTACAGCGATTAAGCCGATCGCGCCTGCTATTACACCTGTTGCGGCGGGGACAAATAATATTAGTAGCAATAATGCTAATGACAAAGACCATGATAAGGATAATAATTTAAACAATACTCTTAACAATAATTCCAATAATAATTTGAAGAGAGAGTTAGATATTCATAGTTCTGAGGTAATATCTCCTAAAATTTGAGTCTGAGTCTTAATCTAAATAAATAGCCCAAGCGAGGATGTTATGGATAGCGAAGAAATATTAATTGAATTTGGAGCAAATGGCGATCGCCCTAACAGTGAGTCGATCAAATCGATTAGCACTGTCAAAGTTAAGGAGAGCATTCAGCGAATTGCTAACTTAGTTCAGCAATTCGCAACTGATAATTCTCAAACCCACGCTAATGGGCTGAGTCTAGATGAGGTTGAAATCTCCATCAAACTCACAGATGCGGGTGAGGCGATTTTATTGGGTGATGGACAAAGTAATGCAGCCATGACTTTAAGGTTTCGCCGACTCAATACAGCATTAGCCACCGTGAGTAATGAACCTAAACCTTCACTAACCTCTAATACAGGCGTTAATTACACTAAATTAGAGAGCTTGCTATCTAGTGGTAAATGGCAAGAAGCCAATCAAGAAACATGGAATGTGATGTGTCAGGCGGCGCGTAAAAATATTGGTTCTGTTTTGTCAGCCGAAGATATTAAGCAAATCTCTTGTGATGATCTGCAAATTATAGATAGTCTTTGGCAGAAACATAGTCAAGGACGTTATGGATTTAGCGCTCAAAATCAAATTTATATGTCATCCATTTTGGGATAGGGGTTAAAGTCATGGATCAGGATAAACAGAAACAGATTACGGGATATTTTATTGAAGAGGCGAAGGAACATCTTCAGACCATTGAGACGGGGCTGCTCAATCTAGAGACTTTGATGGGAGATGCCGAAGCCGTAAATGAAATATTTCGAGCGGCTCACTCGATCAAGGGTGGGGCGGCGATGTTGGGATTTAGTAGCATTCAACATGTGTCGCATAACTTTGAAGACTATTTTAAAGTTATGCGTGAGAACTCCAACTTAAAAATCGATCAACATTTACAAACTCTCTTTTTGCAAGCATTTGACAAATTGCAAGAACTAGTAGAGCATCTCCAAAGTCCTTATGGGCTGACTAAAGATGCTGTCGATGGAGTTATGGCAGGCTCTGATCAAATTTTTGCCAATCTCAAGGCTCATCTTCAAGATTTGATTTCGGGTGGCAACGAGCAGGTAAAACCTTCGGGGCTTAGTAATGTCGGCGTGAAGTCAGAGCCGCAATTAGATGCTAAATCTACTAACAAAGTCGATCTAAGGGTGCTTTTAGGCACATTTCAAGCAGAAGTCCCTGTCAAGTTGCGGAATATGTTGGAGTTGTTTAAGCAGCCTGACAGTCCGCGCAGTCGCCAAAATCTAGGCACCATCTGCACTCAGCTTCAGGAAATAGGCGATCGCTTTGGGCTAACTCATTGGGCGGAGATGATGCGATCGGTAAAATCTGCGGTGTTAAATCCCAATAATCAATTTCGGACTCTTGCGCCAGTTTTGATTAAAGAAATCAAACAGGCTCAAGAGCAGGTTCTATCACAAAAAGCCAATCAAATCAAGGTTTCGCCACAGCTATTGCTGTTAATTCCTGAGCAAATACCTAGAACTCCTAATGCTTTGCCAGTTGCTGTCAAGGCTACGAGTAACAGTTTGGCTGATGAAGTGAGTCAAATCTTTGGGGCTGTGATTGAAGAAGATAAAGCCATGAAAGGCTGGCAAACCTTTAGCGATCGCGTGGGCTGGCGAAAAAATGGAACTTGGATTCCATCAAATGCCACTCACGCTGAGAACGAGGCTGATGGTCATTTTCCGACCCCACTTTGGCTGGCTGGCTGGCATCAGTCAAAAGACACTAAGGCGAAGGAGTTTCAGGCTCAGTATGCCGCACTTTTAGCCAAAATCGCTAGCTGCAATTTACCTTAAGCAAAATGGAGGCGACGCATCGCGTCGCCTCTATTTTGTTTACGCGTAATTTTGTTTATTTGTTTATTTGTTTATTTGTTTTAAAGAGGTTTTTTAAATGAGAAGTTGGGTTGCCACGATTTTAGCGCTGAGTACTTGCACATCAGCTTTACCCGCGATCGCCAATAGCCACCTCAGCGCTGTCCCAGTTCAACAAAAGGCTAATTTTGAGAATGTTGCATCGCATAATTTCACGCAACGTTCTCTTGATTTGGCTAAACAGATTCCTAATGAGGCGATCGGATTGCTGATGGTAGATGTGGATCGACGCTCTTGGCAGGTGTTAGATGCATTAAAAATACCCATCCAAAGTCCAGTATTCGCCCTAGACAAACTGCTCCAAACCCTAACTGATTCTTCCGATTTTTCGCTCGCCCAAGATCTCCAGCCTTGGATAGGGAAAGAAGTGGCGATCGCCTTTTTAAGTAAAAATTTAGGTGCGAGTTTAGGTAAAAGTTCAGAGACAACCAGTAACAAAGGCGAGCTTGTATTTGCCGCGCTATCGCCAGTTGCTGATGACAAACAGTTTGAGCTTTTTATGGTCAAATTGAAGAGCCGCAATTTGTCAAAATCCACAGAATCAACATATCAAAATGTAAAAATTTGGGAATGGCAATTAGAGGATAAGGCTGACAGCACTCAACCAGAGGTTTCTAAGAAATCAGCTTCACGCAAGGCGCTGACTCTTCTACAACGTATCAAGCAAGTGTCTCCCGCGCCAAAAAATCCTAATGTCGATCAGGAAGAACCTGAAGAACTACAGGAAATTCCACCGATCCAGTCTAACTTTGGATTCAAACGCATGGCGATCGCCAAGTTGCCCAATGGCGTAGCCGTAATTGCATCCGATCGCATGGCGATCGAGCAGATGATTGATTTAGCTAATTTATCTAATAATTCGGAACTTAAATTATTATCTCTGGCAGATTCTCCACTCTTCTTGCGATCGCTAAATAATCCATTGTGGAATCGATCGCTAATTGCGGGGTATGGAGATTTTAAAGAAATCGGCAAATTTACCGAAGCCCTTGCCGCCGATTTGCCTGAGACTTCCGATATCCCCGGATTTAGCCGTGCCGAATATATTCAGAGTTTAAAATATACTTTAGCTCAATACAACAGTTTCGATTTGTTTACATGGATCACGCCTAAAGGCTTGCGAAGTCAGAGTAGTAGCTATTTTACAGAAAGGCGATCGGCTCAGCCCAAAGATATGCAGAGCCGCGATCGCTTACTATCACTTTTGCCATCAAATATCTACGGATCGATTAGCAGTCGCAATCTCAATCGTCAGTGGCAATGGTTTGTGGAGGAGTCCAAAGTCCAACCAATATACAAGATATTCGTTGATGGATTGAGAATGGCTAGTCCGTTCATTTTAGGTTCTGGATTAGATCTAGATATTGAGAAAGACATTATCTCTTGGATGGATGGTGAATATGCTGTTGTGGCTTTCCCTAGCGATCGCTCTCCGTTTCGAGAACGTGGTATTGACCTGACGATGGGAATGTTGATCCGTACCTCAAAACCTGAAGCTGCCAAGGCAACTCTTGATAAACTCACTAAATATTTTAACAATCTTGACAAAGATGTTCTCCAAGTCAAAAAGCGTCAAGTTGGAAACACCCTCTTGACTAGTTTTGAGTTTCCTGACCAACGAGAAGCAGGCAAAACCCAAAGCTTTTTTGCCTATGGTTGGCGCGATCGCCAAACTTTGATGCTGACATTAGGCTCAGATACTGCACCTGCCTTTCTCCCCACACCCAAACCGTCCCTTGCCGAATCAGAAATGTTTCGTGACGCGATCGCTGATATGCCACAGCCAAATTTTGGATACTTTTATCTCGATGCCAATGCGATCGCCAAATTAGGCTTTAAATTTTTTGTGGGTGAGTTTATGCCTTCTTTAGATGAGCCAGATCAACCACCAAAGACGGATGCAGGTTTGTCACGAAATATTCAAAAAGCCTTAGACAAACTGGGCGGTATGGTTTTTGTGTATTCAGAAACTAGCGATCGCTTTCAATCAGATTTCTTTTTAAGATTAAATCCATAACGCTCACCTTGCCAGATCTTCTTCGCGGCACAGCATCAGGATTGATATCCTCTTGCTGTGTCGGTGCATTAGCTCGAACTTTTTACAAATGTCTGTCCCTACGCGATCGCGGATGTGTTAGACCGTGAGAAATACTTGGTTTAAAATTAAAAAGGAACTGGTATTTGTAAATGAATCATTTCTGACGATCGCGGATGGGCAAAACATAACTCGCGAGCATGAAGATGTAAGCGACTAGTCGCTTGATGACAACCATAGAGGCGATCGCCTAAAATCGGCATTCCCAAACCTCGCGCATCGGCAGCATGAACTCGCAATTGATGCGTGCGTCCCGTTAAGGGAATAAATTCGATTCTTGAATGTTTTCCTTCACGCCCTAGTAATTGAAACTGAGTCACACTAGGTTTGCCATGTTGAAAGTCAACTTGTTGATAGGGACGGTTTTCAGGATTTCCCCACAGTGGCAAATCGATTATCCCGCGATCGCCTTCTATCTTGCCTGATAGCAACGCTTCATAAATCTTATGGATTTGTCTATTTTGAAATTGTTTATGAAGATGACGCAGTGAGTCAAGATCGCGAGCAAATAGTAACACTCCCGAAGTCTGACGATCGAGTCGATGCACTGGATAGACCGCTAAATTTTTATTTAGACGCAATCGACTAAGCACACTATCTTGAGTATCTAAATATCGCCCAGGTACAGATAGAAGTCCTGCGGGTTTGGCGATCGCGATTAGGTACTCATCTTCATAAATAATTGAAAGAAGAGATCCCCCTAAATCCCCCTTAACAAGGGGGACTTGTTTGTCTTCTCTCCCCTTAACAAGGGGGACTTGTTTGTCTTCTCTCCCCTTAAAAAGAGGGACTTGTTTTTCTTCTCCCCCCTTAAAAAGAGGGACTTGTTTTTCTTCTCCCCCTTTTTTAAGGGGGGCTGGGGGGGATCTCCGCCCCGACAACAAAAAACCCATCAATGGCTGACAACGCTCCACACAAGCACCATAAAACTCGCCTTGAACTTTGTAACCATCAGGCGATGGACTACCCCACCAAAATTCTGCCATGGCTAAAGGCGTAAGATCATGAGTTGCCGCATAATGCAATAACTTCGGAGCGCAACAATCGCCCATCCCCGTTGGCATCGCGCCTTCGGTAATCACTTGGCGCAGCGATCGCGTCTCTCCCGCAAAATTTGTGATTACATAGGCCTCATGCATCTGTGTCTGCAAAGTACGCGACAGTTCGCGGCGCTGTCGTTTGAGAATGCTCATGCGTTGATCAGCATTAGCGATCGCCTCTTTTAATGGCTGTAGAACTTGTTCACGTTCACATTTAAAGTCACGCCTTGCCATTTTTTCAAGTCGGCTTTCTCGATCTAAATTTTGCAAGGCGATCGCGAAATGCTCTGGTTTAACAAGATCTGGGTTAGCAAGATCTGAGTCAAGCAATAACTGCGATCGCTTAACATGCCGCGCTTGCTTAGAAATTTGATGGCGATCGCGAAGAGCTTGAAACTGGGATGCAAATTCTGGCGATCGGGTTGCATATTGCCAACGCTCAGGAATTTGGCTTAACTCAATTAATTCTTGCTTAATGGCGGCTAATTGAGCCAATGTTATTGACTCTTGCATCGCCACTTTTTCTCGACCCGCGATCGGCAAAACCCATCCCTCTATGTGACTTGCGCCATTCAGCAAGCCCGAAAAAGCTTTGAGAATTTCTATCTGCCCCGTTGCGGATGTAGCTAACAAAATGCCATACATTTTGCCTTCAATTTGCTCTTGATGATCATGGGCGCTATGCTCAAGTTCTTTCATCAAAGATCTGGCGATCGCCTCAGATTCAACGGTTCTGGGCAACTGCAAAATTTCTCCAGTATTAGGACAAACACCTTGATAACAATAGGTTATCTCTTGATGTTTATTGACAGCAACGTTACTATCGGTCATCTTTTCTTGATAGCTCTCTTCAGTAATAGTAGAAACTGATTTGTTGTACCGTTAGTTTGCAGATTTTAACCACTATAGCGATCCTAAATGAGTTGTGAGAGGCTTCGCTCAGCCAGCGTATATCGTTGGCTGAGCGAATTAGCCAGCGTATGTCTTTGGCTGAGCGAAGTCGAAGCCCTATTTTTCTTATAACTGATTTAGGAGTGCTATATCAACAATATAAATGACAAGTTGTGTTACAGGTAGAAGCCTGATTGACTGACAAATCTCCCCAAAAAGCGGGCAGGATGCCCGCGCTACAAGGATTTTATATTCGTAGGTCAGGCATCTTGCCTGACAAGGATTTCAAACACTTTTGTCAGTCGATCAGGGTAGAAGCTCTTGGTGTATTTGATCGGTAATTGCTGTAACATTAGGCGATCGTGGGCGGAACATGTCAAAAAAAAGTCAAAAAAATGTCAAAATAGCTTTTAACGTTGCGAGATTGAGGCGATAACGATGTCACTAAAAGCTGGCAAAGCAGCCTTGCTGCGGAAACATTACACCGAAGCGATCGCGCTGTTGACTGAATATAGTCAACAGCATGACGACCCAATATCTAAAGATTATGTGCAAGCTCAAATTTGGCTAGTTTCAGCCTATAAAAAAATAGGTCGGGCGGATAAAGCGATCGCTATTTGTGAAAATTTAGCCGATTCTACCGATCCGCAGTTACAGATTTGGGCGCAAAAATCTTTGATTACACTTCGGATTCTGCTTGATGCGCCCGCCGATGATCGGATCAAGCGCAATGAAGATGTCGCCGAGGTGATCAAGTCCGATCCGCGTCGTTATCGCAAAAAAAACGTTACTTTAAATCTACCATCTCGATATAAATATTTGCTGATCGCGGCGATCGTATTGACGATCGCCGCTTTTGTTGGGCTGCAATTTCTATTGGGCTATGGCATCTCGCTAATTTTTACGCCATACTTTTCAGATTTTTGGTTTAGAGCTGTGGCGATCGTGGTTGGAGTCTTCAGCACTTTGCTATTTTTTATGTCGCCTTGGATTATTGACATTACCCAAAAACAATATCACCGCATTCAATGGATTACGCTGGCTGACTTGGATCTAAAAAGTCCTGAAGCGGTGGAAATCATTGAAAACTTTTGCGAAAAGTACAATATATTTGTGCCGCGATTGGGATGGATTGAAGACGATGCGCCCGTAATTTTTAACTATGGCGTAATCTCTAATTCCACCCGAATTGTGGTCAGTCGCGGCTTATTTGAATGTCTCGATGATGATGAAATTGCGGCGGTTTTTGCCTATCAACTAGGACGGATTCGGAATAAAAGTTTTGCAGTTTTAACCTTTATTTCCGCGCCTGTGCAGGTTTTCTATTATCTTTATGTGTTACTCAGCCGCCAAAGTTATCGCGCCAAAAGTGCCAAGCAAATTTGGCAAGTCGCGGCAACTTTTGCTAATGTTCTCTATGCTCTCAGTAACTATTTATTGGTGTGGCTATCACATGTGAGTACGATCGTCAGCGATCGCTTTGCCTCAGAGATCACGGGTAATCCTAACGCGCTGGCAAGGGCGCTACCCAAAATGGCGCGACAAATGCTGCCCTACAATCAGCCGGCCATGCCCACTAATCGCTTATTAGAATCTACTAGAGCCTTGGGGATTTGCGATCGCCACACCATGACGGCGATCGGGCTAGCCATGAAAATCGCTCATTCAGGACAAACCGATCAAAATCCCTATCGAGTATTTCTATGGGAACTATTTAATCCTTGGCGACATTGGCTAGAGATTCATTCTACACATCCATTAGTGGCGACGCGATTAAGACTTCTATCTAGATATTCAAAGCAATTAGGGCTATTGACCGAATATGATTTTGCGGAATTGTTAAAAGAAGAGAAGAAACTCAATAAAAAGCTGTTATATCAAAACTTTGGGCGCGATCTATTAATCCAAATTTCGCCAGTTGTTGGAGTGCTGATCGGGGCGATCGCCGCCATGCTGTTATCCGAACTATTTAACCGATGGCTATTGCCAAGCTTATCGATGATTGGTTTGGGCTTAGGTTTTATGCTCCAAGGCAGTCTGCGCTATCCTGACTTTCGCCGCGTGGCGGACACTGATTTGGTGAGCTTGTTGATCGACCCCTACGCCAGTTATGTTCAAGGTGTTCCTGTGCAGATCCCTGGAGAAATTCTTGGCTACGGCACTGATGAGTTTTATCTTGGCTATGCAGTGCGTCTAGAAGATCAAGGCGGCTTAGCCTTTCTCAACTACATTCCCAACTTCCGTCAATGGATTATCGATCCTGCTGATACGATTAAAAATCTGGAAATGTTGTGCGATCGCTCGGTCATTGCCACAGGTTGGTTTCGGCGGGGTAAGTTCCCCATCATCGATCTATCGACATTACAGCCGATCGCCGAAGATCGCCCTAAACAGAGAGCTTCTCTGACCAGCCACCATCAATTTTGGAATAATATTGGCAGTTCTATTTTAGTTCTGTTAGGCTTATTGCTATTACTCTTAACTTCAAGATTGTTCTAAATTATTCACTTTACACAGAAGTTCCCAACACCCTCACCCCTAGACAAGGAGTGATAGGGAAACCATAAAAGGCTTGCATGAACTTATCTTGCTCCCCTGTTCCTGCTTTGGGAGGAGGGCAAACTTTCGGTTCACGTTAGGTAAAGATCCTAAGTTAAGTGGACTCGCTGAGAATGTCAAATTGGTTCGGTGTCGGTGAGATTAATTGATAGCTTCATCGTGCCTAGCCGTACTGAAAATTCACCCGAACTATTAGGCAATGTCAGCACTTGAGCGATTTTGCCAAATTTGGGAATGCGAACCCGATCGCCTATTTTTAGGGCAGGTTGAACTTTGATTTCAGGGACAATCGGGACATGACGTTTGGTTAATTCGTCGATTCTCTGCTCGGTGCGTTGGACATCCGCCGCCACTTGTTCACCTAGTTGTTCGCCTTTTTGCAATTTGCGGATCACTCGACCAACTTCTTTTTGGGCTTGGGCGATCGCCGCATTAACCTCTTTTTCTTGGCGATCGCGCAATTCTTTAGCTTGCGATCGCATTTTTTCAGCGCGATCTAAAATTTCACGATGCAATTTTTCAGTTTCGGCTAATAGATGGGCGGCGGCTTCGGTTTTGTGGGTTTGGTCGCGGCGTTGGGCTTCAAGTTCGGCGATCACGTCATTCATTTCCGTTGAGCCGATGCCCACCCGCACTTGGGCCGCTTCGATAATTTCGGGTGATAAACCTAAACGCCCCGCGATCGCCAGCGCATTAGAGCGTCCGGGAATGCCCCAAAGCAGCCGATAGGTGGGCGCGAGGGAGGCATCATCGAATTCTACAGAGGCATTTTCAAATTTAGGATTTTGATATTTTAGGGCTTTGAGTTCGCCGAAGTGGGTGGTGGCGATGGTTAAACATGTGCGATCGCCCAGATATTCTAATAAAGCCGTGGCGATGGCGCTGCCTTCGGAGGGGTCAGTCCCCGCGCCAACTTCATCTAATAGCACTAAAGATTTATCGGAAAGAGCATCTAAAATCCGACCGATGCGGCGGATATGCCCTGAAAAAGTCGATAGATTTTGTTGTAACGATTGCTCATCACCAATATCAGCCAAAACTAAATCAAACCAAGGCATTTCTACAGGTTCTCGCGCAGGAATATACATCCCTGCTTTTGCCATCAGTGCGGCTAAGCCAAAAGTCTTTAAGGTAGCAGTTTTGCCGCCTGTGTTCGGTCCTGTGATCACGACTACCGAAATTTGCGGAGAAACCAACACATCGACAGGCACAACCTCCCGACCTTCTTCGTTTTGTTGTTGCCAAACTAGCAAGGGGTGACGTAATTGGCGCAACACGATCGCCTCATTTTCGACAAAATGCGGTGGATTGGCGCTGAGCCAGTAGGCATAACGCGCCCGCGCTACGGCTAAGTCAATCTTGGTAACAATAATTAATAATCTTTGCAAATCTTCGGCGATCGCCGTCACCTTGACACTGAGCGCCGCCAAAATAATCTCGATTTGAACCTGCTCTAATTTCAACAATTGGCGCAAGCGATTATTGGACTGCACCACCGAGTTCGGCTCGACAAATACGGTCATGCCTGTGCTAGAAGTATCGTGGATTACGCCCGGCACGCGATCGCGTTGGGGTGATTTGACGGCTAATACATAGCGATCGCTGCGTTGAGTAATAATCTGCTCTTGGATCGAACTGGCATTACGCTGCATGATATTTTGCAGCTTAGTCAAAATCTGATCACGCACAGAGGTTAGCTCATGTCTGATTTCTCCTAACCGCACCGAAGCCCGATCCAGCACATTTCCGCCTTCATCAATACAGCGATAAATTTCTTGTTCGACATCAGGATAAGTCCGTAACTCGCTGGCTAATATTTGTAAATTGGGGCAGTGGTCGGCATTATCTAGCTGACGGCGGAGATTTCGCGCCCCCGCCAAAGTTGTGGCGATCGCCCAAAGCTCTGATGGCGACAAGACCCCATGTTTTTCCGCCCGAAATACAGCCTCAGTAATATTTTGAATCCCGTCTAGGGAGACACCTGCGTTACGTTCTTCTAGCCCGTAAGCTTCTTTGGTTTGAGTTAGCAGATCTAAAGTACCTTCATAGCGATCGGGGATCGGCAAATGCACCGCCGCGATCGCCCCCAGCTTTGTCGTTGTAAATGTTGATAAATGCTGACATAAACGATTCCATTCCAACAGTTCTAACGTCTCAGCTTGCATGACACCTCAATATTCTTGACCTACTCTTAATTATATATAAGTTTAGGGAGGCGCTTCGCGCCGCAACATCTATTTTTTCAATGGAAAGGGAGTAGAACTGTAGGGGTCGAGCATTCCCGCCACAATCTATAAATTTTCAGATAATCTTATTTTGGGAATGCTCGACCCAAGATCTGCCAACGCAGGGACAAATTGTCTGTAAAAATAAAGAGGGCGGAGCATTTGCGGATCAGAACTTCTGTGATGAGTTTTAAAATTGTGGCGCAAATGCTCCGCCCCTACGATCTTATTGCGATAAATCACGGGGGACGCGAATAAATCGTGGTACTACCCAAAGAGCTTAAAACACAAAACCCATAAAATAAAGCGGCACGGCTCTATATTTATGGGTTTTATGTTTTGCAAAAAAAAAGCGCGTTGCGCTTTTTTTTATTTTTAGTTAAATTATAGGCGAGAGGCTAGTCTCTCGAAATCGGCTTGAGTGCTAGATAGCATCCTGCTACGGCTATCTGGATTGCGATCGCTACTCAAATTTGGGACGAGATTTCGAGCTTGGAGAGCCATGTGTAACTGTAAGTGGGTGACATAATCACTCAGATCGCCCTGCAAATAACTTTGTTGAAGCGTTGCAAATTTGTTACTGGTCACCGCGTTACCTCTCATTTGTGTCATGTGAATGTAAATCGAATATGAATTCTAAAGATCTAGTCGCTTAGGTTTTATCTAAGATTAATCAAGTCTTTTCTATGACTTTCGACATAGAGCTTAACATACATATTGGCTGATGACATCAGCGAAGATACGAACCGTAATATGCGGATCTAATACTTAATGATTGTGAGGTTTTTTGTGTATAGTTGTATATGCTGTTTCTAGGGCTGCGATTAACTCTTGAACTTTGAGTGGTTTGCTTACATAATCTTGCATTCCTGCTTGCAGACAAATCTCGCGATCGCCTTGTAAGGCATTGGCAGTTACCGCAATAATCCAAGGTTTTTGGGGAAATTCTAAAATGATTCTTTTAGTCGTCTCGATGCCATCCAGCTCTGGCATATGCACATCCATCAAAATCACATCATAGGTTTTATTCTGCATTAAAGAGATTACTTCTAAACCATTAGCCGCCACATCGGGACGATAACCTAGGCGATTGAGATAACGGATGGCGACTTTTTGATTAACGACATTATCTTCGGCTAGCAAAATCTTTAAAGGGAAATTGACCGCAAAACTTAGGTCGAAGAGAGAACTATCTTTGGGTTTGCTCTGCATTTGACTTTGATATTGATTGCCACAAAGCTTATAAATGGCACTACATAAATGCGATCGCTTAGTTGGTTTATTTAGATAAGTTGTGATCTGATCATCGATAATGCTACAGACTTCATTAGAATCTTTATGAGAACTTGTTAGCACGATCATTGGCAAGGTCTTAGCTTGCAATCGGATTAATGTGCTGATGTCATCGGCAGTTTCGAGCGCATTCTCATCATTGGTGAAGGGCATATACGCATCAACAATAGCTAAGTCAAATTGGTTTCCTTCTCTCAACCAAGCGATCGCCTGTTCGCTAAGGTTTGTAGCCATGACTTTCATGTTCAAGTCTTGCCCAACTATCATTAATTCTTCGCGATTGATATCATTATCTTCGACAATAAGTAGTCGTTGCCCTGCAAAACTTTGTTCGTGTTTGGGCGAATCTAGTTCTAGTTCGGCGGTGGTCGTGGCGATCGTAAATGAGAAGGTAGAACCAACTCCAACTTCACTCTCAACCGACATCTCACCACCCATGAGTTCGGATAGGCGATTGGCGATCGCCAGTCCCAGCCCCGTGCCACCATAGTTGCGAGTTGTCGAAGAGTCTACTTGGCTAAAGGGTTTAAAGAGGCGATCGTAACGATTTTGAGGAATGCCGATGCCAGTATCTTTGACCTCAAATAATAGTTGATATGATGTTTCACTAGAGCTTTTTTCACTGGGACTTTTTTCACTAAGGCTTTCGGTGGCGACAAAATTTGGTACAGCATTTTTTATTGCTGATACCCGTAAAGAGACAGTACCTTTTGACGTAAATTTGATGGCATTACCTAATAGATTAATTAAGATTTGACGCAGACGGGTGATGTCGCTGACAATCCATTCATCAACTTCCGCAGTCATGCAGTAAGCAAGTTCTATCTTTTTAAATGAGGCATTGGAACTCAAAAGATCGAGACATTCTTCAATGCAATGCCGTAGATTAAAGGGGTGCATGTCTAAACTAAAGCGCCCTGACTCAATTTTGGAGAAGTCAAGAATATCGTTAATAATCATCAGTAAGTTATCGCCACTTGTCCTAATGATCTCCACAAATTCTTGTTGTTCATCATCAAGAAGAGTGTCCAGCAGCAAACTGGTAAAGCCCATTACCGCATTCATCGGAGTCCGAATTTCATGGCTCATTGTGGCAAGAAATTCGCTCTTAGCGTGGTTGGCGGCTTGGGCAGATTCCATCGCTTGCAACATTTCCATTTTGGCTTGTTGACGCTCTAGATGGATAACTAAAGAAGATACGGCAATGGTTAATAAACTGATTTCATTATAATCGCGCAAGAGATCGCAAACATAATCATCAAAGCTCAAAAATCCCCAGAGATCGTCATTAACCATTATGGGCATGACTAAAACTGAGCAAAGTCCTCTAGACATCAAAATCTCTCTGTCTAATTTAGAGCTTGAGGACAATGACTCATTAATAATCTCATTATTTGTAAGTCGCTCTAGCCATGATGAATCAATAAGATTTTGAGCGAGTTCTATCTCTATAGATTCTACTTGCTGATTTATTTGTTGATCTATCTTTGACGAAAGCCAAGCGCCATAGATTTTACAGGTAAGAATATCGTCGTCCCGATCGCAGACAAAAAGTTTAACACTTGAAAAATCAGAAGCTTTACCGAGTATCTCTAAAATATTCGCATAGTCTTCACTGCTGTTACTTTCAGCAAGTAGATAATGCTGGATATCGACCAGCATCGCTAGATAAGTTTCTCTTTTTTGGAGAGTCTCGATCGCTAATTTGCGATCGGTAATATCGTTGTTTGCACCAATCATCCGCGTTGGCATACCTTGATCATTCCACAAAGCGATGGCATGGGTGAGCAACCATTTATAGCTGCCATCTCGGCAGCGCATCCGATATTCGCATATGCAAATCGCTGTTTTATGAGCTAAGTAATTGTCTTTAGCCTGTAAGACGCGATCGCGATCGTCAGCGTGAATCAAGTCTAGCCAATCGATAGGTCTTTGGTTATCAGAGTCTCCGTCAAAGCCTAACATCGTAAACCAGCGATCGGATCTAAAAGTTTTATCTGTTTCCAGATTCCAGTCCCAAATCCCATCATCGGCGGCTTGAATGGCAAGTTGCCAGCGCTGCTCACTTTTGAGCAGTTCCGCACTGCGAGCTTGCACTTTTTCTTCAAGATGGAGATTAGCTTGATAAATTTCTTGAAACTTCTCGCGTAAGGCGATCGCCATGATTTGAAAGTTATAGCCGAGGGTATCAATTTCAGCAAAGCTGTTTGATTGCCATACAAAATCTGACTCAGCCGAAAAATTTTGGCGTAGATCGGTGGTCAGTCGCAATAGTTTAAAGATGGGCTTGACCAAGCGACGACTAAGCGCATTTGCCGCCATTGTGGCTAACAAAACGATGGCTAAGACGATCGCCAAAATGTAAATATACAGATTTTCAAGAGCATCAATAAAAGGAACTGGCGATAGCCGCACCACCATAGTCCAAGGGTTTTTCTCACCGATCGCCAATTGCTGCACATAATAAGATTTGCGCCAACGGGACATTAGTGAGATCCCTTTAATTTTGGGAATCCACTGGATTTGCTCTGGTCTGAAATTGCGAATTTCAGCACTTTGTTGCAAATCAAAAATCTGTCCAACTACTAAATTTGGAGAACTAGTAGAAATTATTTTTTTCTGGCGATCGATTAAAAATGCTTCAATTTTCCATGTTACTGATTCCTCTTTTAAAAAGTCTTTAAGCTGACTGATATCCAATGAACCAATCACCAGCCCATTAAAGCGATTATTTTTGAGAATTGGTAGAGCTATATCAACACTGAAAGCTAATACCCTTTCATCAAGGTGAATATCGCTAAAAGCTATATCTAATTCATCACGAACTTTTGAAAAGATTTCTTCATTGGCAACATACTTATTTAGACTAGATTTATCTGTGTCGGGAATATCAGGAAATGCGGATAAGATATTGCCTTGAGTGTCGGTCGTATAAATACTTAGAAATGAAGGTGTGACTTTAACTAAGGTTGTGGTCGCAAATTGCAAACGCTCAACATTTTTATCGTCAGAAGCTAAAGTTGCTAATTCTTGTAAGGTGCGTAAATTATCGCGATTCCAAATTTTTAGATCAAGAGATAGAGCCGCCGTGCTTGAAGCCAAATTGTTATTAATTTCATGCTCAATATTGTGTATCGATTGATAACCTGTCAATATGGCAACAGTCAGCACAGGAAAAAAGACAAAGGCAACTAGCAAGTTAAATAATACTTGCTGAATAGTCAAATGATCGCGATCGCTTTGTTTTTGCTGAAACCATGATCTCAATGGTAAGTAGTCTAGACATAAACTAGCGATCAGGGCATTAAATGCGCCATTAATTACTTGTTTTAGGGTAACTAAAATAACGGAACTAATTCCAAATTTCAGAAAGAAATAATAAAAAATAAAACATAATGGAGCGCCCAAACATAGCCAATAGGTCAGCACTAATAAGACCATATTCGGCGATCGCTTTTCTTTGTTCCTTCGATTTACTACCAGCCCAACCCATAGAGATTCTAAAATCAATAAAACTGCGGCATATGGCTGTCCCCATAAAATATATGTATGCACACTGGCGATCGCCGATACCGACACGCCTATCCTGATTCCATATAGATAAGTGGCGAGCAAACCAAAAATGCTACCAAATAGAAAGTCAACCCCAAAAAACAATGGCAATCGCAGATAGTTTCCTAAATACCCTAGAGCTGCAAGCAGTAAAAGTTGGAGAAAAAGCTTCATGGGAATTTTTTCTGTGAAGCTTTTTTGTAGGCTTTTATAAAGAAATGTTGCAATCTGTGAAGGGAAATTCATAAAATTAAATTGCCACCCAAAAATAGTTTTTCGGGATAAAAGTTAAAATCAGGTAAAGCCGACTTTATAAGATTAACCTGTTTTAATGGTTTTGACTAACTCATGTTACGCAGAAGTTTCTAAGACCCTCACCCCTAGCCCCTCTCCCAAGGTGGGAGAGGGGAACAAGAAAAATTCAAAACCGACTCTTGCTCCCCTTCTCCCGCTCTGGGAGAAGGGGATGAGGGCAGATCTTCGCTCTGCGTAAGATGAGTGACTAAGTAGCTTTTTCCTTGGAGTTCTCTTATCGTAGAGTGGGTGTTTTTAGTCTTTTTTGTGGCGATCGCCATAATAAGATAGAGTGCCATTGTCTGCATCAATTTCGGCGATGCAGCCAACGGGTAATGGCGCATTTTCACCATCATGTCCAAAGGGTAAGTGCATCACAATGGGAATTCCTAAATCACTTAGGCGATCGCGCCATACTTCTTCCATTGACAAACTGGGAACAGATATTTCAGCCTGACTAAAGCGACCGATCGCCACGCCTTTAATTTTTTGTAAATGTCCTGACCATCGCCAGTGCGTCAGCATCCGATCAACTTTGTAAGGTGGTTCTGCAACATCTTCGATCGCTAAAATCACATTGTCCAGATCAGGACAAATATCCGTGCCAATGATGTGAGTCGCAAGGGTTAAATTAGCGGGTAACAGCACACCGCTAGCCTTGCCACTGCCCAAGCCTGCACCTGAGAGCGTAATTGAATTGATCTTGCCTTCGAGCCAATCAAATAACTGATCTTGCGATCGCGGGGGTTCATTAGCCAAGGTGGTGATCACTGGCGCATGTAGTCCGCCAATTCGTTTATGCTTAGCCAGACCCCAGAGTAGAGCCGTGATATCAGAAAAGCCGATTAACCATTTAGGGCGATCGCTTAGTTGTTGCCAATCTAGTTTTTCTAGTAAGCGCATTGAGCCATAACCACCCCGCGCACAGGCGATCGCCACACATTCAGGATCGTTCCACGCGGCTACAAACTGCTGACAACGCTGGCGATCGGTTCCGGCCAGATAGCCCCAAGGTTGACTCAGATCATCAGGAATTGTCAGTTCATAACCGCGATCGCGCCATATTTCTAGCCCTTGCTCAAAGCGTTCCCATTCTCTCAATGCACCACTAGGGGCAATGACACATACTTTTTGAGAGTTCGTGATGCTCGGTGGCAATTGGGTTGGCTGCATCTTGTTAAAATTAATGTTGCATCCTTTAATATAGCGTTTCTCAGTCTATCGACTTTTCGTGGTTCAGTTAATAATCTCTGAAATAGATAATCTCGTTCCTCAACTCTCAGACTATAATTTGATGTAAGTGTTTATACAAAATTGGGCTTGCTATTAATTAAGCCCAATTACTTGCAAAAATAAGCAAAACAAGTAGGAATCAACATCTACACAAGATCTAAACAAGGACATCACAACTATGGGAATGACACTCACCGAAAAGATTTTGGCAAAAGCGTCAGGCAAAAGCCACGTTAGCCCCGGCGAAAATATTTGGGTGAATGCTGACCTGCTAATGACCCATGATGTCTGTGGACCCGGCACAATTGGGGTGTTTAAGCGTGAATTTGGTCAGGACGCGAAGGTTTGGGACAAAGAGAAAATTGTTTTAATTCCTGATCATTACATTTTCACTAAAGATGCTCGCGCTAATCGCAATATCGACATTTTGCGCGACTTTGCTAAAGAGCAAGACATTAAATATTTTTACGACATCACCGATCTTTCAGATTTTAAAGCTAATCCAGATTATAAAGGTGTTTGTCATATTGCCCTTGCTCAAGAAGGTCACACCAGACCGGGTGAGGTGCTATTTGGGACTGATTCGCATACTTGCAATGCGGGTGCATTTGGTCAATTTGCCACAGGGATTGGCAACACCGACGCGGCTTTTGTGATGGGAACAGGCAAATTATTGCTAAAAGTCCCTGCTTCGATGAAGTTTGTGTTTGATGGTGAAATGCCGCCTTATTTGTTGGCTAAAGATTTAATTTTGCAGGTAATTGGCGATATTAGCGTCAGTGGCGCAAACTATCGCTCTTTACAAATTGGTGGTGAGGCGATCGCCAAAATGACCATGGAAGAGCGGATGACGCTTTGTAATATGGCGATCGAGGCGGGTGGTAAAAATGCAGTGATTGCGCCCGACCAAACTACTTTTGACTATGTGCGATCGCGTACCGATAAGCCCTTTGAGTCGCTCTATGCCGATGATGACGCTGAGTATTATTACGTCAAGCATTACGATGTCTCTAAGCTAGAACCTGTAGTCGCTAAGCCCCATTCTCCCGACAATCGCGCTCTCGTTCGCGAAGTCCAAGATGTGCAGATCGATCGCGTGTACATCGGCTCCTGCACGGGTGGCAAAACTGAAGACTTCTATAATGCCGCCAAGTTGATTAAAGGCAATCAGGTTAAGGTTCCCACCTATCTCGTACCTGCAACCCAGAAAGTTTATAACGATCTATTTAGTTTGAAAATCGACGGCTTGACGCTTTCAGAAATTTTCTTACAAGCGGGTTGCATTGAGCCAGCATCGCCTTCTTGTGCTGGTTGTTTGGGCGGTCCTCAAGATACCTTTGGGCGGATCAATCAAGCTGAAGTTTGTGTCTCCACCACAAATCGCAATTTCCCCGGTCGGATGGGTAATAAGCAAGCTCAAATTTATCTAGCTTCGCCATATACCGCCGCCGCGTCTGCTTTGACAGGACATGTCACCGATCCCCGTGATTTCATGTAATCATTAAAAAAAAGGCGGCGCGATGCGCCGTCTTTTTTTTAAGCTTTTTTGCAATTAATCCACATATTTGGCTTCAAGGGGAGGGCGATCGCGTTTGGATTGATCGGATTTAGCTGAGTTTTTATATTTCAGATTTGGGCGATCGCCATAGGGGACGGTATCAGGATCTTCTTCACTCAAATTATCCTCATCTTCATCCCAATCATCTAGATCATCTTCGTCATATTCTTGATCGCCATCCTCTTGATCATTATCTGATCCATTTTTATAGCTCTCAGGCTTAGCCCTTACCCGATCGTCACCAGCAGAAACTATAGCTCGACGAATAGCTAGATTTTGTTGCCAAGTGGCGATCGCATTAAAGACAAAGGCTAGCAATCCACCAATTCCAAAAGCCACCAACATGGCTACACTTAAAGGGATTGGTATGGTCTTTTGACCGAAGAAAATAATGGTAATTGCAGGCTGTAAATTTTGGATGAAGATAGCCGCCAATAGGGTAATGCTCAGCAAAAAGATGACCAATTGAACTATGGAAATAGCTCCTGAAGATCTTTTGGCAAAAGAATTTGGATTTTGAGAAAATCGCGTCATGTATCTGTGTCTCCTTCGGAAATATTAGTAGGGGTGCGACCTTGCCAACGCTGAATCAGATCAGCATCGATATCTAGTTGATCGAGCGCTCTGGCGATCACAAAATCTACTAAATCTTCAATTGTCTGCGGATGATGATACCAAGCAGGAATCGCGGGGACAATTCGCGCCCCAGCTTCAGCAAGGGTGGTGAGATTACGCAGGTGAATCAAGCTAAAAGGCGTTTCGCGTGGGACGATCACTAAGCGCCGACCTTCTTTGAGATGGACATCAGCCGCACGTTCTAATAAATCAGAGCTTAGTCCATGGGCGATTTTTGCTACGGTCGCCATGCTACAAGGAATAACCAACATTCCTAATGTCCGAAATGAGCCGCTAGCAATGGTTGCACCCACATCGCCCCATTGATGACAAACCAATTTACCGTCTTGAGCTTCACTGCGATCGCGCCAAAATTGTTCTTGCGATCGCAAATTACTCGGTATCGCAATATTATTTTCCGATTGCCAAACCATCATCGCCGCCTTAGAAGCCACGACATCCACATTGTAATTATTGTTTAACAAAAATTTGAGCGATCGCACAGCATAAATCATGCCTGATGCTCCAGAGATTCCTAACACGATAGCTCGTTTATTTTGCATTTCATCCTTGAATTAGCGATTCAGACTTTAGGCATTTACAGCACTTTACGCTCAGATTGACATTTTTATAGGGCTGGCGCAGTCCCCCTGTATTAGGGTTTCTCATAGAAGCCTCAATGAGTTGTGAGATATAGCAATCCGAAATGAGTTGAAACAGGCTTCGACTTCGCTCAGCCAGCGTGGACTGATGGCTGAGCGAAGTCGAAGCCACAAATGATTTCGGATTGCTACATACGCTGGCTGAGCGAAGTCGAAGCCCTATTTTTCTCATAAATGATTTAGGGTTTCTCATAGAAGCCTAATACATTTATGAGATATAGCAATCCGAAATGAGTTGAAACAGGCTTCGACTTCGCTCAGCCAGCGTGGACTGATGGCTGAGC
>JANODY010000014.1:0-12942 GCA_031412945.1 Cyanobacteria bacterium SOY_65_metabat_81
CGTTTTCTCATATATTCCTGCTGATATTTGTAAAATAATTTTTCCCATTCTTCTGTGTCAAAGCTTATTGCTTTTAATTGCTCTGCCCTGTTCATCAATTATCCTCGCTTTTGTGTGTAATTCTACACTGGGAAGGGAGTATCAGGCGCTCAGTGGAATCGCAATAATATCTCTCAAGCATCGCTGTGCTTATCTCAATCTTGTTTTTGCTTGAATATTTCTACTCATTGCACAACTGAGATGCTCCCGATGCAATTATCCTTTTTTTTAAGAAAATTGGTAATTAAAAATCCCTTGCACTTGATCCCAACTCAAACATTTATCTCGACTTACCTGCTCAACACTCGCACTTTACACTCGTTGATAGACATACTCTTCATACCTTTGCGTGTATCGTCTTTCCCAATCTACAAAGGGTAATCTTTCCGTAAAATGTTTTTGACAATGCTGACAATAAAATTGACGATGTGGCGTATTTAAATAAACTATTTTGCCCAATACTGATAAGTCTCGAATCAGTATTGGGCGATTTTGTTTGAATTTCCCATTCTGCGTAAGTAGCTAGGCGCAACTAAATATAAAACTAGAACCGAAACCTGTGGCGCATGGGTTTCGGTTCTGGTTTTAGGATTTTATATTTAATTAAGCTTACTTACTTGTTATACATTAATTCCCTGAAACTCAAAAGAGCCAATAAGTGAAAATAGTTGTAAAATTAGTTTAAAGCAAATAAAATTAGTTAAGAAATTTGACGAATAGTCTAATTATCTTAGATACTAAAATACAATTATTAGATATAAAACTGTTAGAAACAAATGGCAAAAATTAAACCACCAGTTCAACTCTCTGGGGATGCACTGTTAGAAAAAGTTAAAGAACTGGAACATCTATCAAAAGAAGAAAAAGCTAAAGCTTGTGGCTATGCAACCGTTACCAAAAACAATCAAGCTCGCGTCAACCTGATGAAGTTTTATAATGCTTTGATGGCTGCTGATGGGGTTGAGCTTGAAGCCAAAGGTACTGGCAAGGGTGGACGCAGCGCCAGTTATCGCGTCAGTGTTCAAAAAAATGGCAACCTATTAATCGGCTCAGCATACACACAACTCATGGGGCTACAAGCTGGCGATGAGTTAGAAATCCGCCTCGGACGCAAACATATTCATCTACGTCAAGTCGGTACAGATGACAACGAATAAAATTTAATATAAAATTTAATAAACTTACAAAAAAATTTGCTTCGCAATTTTTTTTTGTAAGTTTTAAGTTTAAATTAAGGCTCAATAGGTATTTAGGGGAGTTGGTTTAACTTAAAATCCTTAAGCCGTTTAGAGACTAGCGAATAAATAAAGTAATATTCGAGATTTTAGAGGATTTGGGCGGTGAAGTCGCCGCCCCACCAATTCTGGTTTTGTATTTGGTACATTATTAAATCGCAGAATTAAATCGCAGATCCCTCATCATGTTTGACCTCACCGAAATGTCTATTGAGCCAACCAAACAATACCAAAGCACAAATACGCTGTTTTGGGCTTTGGTGACGGAGACTCCACTAAGCTTATGGTTTCAGAGACTTCCAGCGAACTCTAGGATTTTCAGCTAACATCTGGGCGATCGCGATCGCTCCTTGTTTATTTAAATGACTAGGATCGGAAAAGAGTTCAGCTTGATTGGAAATTGTTTGAGTTAGATCGAGATAGATAAAATTTTCCCGCCGAGCGAGTTCTTCCATCCGCCGATTAAACGTGGCTTCGTAACGGGATCGGATGATATCGAGATAAGTGGTATGTAAAGGCATATTTATCACCACGAGTTCAATATTATTACTACGGCAAAAGTTGACCACATTCGCAAAAGCATCAAACTGTGAGCCATTGGTGTCGAAGTTTCGATAATCGAGATCATAGTCTCCAGAAACCTGTGGAAATTTTTGAAAATAGGTTTTGGGATCGAAGATCACATCAAAGGCGACAAAACCTTTGCGATCGAGCGCCGTAACCGTGTTAGGCAACGTAGCCGCGATTAGGGCTTCGCTGTTGCTAAGCATGTGAGTATTACGGTCAAAACTTTTAACGAGAGAAGTACGAATTTCTTGGCGTTTGGAAGCGGTGGTAAACAGTAAATCGATCGCCTGAGTTAAGGAAACGGAGAGCAAACTGGTTGATTTTGAAGACGGATTAGGACTTGTGGCTAAGGCTGGATTAATCCCTTTGAGAGATTCTTGCAGTTGCTTGTAGCCTGTGGAGGCGGTGATTTCGTCATAGGTGAGGTCGCTGCGAACACTGTTAAAGGCTCTTAAACCATCCGCCCAAATAATCATGCGTGGTAGTTGGGGTTTGGATAAAATTTGAGTAATTTGAATGTCAACAACCTTGGCGGTTGCGCCATCGATACCAAGATTAAATACGCCAAGCCCTTTGTAACCTTTGGCGACTAAGGATTTTTCTAAAGTGGTGGGTTCTATACCTCTCAAGGCTCTGGAGCTACCAACAATTAACACTTCGGGCGATCGCTGTTTGTTGGTAATCTGCCAATCAATCAGGGCTAATTTTTCGTTAAATAAGGCAATATTGAAATTGAGGGCTGGTTTGGTGGTGATGCGATTTTCTTGTAAATCAATTTTGGAGTCAGCCGCGATCGCAAATTTTGGAAGTTCGTCGGGTTGAGCATAGTGGTTAAGAGTGCGATCGATGGCGATCGCTCCACCAAAGCCGATCGCCAAGCTAGCGATACAAATCGGCAAGACAATTTGTTCTGATATTTGTTGATTTGGTGATACTTGACCGAGCCATTTTAATTGGAGCAATGGAATTAAAAAACCAACCAAGCGATCGCTAATGGAGGTTCTCAATCTCTGCCAATCACTTGGTTCTTGTTCATAATCTTGATCTTCGTAATTATGTTGATTATTTCCTGCCTCACTGAGAAATTCGATACTTGGGGCAGGGCTAGGCTGCTCCTGCACGTCAAGCCCGATCGCTAGCAAATCAATCTCAAATGACCAACTCGGCTTTTTGCAACCAATCACCCGACTAGAGACAGTCACAGATTGAAAATATTCAGATGGGCGCACAGTTCGTAAGGTGCTTAATATCGGTAAAGCCATTTCTGCTTGCGAAATCTCAATGCTTGTCTCACACAACAAATTTAAACAATTACTGTGCAGCAACAATTTGAGGTTGGTTTGAGCCAGTTTTGCTTCTTGACGAAAATTGATCAACAAGGCTTCAATAATTTTCGCGGCGACCATTGCTGATGGGGCGATCGGTAAATCTACACCCAGCGCCCATGCCTTACCATGCAATTTGAGCCGCCGAATTCCTTCACTAAACAAGATCGAGCTATCAAGATCTTGAGTGCTAGGGGCGATCGCTTCTAATATGGCGATCGGTAAGCCTGTTTGACTATCAAGCTCCTGAGCATCTTCACAATAAAGATATAAACAATCCCCTTTTTGCCTACTATGCGACAGCCTGAGTCCAGCCAAATCTTCAGCTAGCGCCTGATCTTTGACTAGCAGGTTGGTTGTGTTTGTCTGTGGGTTAGCCTCTGAGGATGTTATTTCCATTTATTATCAAAATGCGGAGGCAAAACCTGCTCTAAGGTTAGCACAGCGCCATTACACCCAAGATAAAATCTTAAAATATCGCATGGCTTTGATTTGAGTTTGATGCACCAATTCAAGGATGAAATGCAACGCGGGAACAACCTTTTTTTTTGACTTTCATCGAACTGACGTTAAGTCATATCACCAGCATGATAGGAACTCCGCACCAAAGCTCCCGATCGCACATGCCTAAACCCAATATTTCGGGCGATCGCCCCCAACTCATCAAACTCTTCAGGCAGCCAATATTTCTGCACAGGCAGATGCTCAAGGGATGGGCGCAAATACTGACCGATAGTTAGAGAACTGCATCCAATATTAGATAAATCTTGCATCGCCTCTATTAATTCTTCGACCGTTTCACCATGCCCCACCATTAACCCTGATTTAGTAATAATGTTTGGATTAATCTCCTTGACTATTTCTAAAACGGAGAGCGATCGATCATACTTTGCGCCGCGTCGTACTTTGCCCTGTAATCGCCGCACCGTCTCAATATTGTGGTTATAGCAAACAGGCTCAGCCAAAGCCACTGTCTCAATGCAACGGCGATCGCCCCGAAAGTCAGGAGTCAATACTTCGATCTTCACATGGGGGCGAGAATTTCTAATCGCTTGCATCGTCTCCACAAAGCAGCTAGCCCCTTGATCAGCCAAATCATCCCGCGCCACCGAAGTCAGCACCACATAATCTAAACCTAATAAATTCACCGCCTCTGCTACTTTTCGAGCCTCATCAGGATCGAGGGGCTTCGGCTGATGTCCTTTATCAACTTGACAAAAACCACAAGCACGAGTGCAAGTTGGACCCATCAACAAAAAAGTCGCCGTCTTCTGGGCATAACATTCCGCCCGATTAGGACAGCGCCCCTCCTCACAAATAGTATGAATCCCCCTCTGTTTAATAATTCGTTGAACTTCAGAAATTTCATTGATTTTGCCGATCTGTGGGCGCAACCAACTTGGCAAACGTAACTCTTGTTTAGTAGGCATATTGCGATAACTCTTTACAGATGTCCCTCTATTGCATAGCATATTGCACTGATACATTTTACTGCTCGTCTAACATCAAGATAAGTAAAGAATTTTGGAGGGATCTTGTTCGATCTATTAACCAATATTCTGATTTGGATTATTGCAATCCCAATTTTTATCATCCTATTTAAGGCTATTCCCAAAGACTGGTTTCGCCTGTTTGGGTTACTCATATTTGCAGCTCTAGTTGCCATTATTTTTGCCAACTTTAGGTTTGTTGAAGATCCGATCCCCAAAATTATTGTTGATTTTCTGTCTTTTCCCTTTACATTAGTGGGAATATTGCTGTTATTGCTATTTTTTAATTATTGGTTAAGGCTCAGAAATATTAAAATTAAAAGTGGTGACGAAGTTGATAACAAAGGGGCTTCAGACAAGGTTAAAACCGTGGCAAAGGAGATCTTAATAGCATTACTTCTCTTTGCGATCGCCACAAATAACGCCACATCAGAATTATTTAGTTGTTACTTAGAACAACAAAGTGCCAATGCGATCGCTCAATCCTACCGCCGCCCAGTCCTAAATTTATCAGAGCAAGAACGAATCGATTTTCAAAAAGGCGTTTACGACCTGATCGTTGTCCTAGCTGACAATCCGCCCTACGAGCCACGCCTTCAAGAAGCCCTCAGATTATGGAATGCCTCTGCTCAACAACAAAAACCTTATATTCTCCTAAGTGGTGGTAGACGCACAACCCATCCACCCACAAAAGGCTATCCCTGCCTAATTTTGCCCGAATCTGCCCCAAATCGCACCAAAGAAAATGTTAGAGACGATATTGCCAGCCGCACAGGCACAACTAACATCGGATTGCGCTACGATCCTCGCTATGAAAACTACTTCACAAATCCCGCAAGTCCAAGCGAATCAATAGGTCAAATCGATCTGACCGAAGCCGATCAAATGTGCGCTGCTTTAACCAATTTACCAAACACCGTATCTATTCGTCCTTTTGTGATCATTGAGCCATCAGGAGTGACCGTGCGAAGTAGTGGCGATGAAATTGATAAATTGATCAAATCTTTAGAAAAAAATAAGTTATTGCGAGAAGATCTTCGCAACAGTAGAAAAATTTTGCTGATAGCTTCTCCGATCGAAGCCAGCCGTGCTTTTTTATCATTCAGAAACCAAGAACTAAATGCGTCTCTGACAACCGCCACCTATCCTCTTGATACGCACAGCGATCTTGGAAAACAATGCCCTTGGCCAATCGGTAAGCAGTTTACGATTAAGCCTAAATATTTTCTGTTCAGTGCTGAATCTTTAGTAAAATCTGAACGTGTATGGACTGAGATAAAAGAATTAATCTTTTATACGCTTAGATTTTGGCTACGTCCACCCCTAACCGATGAGCGTCCTTACTATCCTAAGCAACCGATCGAAATACCTGTCACGCCAACATAACAAAAGCCTCGCAATGCGAGGCTTTTGTTGTTTTAGATTATGACTTACTTGGCTGCGCCTTGGGCTTCCAAAAGCTGTTGTTTTAAACGCTCAAGGTCTGAAGCCCAACGAGGATCTGGTTGATGTGACTCAGAAGAGCTACTAGATGAGCTTTCTGTCGTCTTCTTGTTATTACTGCGCTTTTTGCGCTTAGCCGCCGCTTTAATTGGTGCGGGAACTGTGCTTATTACTGAAGGTTCGTTTTCAGTTTTGGCAGAATCATCAGCATCTTCTTCCAAATCAGAACCATCTTCAGCTTTGCCCTTAGTGCGCGGCAAGGCTTTTTCCAATTTCAATACAGCACCGTTGAAGTCGTAACCATTAAATTTTTCGATGACCGTATCGGCAACTTCATCAGAGCCGACAGTCACAAAACCAAAACCTCGGCATTTGCCTGTTTTGCGATCGGTTATAACTTTTAAAGATACTGAATCACCTGATTCATTGAAAATTTTTTCTAGAGCTTGGCGATCTAATTCTGCTGGCAAGTTGCCAACATAAAGGCGAATGGACATGATAATAGAAAACCTCTACGCTATAAAATCTTCAGCAGGTGACTAGAGCGACCGCTACAAAAACTTGTTTAAAAAACTTGTTCGCTACTTGCTAGCTTAACTTGGAGCTATTGACAACGTGCTACCTGCGTTTAACCAAACTAATATGGCACTCTTGAGCCAAGTAACAACATAACACACAAGATGGTCACATTTAAAACAAAATGCAATCAAAGTGTCAAAGCTCAAACAAGAAAAAATGGTGTAATACATTATTTCTTCTTGTTTGCTTTAATTTTTTAAGGAAATTGACGATAAATATCCAAACTTTAAAATGTTAAATTGTGGCGTTTTTACGCCTAAGAACAAAAAAATTAATAAAAAATTAATAAAAGCCAAAATCGTTTTGGCAGAATAACTTCACCGAAACGATTCTGGCTTTTATATGCACATGTTATTTAATTTCTATTGCTAACTACTTGACGAATAAGATTCAATTAAGATATTATCCGATGCCATAAATCTACATGAAATTCACATGGAATTTGTTGGAGCTTTGTTTATTGGTTATTGCTTGTGGATCGGTCAAACCCTGAACGATTGGGAAAAGAAACAAGAAAAAGAGATTGAAGATCGGGTTAAAGAAAGGCTCCAAAATCAGCCACACTTTAATATTCAGATTGTTAAGAAGATTGACAGCGAAGAGACGAGCGAATAAATCAAGTAGCATTCCAGATTTTAGGGAATTGGTGAGGCTGCAAAGCCGCCCCACCAATTCTGTTTTTATACTTGGTACATTAATTCAAGTCGCAGATCCCTAGCTACTGATTGCTATAGTTAATTAGACATGGCTACTTATTCAAAAAAGCGATCGCGTTAAATCTGGGGTAAAAAATTGTGAAGCAAAAAATGCAGACAATTGGTGGAGAACTTAAAACTCAAGTTAAACTTTTGGCTGGTTTAGTAGCTATTTTTTGGATTATTGTGATCCTCAATGAAATGTTCCTTGATCGGGCTTTGGTTATTGCTAATGGTTGCGCGTTAAATCGTGGGTTGAACGCGTTAGGAATTGCGCCTCATAGCTTTACGGGTTTACGGGGAATTTTATTTGCCCCATTTTTGCATGGTGGTTTTTATCACGTTGCGGCAAATACTGTCCCATTTATTGTTTTGGGCTGGTTTGTGATGTTACGAAACGTCAGCGATTTTTATTTTGTATCGGTGATGTCAGCTTTGGTTGGCGGTTTAGGGACTTGGCTAGTGGGTCGCCCCTGCACTGTGCATGTTGGTGTCAGTGGCGTGATTTTTGGTTATCTGGGCTATTTACTATTTCGTGGTTACTTTGAGCGCAGTTTTGTGGCGATCGCCATTTCGATCGCGATCGCCATCGCATACGGTGGCATGATTTGGGGAGTACTGCCCACAAGAGGTTACATTTCTTGGGAGGGGCATTTGTTTGGTTTTATTGGCGGTATTTTAGCGGCAAAATTATTATCACCAAATAAAAAAGTCCAATAAAAAAAGCCAATAAAAAAGGGAGAGCGCAAGTCGCTCTCCCTTTTTTTATTGGCTTTTAAGCAACACTTCTGATTGCTTCTAGCAAACTTCGAGTGCAAGCGCCTTTATCGCAAAATGCATCAATATTTGCACCGTTTGAGATAGCTCGAGACTTCCCACCATCGGCTGCTGAATAAGCTACGATTTTAACATGAGGATATTTGTTTTTGATCTGATTGGATGCGGTCCAGCCATCCATCACGGGCATATGTAGATCCATGAGTACAACGTCAGGTTCATACTTATGAACTTGGGCGATCGCTTCTTTGCCATTAGTGGCAACTTCTACAAATCCTATGCAGGACTGTAATGAGAGTGCTAGTCGTAAGGTACAACGGGTTAGTTCGTGGTCATCCACCACCAAAACGCGCAAAGTTTTTGTAGAAGATGTCATGGTAAGTTCGGTTAGAAGGGCTTGACAATTACTTATTTATGTAACCTAAGATACCTCTCTTCTAATTTTAAAGCTTCTATCGCAGGGACTAAAACACACTAAGCCAAGTAAGTGAATACAATTAAAATATAAAACCCCAAGAATCTAATTCACCCACTTTGCGAACGGATCAGATTCTTGAGGTTTTGATTGTCATTAAGCCAAGGCAACTACTGCCAGTTCGAGTATTTTTCGCAAATTCTATTTGTCTTTTTCCCCTTGGGAGTTTCAGCATAGCCAACCAAGTTACCAAAAAAATCTTCAGGCGTTTCATGCCACATACACTGACACCATGCTTGGGATTTGGTCACTCCACTAAAAGGACTCGGCTCTTCACCACCAGAATAGGTATTATTACCGTATACCAAGCACTGTTCATACTGTTTCTGATCGACTCCAGCAGGGATAGGAGGATATTGTTGTGCCATTGTTGATTGGACAATACCACCCCAAACAGCAGACATAATTAACAATACGGAGGCAGACAGAAGACTCTGTTTCTTAGAAGCAAGTTTTAGTTTCATTTAGACCTCATTTAGTGGACACGCAAAATTCAATTTCACTATTTTACCCGCGCCATTTTACTTTTGGCAAGATTTGTTTGTGATCAATGCGATCGCGATATTTGACCGCAAAGTTTAGCAATGAGTCAAGCAAAGCATCGGATAGAAAATGCGGTTGTAAGCCAAGATCAAGAAGATTGGTATTTTTGGCGTTGAAATAATGATCTTCTAGCTCGACACGAGGATTTTCAATATTTTGAACTTCAACATTGAGTCCGATGGTTTGTCCCGCTTTCTGCACCATTAGGGCAAGTTCGTTAATTGAGAAAAGCTCAGTAAATTGGTTAAAAACCCGCATTTTGCCAGCTTCCGCAGGCGAGGCGATCGCTAGTTCGATACAGCGCACCGTGTCCCGAATATCTAGGAAACTGCGGGTCTGTCCGCCAGATCCATAGATAGTTAAAGGATGCCCGATCGCGGCTTGGATACAAAAACGATTAAGCGCTGTACCAAATACGCCGTCATAATCGAGGCGATTGATCAGCAACTCATCCGCGCCAGTTTCTTCAGTGAGTACGCCGTAGACCACGCCTTGATTGAGATCGGTCGCTCGCAATCCCCATGTGCGGCAAGCAAACTGGATATTATGGCTGTCATGTACCTTGCTGAGGTGATAAAAACTGCCTGGTTGTTTGGGGTAAGGGAGAGTATCTTTGCGCCCATTATGCTCGATGGTAATATAGCCTTCTTCGATATCAATATTCGGAGTACCATACTCGCCCATCGTACCAAGCTTGACTAGATGACAATCAGGATTATGCTCTTTGATCGCATAGAGCAAGTTGAGTGTGCCAACTACATTATTTACTTGAGTTAGTACAGCATGTTCGCGATCGATCATGGAGAATGGCGCTGAGCGTTGTTCGCCAAAATGCACTAGGGCTTCAGGCTCAAAACGACGAAATGTATTCTGTAAAAACTCATAATTAGTGATATCACCAATAAACAAGTCAATTTTTTGACCTGAAACAGCTTGCCACTTATAGATCCGATCTTGAATAGATGCGATCGGCGTAAGAGTTGCCACACCGATCTCATTGTCCCAATGTCGGCGTACTAAGCTATCCAAAACACCAACTTCATAACCTTTATTGGCAAGATGTAAAGCTGTCGCCCATCCGCAATAACCGTCGCCACCAATTACCAGTACTTTCATGAATTCCGTAGCTTACAAAAACTTTGAGTTGCAGTTTCATAATCAACCCTATCAGGATATGCCTCATTTGTGATGCACAAGACCGAAATTTATTAAGTTCTAAGTAGCTAGGCTTAATTAAATATAAAATCAGAAGCGGAACCTGTGGCGCTCGCGCAGCGAACGTCACAGGTTTTAGGGTTGTATATTTAATCAAGCCCACTTACCCTATGTGTCTAGAAATACATTGGATCTTAAACTTTGAGGTTTGCGGCGAATTTCTCTGGCTGCAAGCACGCAATTTTGCGGATCGCGGTCTTCAAGTGATGAATGTATTGTATTCAATTAGGATAAGTAGCTAGGCGCGATTAAATATAAAACTAGAATCGAAATCTGTAGCGCACGCTGCGCGTGCGTTACAGATTTTAGGATTTTATTAGGATTTTATATTTAATTAAGCCCACTTACTTAGTTATAAGATAGTTGATAGTATTTAAATTACTGTTTACTAGTTAGCGTAGGACAATTAGTCAAGTATGCTTTCGATTGCCGAACTTGCCCATCAAAGAGATCCAGAGGCGATCGCCGAATTTATTCGTCAGGAATTGCAGCGCCTTGACACAGATTTTATTGACATAAACCATCTTGTGGTTGAGGTTGCCATTGTCGATAGTAGCTTAGAGTTACAAATTCGGACAGATTCCGCCATTGACAAGGAAAAATTGCTGACATTAGTTCGTCACGAACTTCAAAATTTGCGTATAGAATCAGTGGCAAAATTTAGGATTCACTGTTGGCGCAATGATGAAGAAATACATGAGCAGCGCCTGCTGTGGACGGAGCAGTTTATGCTAGAGCCGCCAAAATTGTCACCAAGATCACTTTCAAATTCGTCTTCATTGCACGGCTTAGAGCTAGAGTCCGACAAGACGCGATCGCCAGAAACAAGATCGCCAGAAATTAGATCTTCAGAAATTAGACCGCCAGAGCCGCAGCTTTCTAAACATTCGGTGTTGCAACAGGCGATCGCTCAAATGTCGCCGACTAATCTCAAAGCTCACAAGGATTTACTGGTTAATGATTTGTCTGGATCAGGCTCAATTGATCGTGATCTAACTAACCCCGATCTAACTAATCCTGCCATTGCGCTGAACTCGGTCGATGTGAAGAAAACAAGATTAGCGATCGATAATAACTATTGGCAGTTGTTGCTAGTCGGACTCTCGATTGTGTTAATGGGTTTAGGAATTGGGGCGTTTGTAAGAGCGATTACCATCAATAATACTGTAGATAAGATTTCGGAAACTGCTAATTCATCTAAGCCAAGTACCTCAATAAAAGCTGCCACAACCCAATCACCAACAGCTAGCCAGATTGATGAACCATCTGTCATAGCAACCAAAACTCCATCTAAAAATAATCTACCAAATAATCCAACAAATCCAGTTATCTCTGAGACTCCAATCAGCCCATCATCAATAGTTTCGCAGGGAGACGATACGGTGATTACCTTAGAAAAGTTTAATCGTATTCAGAAAGGCATGACTATTGAGCAAGTAGAAAAAATCTTAGGTTCATCGGGACAAGTGATTGCTGAAAATAATTCGGTCGATAGTGTTGGTCAAGTCTATTCTTGGAAAAATTTGCAGGGTAGTAATGCGATCGTTGAGTTTAAAGATGGTCAGGTTGTGGCTAAAGCTCAAGCCGGCTTATAAAAAATTGAGTAGTTAATTTTAAAATGACTCTGAGAAAGGGGGGGCGTGGTGCAAACCCTTTCTTAAAGCTTAAATTTACATGAACGATGGTAACTAAGCTGACATTGGGCTAAAATCACTTCTTGGGTGATCTAAGTAAAGCCCAGCAAAAGCCTAGTGGGAGTAAAATTTTTTGGGTATTGACTTACGCAGCTATGTTTATTTGGACAATTTACAGCGACAACATGCGGCTTATCTAGGAACGATCGCTCAAGGTTTTTTGCCACTACCTGGTGATACATCGCTCTGGATCGAAATTTCTCCAGGCATCGAAATTAATCGGATTACGGATGTGGCGCTAAAATCTACTTCGGTGCGTCCTGGTATTCAGATTGTTGAGCGTTTGTATGGTTTATTAGAAATCCATGCCGCTAACCAAGGGGAAACCCAAGCCGCAGGTCGAGCAATTTTAGAAATGCTTGGTGTATGTGAAGAAGATCGGATCAAGCCAAGATTGCTATCTAGCCAAATTATTCGGAATGTTGACGCGCACCAGACGCAGCTAATTAATCGTTTTCGGCGCGGACAGATGTTGTTGTCAGGTCAGACTCTATATATTATGGAGGTAGAACCTGCTGCCTATGCGGCTCTGGCGGCTAATGAAGCTGAAAAGGCGGCTTCGATTAATATTTTGGAAATTGTGGCGGTTGGCAGTTTTGGGCGGTTATATCTTGGTGGTGAAGAGCGAGATATTATGGCGGCGGCAGATGCAGTACTTAATACAATCAGCAATGTCAGAGGTCGTGATGTTTTTGGGGGCGATCGCAAGGAGTAGTTTTCAAAAAGCTTACCTTGTCACCTTAAGACAAATCAAAACCCAAAAAGTAAGATGCGGCGCAATGCGCCGCTTTTTATCTTTTTGGGGCAAAAACAAAGCGTGCATTGCTATATAGCAATCCGAAATCATTTGTGGCTTCGGCTTCGC
>JANODY010000015.1:0-43159 GCA_031412945.1 Cyanobacteria bacterium SOY_65_metabat_81
TTTAATCCCATCAAGTACAGACACAATATCCATATCCGTAAGGGTTGATGGTGTCCTGCGAATATTGTGTCGGTTAGATCGTCAAAGTTGGCGTTGCAAGTTTTACACTGGTATCGTTGCCGATTAGGCTGTGTTTCATCTTTCCCTCGCTTGTTTACCTCGGAGCTTTTACATTTTGGACAGCATACTCCTGTGCATCTGGCGCACTGTTTCGTAGCATTTTGCATCATCGATTAAATGTGTTAAGTTTAGACTCAGCATAGCGATCGTCGCTCATAGGTTTAGATACAATATTAGCAATTTCTTCTTTTGGCTCACCTCCCCGAAACACCTATTGAGCCTTAGGTTTATCAACTTTATGGGTTGACAGAAGAAGAGATTAAAATAGTAGAAGGAGAGAGGTGATAAGGAAAAAGTAGAAAAACAAAAGGCAAAAGAACAGAACTCTTGAGATTTGACTATAATCAAGACAATCAAACTTATTGGGAAATCCAAAATGGTTACATTAGAAGAAGCAATTTTAACAGTTAATCAGCTTTCGATTGAACAAAGAGAAATGCTTTTAGAAATTATTAAAAACCAAATGATTGAAGCCCGTCGTGAGGAAATCGCTCAAGATGCCAAAGAAGCGATCGCGGCCTTTCATCGTGGAGAACTAAAACCTCAACCCATAGAAGAAATCATTTCTGAACTGCAAGCAACTTTGGCAGAAGACGAATGAGAGAGCTAGTTTTAACGCCAAAATTCAAACGAGCATTTCGCAAATTTGTCAAGCGTAATTCTCAGCTTGAACCAAAACTAATTCAAATATTACAATTAATGAAAGAGGACGTTTTTGCAACCCAGTTAAGTACTCATTCACTGCAAGGAAAATTAGCAGGATTAAAAGCCTGTTCCTGTGGCTATGACTGTAGAATTCTATTTACTATAGAAATTTCTGGAGAACAGACAGAAGCAATAGTCCTACTTGATATTGGTACTCACAATGAAGTTTATTAGCGATCGCCATTGCTGATACGAGCAAATTAGAAAAGGAGTGCGATCGTTTAGTTTACAAACTCTATCAACTCACCTGTAACGAAGTAAAAATCATTGATCCAGAATTTGAACTAACAGAACAAGAATATATGGCAATTAAAATGGAGTAAAGCCTGTAATACAAATAAAATCAAAAGTTTGATAAACAATAAAAATAATAGGAATAAATACCATGTCAGACAAAGAACAACTAATCCATGAACTCGATCAAGCCCCAGATTTTTTAATACGCGAAGTCTTGAATTTCTTTTTATTCATCAAAGCTCGAACCAATGAAATCCCCACACAAGAATCCATTCAAAAAGCTAAAGAATCTAATATTTCGGATTTTTTGAGTTTTATCGATCAAGTCAATTCTGAAACACCAACAGAAACAAATATTCCCAAAGACCTTGCGAAGAATCTGGATCATTGAAGATGTCGTCTATCCTTTGGCTTGATCCATTGACGTAGTTGTAGCTGAAGATATAAGTGGGGCATTGAAATAAGATCTTTTGTTGTGGAACTTGAGTATCTCATCTCTTGCCCCTTTTTGCCTCTTGTCTCATGATAAAATTCTACGCCTAGCAATGCTTTTCAGACTTTTCTGCACCACTAAGGCTGTAGTCACTGCCATTCGCTTCTTTGGATTTTTATCGAGAACGCCATAGTGCTAGTCCACCGATTAGTCCCAAATCATTGGAAATAATCGCTACATTTTTGGGTAAATCGCCCACAATTAAGCGAGCATTGCCGCCGCCGATGTAGAGTTTGTCATAGTTAAATAGGTTGTAGATTGAGGCGATCGCCAAGAGTAATCTGCCATTCCATACTTTGATCCCAACGTGATCTAGAGCTGCTTGTCCCAAAAGATCTTCGTAAGTTTCGCGATCGCGACAGATATGATGTCCTAGCTCCAGATTGGGTAGCAGATGTCCATCTAAAAATAGAGATGACCCTAAGCCAGTGCCAAGGGTGATTACCAACTCTACGCCCTGCCCCGCGATCGCCCCACAGCCTTGCACATCTGCGTCATTAGCGATCTTGATTGGCTTATCTAGTTTGGTTTGCAACACTTCTAGCAATGGAAATCCATCCCAGTCAGGATGCAAATTAATCGCGCCCCTTGTGACTCCATTTTCGACCACACTCGGAAACCCAATCGAAATGCGATCGTAATTATCTTGTGCAGCGATAAAATCGATCAATGTCGTCACGATCACATCGGGAGTCGCGGGATGAGGAGTCTCAATTTGCGATCGCGTGGAAGCAGGAGTGCCATCATCTTGTAATATGATCGCCTTGATGCTACTGCCGCCCACATCAATCGTTAATGTTAATAAATTCATTTTGATAAACTTCTCTTAATAGATAATGGTATGTAAGTAAGTAGGCTTAATTAAACCTAAAACTTGTGGCGCACGCGCAGCTTGCGCTACAGGTTTTGAGTTCTGGTTTTATATTTAATTAAGCCTAGCTAATTATTAAAGCAAATATCGCGATCCAGAATATTTTGATAAGTATCGTAATTTTTGGGGTGCGTTGCTTACCAAAGCTCAAATAAATATGAGGACTTAAGGCATGGTTGCAGGATTAATGTTAAGGGCTTCATCGAATGTGCTTAGTCAAGCCAAAGATGAAATCTCGCGTAAAGGATATACACCTTTAGTTTTGGCGAATGGGCTTGGGCTTGCTGTCCAGTTGGTCGAAAACTTTTTAAATGGCGAAATTGTCGATCGCAATAGTTATGATTTGGTTTGCACAAAACTAAATATTAGCGATGATCGGGTGTCAGCCCCATCACCAAAAATTGAAGAGTCTAAATCTAATATCTCTAATAGTGTTCAGGTGGCAGATCTAACTTCAACTAATACATCGACACCCTTAACTGCTAATCAAGGCTTAGGTGAAAATCTAGCTCTAAGTATTAATCAATCTTGGCATGAATTACGTCAAAATATCTCCACAAATTTAATTCGTCAATGCGATCGCTTAAGAGTACTTGATATTAATAATGCTCTTTATCTCCATGATTTATTTGTCGAGATTAATGTATTTACTAACTTGTCAAGCAGCCAATATCTCGATTTGCATGAAACCTTTGTCAACATTCCAGCCGAACAATACGATCGCTTTTATTTAACCAAGCTCCAACCCTCAACTATTCCAGCCCATCAGTCTTTAGAAGAACATCAACAAATTTTGCTGGTTGGTAATTTAGGAACAGGCAAGACGACCTTACTTAAATATTTTGCCTTGGCTTGTATTACCGACAAAATTTTACCCGATTATTTACCTGTATACTTGCCATTGCGATCGCTGGTTACATTCAATAACCAACATGATCTAAATAACCCATTTACATGGCTAAAATCTCAACTGCTTAGTTATGCTTTGTCAGATCAATTATTAAATAAAATTACAAATAGTAACTTGCTCGACCATTTACTCGACAGGGGGCATTTTTTATTGCTTTGGGATGGCTTAGATGAAATACCAGAACATGATCGCGCCACAGTTGCTCAGCAAATTTTAAACTTTAGCGATCGCTATCCCAAAAATCGAATGGTATGCGCCACTCGCAATCCTGTTTATGGACATATTTTTCAATCATTTCAAACTGTTGAAATAGCCCCTTTTCAGGAATCACAGATCATCTCATTTGCCGATAAATGGTTTCAAACTACTTGTTCTCAAAAACCCAAAAAACTAGAAAAATTTCAGCAATTGATTGCCACTAATCAACCTCTGGCGGAAATCGTCAGCAATCCCTTATTTCTTACCTATCTCTGCACGATATTTAATAGTTGTGAATATCTCAAATCAAATTTTTATCAAGATATCTTAAATCTACAATTGACAGTCTGGGATCAAACTAAGTGCTTGCCAAGTTCTGCTAACCAAGTCTTATCGACTGCTCAAAAACAAGATTTGCTCTCTTATATGGCGATCGTTTCCCTCGATCGCCACGGCTATCTATGGCAAAACCATCAATTTGAAGATGATTTTCAGGATTGTATAGCCGCTAGCCGCACTCTCTCTAATATGGAAATCAATCGCGATCGCCTGTTCCAATCGCTCAAATGGCAACATGGCTTATTAGTTGAGTGCGCCAAAGGCGTTTATCGCCTAACTCATACCACTTTGCATGACTATCTAGCCGCCTATCGCATCGCCAATAGCAACCCGATCGCCGCCCAAAAATATTTACTAGATCGGATGTATCTCAATCGTTGGCATGGGGTGATCGTGATGACCGTCAGCATTTCGCAACAAGCCGATCGCATGTTGCAGATGATGAAACAAAAAATCGATCAACTTGTGACTAAAGATCCGCACCTCCAATCGTTTTTGACATGGGTTAATCAACAATCAATTCAAATCAAAACGCCTTACAAGTCTGTAACCATTCGCGCCTTATATTTAGATATTGATCTAGAAAATACACGATCGCTCGATCGCGCCCGCGCCCTAGACATTGCCCATTCACGATCTTTAGAAAGGGCGAGAATGCGCTCTCTAGGTGTCGATAACACCATGGAAACAGAGGTAGATATCGATTACACCATCAATCTAGCGCTTAATCTTGATTTAGCTTTATATTTTGCCGATCACCCTGTTTTAGAGTTAGCTTGTATTCTTGAACCCGATCTAAATAGAGGCTTACAGTTTTTGCGTCAAAAGTTTCTTAATCCTTATGCAGATCGGGAAAAGTTTGCCAAATGGTGGCAAGCCAAAGGCTTAGATTGGTCAAAAAAACTGCGTAACCTCATCGTGCATCATCGAAAAGGTTCACAAGAATGGAAGTTTAGTGAAAATCAACTCATAACGTTGAGGACATATCACGATGCCAATAAGCTTTTGATTGAATGTCTAAATAACACTGAACACGCTAGCCAGTTAGTCAAGGGGCAAATTGAGTCGGCGCTGCTATTACCCCAAAGCGAGTACAACAACATCCTGCGCTAATCTTGTCGGCTTTGGTAATACTGATTGCTATACTTTAACGGATACTTTTAAAACTTCAACGAGATCGATATATTTGTGCTAGAGGTTCGCGAAATCTGTAAATCTTATGGGAAAAAGCAAGTTTTGCGAGACTTAAGCTTTACAATCCATTCAGGCGAAGTTTATGGTTTGCTAGGACCAAACGGGGCTGGTAAAACGACTACGATTAGCATTCTCTGCGGGTTGATCCGAGCCGATCGCGGACTGGTTACGATGAATGGTCAAAAATTATCTAACTCATCGCGATCGCTAATCGGTGTAGCTCCCCAAGAAAATATTTTTTATAAAAGCTTGACCTGTGAAGAAAATTTACGGTTTTTTGGTCGGCTCTATGGATTGAGTAACGAGGTTTGTCGGAAGCAAGCCAGCTATTGCTTAGAACTAGTCGGCTTAAGCGATCGCGCTAAAAGTATCGCCGACAATCTCAGTGGGGGCATGCAACGCCGCTTAAGTATGGCGATCGCCCTTGTGCATCAACCCCAATTAGTCATCCTAGACGAGCCAACCACAGGACTAGATATTGAAGCCCGTTATGAAATTTGGGAATTAATTCGCAATTTGCGCCGTCAAGATACGGCGATTTTATTGACGACCCATATGCTCGATGAAGCCGAACGCCTCTGTCAGCGCATTGGCATTATCAAACAAGGCAGCTTGCTTGCCGAAGGTAGTCTCGATCAATTGCGTAAATATGTTCCTGCACAAGAAATAGCGATCATTTGTACTCCAACCGAAGACTTAGCGATCGCCAGAGCGATCGAGCTTGGCTTTACTTATCGTCACTATGGGCGCGAGCTAGCTTTTTGGCTACCTAAATCAATGGAACTAAAAGAAATTTTGGAACACTTTGATGGTATTGCGATCGAATCGATCATGCGTCAACCTGTGCGTCTCGAAAATATCTATGTCGAAGTGACCCGCAACTTAGAAACTTAAGCACTGATGCTTTTGGCATGAGTGAACACGGCTTTTGCAAAAGCCAACAAATTTTGCTGCATTTGCTCACGATTTGTCGATACAACGCGATCGAGTGAGGTGTAATATGTCGCCGCCAGTTTAGGACGAGCGCCAGTTTTGATCATCCATAAGCTATCCGCCATACTTGTTTTGACTTCCACCTGTACCTGATCATTTTCTGGCAGATAAAAGCGATCGGACATCCCCTGAAAAGCCCGAATCTGCTCTTTTTCATCACCATTAATCCAAATCGTAGCCACAAGATAAGGACTCACAGCTTCTAAATCATGATGCTGCACCGATCGCGCCGTATAAACGTAAAGCAACTGTAGCCAAGGCAAAGGATAAACAATCTCTAGCGCACTATAACCAGTCTTTTTCGTGGCGATCGCCATGTCTTCAAAATAGTTAATTGTTTGCGCCCATTGCTCACTAAAACTTTTAGCAACATCAGGATCAAGAAATAGCTCTCCCCATATCTGCTGTTGCCAAGGCTGCATATCCATCACATGCATATACTCTAAAAATTCATAGGCAAGGCGCTCTTGCTTTTGAGCGACAAGGGCATACATATCCTGCCAACAAAAATATGGCATTGATGAATTAACCTGATCACGCGGCTGGAGATAATACCGGCGCGTCCTATCACTGGCTAAAATTTCAGTATCAATTAGGCAATAACTATTGCTAATCAACACAACATAGGTCGGCTTTAATTGCGACTCAGCAAGCCCAAAATAAGCTTCTAGAGTATGCTTACTTAATTCGCTTTCGAGCCGATGATTGCAAATAATGTCAAAATCTCGACACTCTAAAAGTAAGTCGGGCTGCATATCTGACGAGCCGAAGGGATTGCTAACAGCCTTAACAAAAGTTGAACTTGGCTTGGACGATCGCTGGGTCAAAAAGTCAACTAATTCTTGTCCTAAATCGGGAACATTTTCTAGTAAATATTCCCAAGAAGCAGCAAACCGCTCCTTTTTATTTAAGCTTGGTGGGATTAAGAAAATATTACTCATAGCTGGGCGTTATTTAGCCTCGTTTCGCTACATTGTATAGGTTATCGGAAAACTGAGTGTAAAATAGTATTTTAAAGCCTGAACTTTTAAGCTTCGATCGCAACTATGGTAGAAGTATTGACTAGCGAATCCCAAAAACAGATCACTCAAACCAACGCTGTTGTGGCGTATGGCTTGAGTAAAACTTATCGCACTGGCTTTTGGTTAAATCAGAAAGTTAACTCTTTACAAGATTTTTCCTTAACCATTCCTAAAGGTGAAACTTTTGGTGTGTTGGGTCCAAATGGTGCGGGTAAAACCACATTGTTAAAGATTTTGCTAGGCATCGTGCAGCCCACATCAGGAACGGGCGAAATCTTGGGATATCCCCTAGGCGATCGCACAGCCAAGCAATCAATCGGCTATTTGCCTGAAAATGCTTATTATTACGACTATTTGACAGGTTGGGAACTGCTCGACTTTATTGGCAGTTTATTTGGAGTTGAGCCATCGCTGCGCCGTCAGAGAATTGCCGATTTGTTAGATCTAGTCGGGCTATCGCAGTCAGTGGCTCGCAAAAAGCAGTTGCGCCAATATTCTAAAGGCATGGTGCAGCGAATTGGCGTGGCTCAAGCTTTGATCAACGATCCTGAAGTGGTGTTTTTTGATGAGCCGATGTCAGGGCTTGATCCCGTGGGGCGCTATCAAGTGCGTGAGATTATTCTGATGCTCAAAAATCAAGGTAAAACTGTATTTTTTAACAGTCACATTTTGTCGGATGTGGAACTAATTTGCGATCGCATTGGCATTTTAAATAAGGGTGAACTAGTTGCCATGGGAACTTTAAATGAGTTGCTAGGCACTGAGCAGTCCTATCAAGTCAGTGGTCATGGATGCAATGAGGCAGAGTTACGCCCTTGGCTAGATCATCTGCTGTTTCAGGGTGATACTTGGCATGGTCAGTTAGCCAAAGATTTACCCGAATTTCTCACCTATATTGCAAGTATTGGCGGTAAGGCGATCGCGATCGAGCTAGCCCGTCAGACGTTGGAAGAGTTTTTTATCGATCAAATCAAGGCTTCACGCCACAAAGACTAATATAAACCCAAATCGCGCCGTGATTTGGGTTAAATCTGGATCATGCTGCTATATTCCGTCAATAGCTCGTCGTAGGTGAGGCTATCTGTTTCGGCTTGAGGACTCCACATCAACTCAAACACTAACAAATGACTAGCTGGAATCGCGGCGATCGCTTCTAAGGCTTGGGTCAACTCTTGGATATTTTTGATCTCGCCAAATAGCGGCTGATCATGCTCTGTGCCGACCAACAGCGTCACCACAATATAAGCGGCGGGATCTTCATCGGTCGGGGCGATCGCCTTGGGCTTTAGGGCAACCCGTCCCCTGAGATTTACTAATGTTTCCTCGCTAAACTTGGTGCGTTCTTCTAGCAAAAGTTGATTAAAAACCTGCTCCGCTTTGTCCCGCATCACTGGTTGTGAACTGGACAAAACATGAGTCCAGTTTTCTGGACTACGCAACAAGGCGATCGCCGCCTCTTGCATTAAAGTCATCAAACCTTCAGGCGTATGAGTATCAACATCAAGGCTCAACTCCGTCAATCTGGTTTGGACTTCCCGCGCTTGGGCGAAGAGCGCCACTTGTAGCTTGCTGATCGTGAATGTATCGTTTCCTAAATCCACCAAAGCCTGATTTTTTTTAGGACGTATAAAGATCGCCCAGATGATCAGAGCCATAACCGCAAACAGAATCAGCAAAATAATCAACCCGACAATCCAAGATCCTGAATTTGCGCTAGCTGAATTTGAGCTATTAGGGTTTGACTGCAATGAATTGGGTGAATTATAGCCACCATTAGGAATAATAATTACCGAGTTGCCGCCTGTGCGCTGATTATTATTCGTAAAAGATTCGCGATCGGTTGAGCGGCTAGGCGGTGAGGCCTCTTGAGTGGGTGAGGATTTGGAGGTGCTGCTCGGCTTACTGCTAGGAGATGAACGCGTGAACGAGCCACCACCACTTCGACCAGCACTACTTTTTGCCTGAGCTTGCTGATTTTGAAATGTATTTATTGGGAATGTATTTGTGAGCCGATCGCTAAAACCAATCTCGATTCCCTGCACTATAGAAAATGAGAGAAGCATAGTTGTAAAAAAACGCAATGGTGTTTTATACATGGGTACATAAACCGAATTAAATATAAAAGTAAATTCTTGCTGTCCGCTACGCCGACATTAGGGATTTTAGAATTTTATTTGATGTGGGCGCGATCGCCACCCGCTTGTTGGGCTTCTAAGAGCGATCGCTCAGCCAAAGAAACCAGTTCACCAAAACTAATATCAGGGCGATCGCTAGTCACCTGTTGATCCCCTAAACCCCTAACCAGACCACCGATACTAATCGTTAGTGGGAATAGCAATCCTGAAGAAAGAGCGATCGGATGGCTGCGAATACTAGCCAAAAGATCATTAGCAAGTTGTTCGCCACTATGAGCATCATTGTGGGGAGTCACGCAGACAAACTCATCCAAACCATAACGATAGAGCAAACTATTCGCCGCGCAACTATGGCTTAACCTTCCTGCGATCGCCTTAATTGTCTCATTGCCAATTGACTCCCCATAAGACTGGATAACCTGTTTGAAATGATCAATATCCACGATCATCACACTCAAGAAGCTGTAATTTTTATAATTACCAAATCCTTGAAATTGCCTCATCATTTTAGGAATCACCGATACAAAGGCTTGCTCATTGAGCAGTTTGGTTAGCGGATCAGACAAGGTGAGCGCGTCTAACAAGTCATTTTGAGCTAACAATCTTTGATTTGTCCATGTTAATGACTGCATCAAGGCATTTAGGCGCAACCCAGTCCTGACTCTTGCTTTCAACTCAGAGATCTCAATAGGGTTATCAAGAAACTCATCTACCCCTGTATCCAAACCAATCTGACGCTGTTGAGCATTGAGCGCTTCGACGAGCAGGATAAAGTAAGTCGTCTTTAGTTCAGGAAGAGCAAGATTGGCTTTGACCCGATGACATAGCGCCAAACCTGATAGATCAGGCGTGGTCCAGTCAGCTAGAACGATCGCAGGTTTCTTTTGCAAGATTATTTCCCATGCCGTTTCGCCGCAGATTTCAATGATGTAATTATATTTTTCAGTTTCTAATATTTCGGCGATCGCTGATGTGATCTGGCGATCGCTACTAACAACTAGAATTAACGAATTATGACGATAGTATTTTAGCCTGCGAAAATCCAAAGTATTTACCTCGCCTATCTTTTTTAAATATTGCCCTCGCCATCTTAAACCTCAAAAATGGAATGGCGGCGCATCGCGCCGCCATTTGATATTTTAGATTATTTTCTGCCCCATCCAAATAGCCCACCTTTATTTTCGGGAGGTTTTTCAGGTGTTTTTGGGGCTACATTCAACTGATTAATATATTTCAAAGCCGTGGATTCTTGCGGATCGAGTTTGAGCGCTTTTTGGAAGCTTGCCTTGGCGATCGCCGCCGTGTTTTGGTTCATCTGCACTAAACCTTTAAGAGCATAGACTTTAGCGTTATTAGGATCGAGTTTTTCGGCAGTAAGCAGTTCTTTGAGCGCGTCAGTCCATTGTTTTTTGCTGATAAACAACTCAGCCATATTCAGGTTTCGCAATGCTGGCGATTGGGCGGGTTTAGGCGTAGAGACTGGTTGCTGGTTTTGACTAATACTAGGGTTTGTCGAGGCGGCGCTACTGCCCGATGTAAAATTCAGGCTAGTTTGGGTCATTAAATAGACAAGATTTAACTCGCTGAGAGTTGAGGTATATTCTAAAATCGACTCTAAAGACTCATACTGCTTGGGAGCAACCTGCTCAACAAATTGCTTGTAAGTAATTTCATGGGGAAGGCGATATAGCTTTTGAGCTATTTCCGAGCTAGGGGTAACAACTTCTTCTTTTTGTTTTTTGCTTTGAGCAAACATTCTCAGAGTTGCCAAATATTCGCCCCGCTCGCGATCGCTATTGAGGATTTGATAAGCAGGGCTGACCATTTTGGAAAAATATTTAGTTGCCATTTCCTTTTCTTCACTAGTTCGACCAAAAACATCGGGATGCAAAATTTTGGCAAGCTTGAGAAATTTTTTGCGAATCTGGGCGACCTCAGTTGTTAGCGGTAAACCGAGGACGGCATAATGATCGCTAATACCGTAACTGGCAATCCCTTTGCTGATTTTAAAGTTTTCTGACTTTCCCATAAGTTCCACTTCTTGAGTATCTGTTCAAGTTTACCGTCTTGACGCATTTCGGTTAGAGCCTTGTCCACTGCTTTTTTGAGCGAAACATCATCTCTATTGACGATCGCCACTAAGCGAATGGGAATTAAAGGCTCACCAACAATTATAAAGTTAGGATTGTTGCGTACCTGCCACACTGCCACAGGTTCATCAACGATCATCGCATCAAGTTGGCGATCGCGCAGTTGGATGACCATCCGATCTAGATCTCTCGATGAAAATAACCGAATCGCATTACCTCTGTTCTTATTATAGGTTTCGGCGATCGCTGCGCCTCCGCTATTTGCCACAACTCCGACCCGCTTGCCGATCATATCGCGCAAAGATTTAATTTGCGTTCCATCCGATCGAATCAGTAATCTTTGAGTGTTCCGATAATAAGGCACTGTCTCAATAAATTTGCCCTTACTATCACCCGTCTCTAATGCTCCTTCTTCCCGCGCACTAAGCAGCATATCAACTTGTCGCGCTGCCAAATTTTCAGGCTGAGTTGTCCAAGGAATATTAATCGGACGCGGCTCTATGTTTAACCTAGCCGCGATTTCTTGAATAATCTCATATTCAAAGCCATCATAAAACTGAGTCTTGGCATTCCAAAACATATAAGGTCCGCCGATCGCCGCATCCATGCCCACCCGCAAATGTCCGCGCCGCATGATAATACCAAGGCTGCTATCGTCAGCAAATGCAGGTGAGATTGGGCAAATTACCCCAAGACTCAGCCCTGTGTAAATTGCTAAACAAGCGATTTTTTTGACAGATTTGAACATTGATTCTTGAGTCATGCGATCGTTACAAATATACCAAGATCTCCATCACTCATGGCGCAATCCATTGCAAAAAATTCTCAAGCTAGATAAATTTTAAAATTTCCGTCATCTCCATGTAAGGATTGTCAAATGATATGATAGGGAGAAATACGCTTGAAGCCCTGACAGTAAGCCTTGACTAAGTTTCAATTTGATTCCATTCCTGATGCCCTTAACGACCTTAAGTCTGGTCGTCTCATTGTCGTCGTCGATGATGAAAATCGTGAAAATGAAGGTGATTTAATTGGAGCCGCCCAATTTGCCACGCCCGAAATGGTCAACTTTATGGCAGTCAAGGCGCGGGGCTTGATTTGTTTGGCGATGACAGGCGATCGCCTCGATCGCTTAGACTTGCCACTGATGGTCGATCGCAATACTGATAGCCAACAAACTGCTTTCACCGTCAGCATTGATGCGGTGGAAGGAACTACGACAGGAATTTCGGCTGAAGATCGATCGCGAACAATTCAAACGGCGATTAATCCACATACTCGCCCTAATGATTTGTGTCGTCCGGGACATATTTTTCCGCTTCGCGCTAAAGAAGGCGGCGTACTTAAACGGGCTGGACATACTGAGGCGGCGGTGGATCTGGCTCAAATGTCTGGGCTGTATCCCGCAGGTGTGATTTGCGAAATTCAAAATGACGATGGCTCAATGGCGCGGCTACCCGAATTAATTGAATATGCCAAGCTGCATAATCTTAAATTAATCAGTATTGCCGATTTGATTAGCTATCGTCTTGCCCACGATCGCTTTGTGCAGCGAGATGCGATCGCCAGTTTACCATCGTTATTTGGCAATTTTCGGGTTTATGCCTATCGTAATACCCTCGACAATACTGAGCATTTGGCGATCGTCAAGGGAAATCTTGAAGATTTTACGGACAATGAAGTTTTAGTACGGGTGCATTCTGAATGTCTGACAGGTGACGCGCTCGGATCATTGCGCTGTGATTGTCGCGGTCAGTTGCAAAGCGCCTTAAAAATGATCGAGTTTGCTAACTGGGGTGTGGTAATTTATTTGCGACAAGAAGGGCGCGGCATTGGTTTGGTCAATAAGATCAAAGCTTATGCCCTCCAAGATGGGGGATTGGACACAGTTGAAGCCAACGAAAAATTAGGGTTTGGGGCTGATTTGCGAACTTACGGAGTCGGAGCGCAAATTCTGCACGATCTGGGCATAAAAAAAATGCGGTTGATCACCAATAATCCGCGTAAACTAGCTGGACTCAAAGGCTTTGGCATCGAAGTTGTGGGGCGTTTACCCTTGTTGATCGAAACCAATGAATATAATGTGCGTTATCTCGAAACGAAAGCCGAAAAGCTAGGGCATTTGCTCTTACAAACTAAGCTAGTCACTCTCGGCATTTCTTGGACAGAGCCTCAATCTCCTGAATGGCTCGATCAATTACGCGAAATTGCGGCAAGTAACGATCTGCTATTGCAAGAAGAGACAACCACAGAATTTGCGAGCTTGTTTGCCAAGGCTGATACTCAAGATCATCCACAAACTAAAAATTCTCCTAGCAAGCTATCGATTGTGCATTTAGGCTTCGATCGCTCTAATGAGATTTCAACTGACTGGTTCGAGCAGCCAAACCATCCCTATCGTCAGGCGATCGTGCGGTTGTTCAAACATTTAAAACAATGGCAACAGATCACCACTTTTAAATTTTGTGTGGCGATCAACGGCGCTGATTTGCCCGATCGCTTTGTAGAAACGATCAACCTAGGACTAGCATGGCATACACCTTGGCAGCGCGATCGCATGTATGAATGGTTTAACTTTTTCCACGACGACGGCGATCTTGCCATTCTAGATAAGTGAGATAGCCAATGCCACTAGTGGCGATCGCCAGCAGCACGACCGCCGCCCAAAAAAGCGTATTAAAAACAATAATCTCTGACATAAAATTCCCTTGATATCCTGAAAGGACTTGGCGGCGCAAAGTGTCGCCATGTTCTTTTAGATTTTTAGCATGACTGGATATTAAAAACAAAAAAAGCTTGCAATGCAAGCTCTTTTTTTATTTTTGGAGTCAGGTAAAGGTCTATAGACCGTTACGTCCCCACACAACGAAAGCGATCGAAAGTGTGAACATACCGAGAACACCAAACCAACCTAATGACAAGATATCCATAATGGTTTATAGACTTAATAACTATTTGAATAAAAAATTTCTAGATCCCATCATACGCTTTTCTGCAACTTTGTATAGCGATCGCGATCACAGATGTTAGAAACTTGAGACTTCCACTCAGCGCCAGTTATTTACTAGATTGCTTTTGCAAGCGCTTTTTGAGCTGCTTACGCCCTAGCCAAAAACCACCTAAAATCACCAAACCACCCGCAGGATCAAACTCAAATGGAACTGCTTGCGAGTTAAATTGTATGTCGGTAACTAGGAAATCATCGAAACCAGGTGAAGTTAGGCGAAATGACTCAATAGGGGTATTGAACACCAAACTTGATACTTGGAATATACCCTCGCTATTCTGATTAAAAGTACCAAGAGAACCACCACCAACCCCAAAAATTGATAGTATCCGATCGCCACCAAATGGGCTACCACCACTGTTGCCATTAGTACCCACAGAATAGGTGATATCTGTAGTTGGAGAAGCAAAGGCGAAATTGACAAATTCGTTAGTGTCAACGAAAAACTCATTAGTTCCTCCGACTATGCCAAGCCCATTGAAGTTAAGCAAGCTGATATTGGCTGAGCCTGTGACCGTAACGCCTTGATCCGTAAAACTTGAGGGTTGGGAACTGCCAACATTGGTGAAATCTACTATGCTTATGGCTTGGGCGGAGCTAGAAATGGCTAGAGTGCTTGCTAAGAGAGCAACTACCCCCCCCCCGTTTTTAGACTGATTTCAGATAGATTATTAATGGCAGACTTGAGCATTATGTTGAGATGATAATTTTGCATAGAGCCACATCAAACTATCACGACTCAAAAAGCAAGTCAATTTATATATAGCAATCCGAAATGAGTTGAGACGGGCTTCGGCTTCGCTCAGCCATCAGTCCACGCTGGCTGAGCGAACCCGAAGCCACAAATGATTTCGGATTGCTATATATCAGCTTTGCTTCATCTCAACATTTCAGCCATTGTGCGATCGCGATCGCATGAGCAAGTAGGGTAAGATCTCACAAACCTTACGAGATCTATCGCACATGATGGGCGAATTAGGCGAACGTCAATAGCAACTTTTTGGAAGGAATTGCATTCTTATCACATATACCTACTTATATGTAGCAATCGGAGATAAGTTTCTCAAAATTTACAAAAGCTTTGCAGTCCATTTTATCTAAATTTTTAGGAGGCGATCGCATTATGTCTTTACCAAAAAAAATCTTAGCCACATCAGTTTGCTCGTTGCTACTTGCAAGCACGGTAATTGTTTCTCCCCTCACGTTATTTACACCTTCCGCTCAAGCCCAATCGCGGCGAGTGCGCTATGTTCCACCCACCAATCTTGACGCTCCCAAGGTTTCAGGAGCAGGGATTACGCGTAGTGCGGGTTGTGCAGAATCAGCATGTTTTATCGCTTTGATCCCAGATTTTGAAGTAGAAAATAAACTAGCCCCTCTGACCTTATCAGAGCGCCCTACGATTTACTTCCTTGTCCCCAAAATCGATAGGGGCAGGGCAAAATTTGTGATTAGGGAAATTAGTGACAAGTCGCAAGAGCAGAAAGAAGTTTATAAAACCAAATTTACAGTTCAGGGAAATGTGGGTGTGATGTCTTTCACATTACCTAATGATGCTCCCGCCTTAAAAGCTAATCGGAACTATATTTGGGAAGTCTTTTTGACAGGAAATGAGGACTTTAATGAGGTGATTCGCGGGTCGGTAAGACTTGTTGAACCAAGTCCAAAATTGGCTCAACAGTTAAAAACCAGCATGAAGCCCTTAGAAAGAGCCTCTTTGTTTGCCCAAGAAGGTATCTGGTTTGAGGCGATCCAAACTTTGGTTGAGGCAAAGCAATATGATCCTGAAGACATTGAAGTAGAGAAAGAATGGACTGAAATTTTGAAGTCCGCCAAGTTGGATAAAGTGATCGGGCAGACAATTCTAGATTGTTGTAAGGTCAAACCATACAGCACTTTGCCCTCAAACCCTTACTAAGTGAGTGGGCGTAATTAAGTATAAAATCCTAAAATCTGTAGCGCACGCGCAGCGTGCGCCACGGGTTTCGGTTCTGGTTTTATATTTAATTACGCCTAGCTACTTAGAAAAAACCAAGGGTTTTGTTAAAAAGCTGGCTGAGCCAGCTTTTTTTTGAATTTCTTGATTTTTCTTGATTATTAAAACGTTAGTCAAAAAATACTATGCCGATCGCTTCCCAACTCAAAAATATCTTGTGGAAATGGCGTGGCATCGCGATCGCCGCTCCCACGATTTCGATCATCGCGATCGGGTTACGCCTAATCGGAGCGCTCCAACCTATTGAATTAGCCATGCTCGATCAGTTCTTGCGGTGGCGATCGCCTGAACCCGAAGATAAGCGTATTGTAATTATCGGCATTGATGAAGAAGATGTGCGTCAATATGCATGGCCGATTGATGATGCTTTATTGACCAAACTATTAGATAAAGTCAGACAGCAAAAACCACGGGCGATCGGGCTAGATCTAGCGCGTGACAAGCCAGTCGGGGCAGGATATTCGCAATTAGAAGCATTATTTAAGACCACTCCAAATTTGATTGGCGCAACCAAAAAAGCCGATTTAGTTGATTCCAATTTTGCCATATCCAGTTCCAATATCAATCCGCCGCCTGCTCTTGCAGAGTTAGATCAAGTTGGCGCGATTAATCTTCCTTATGATGATGATGGACGGATTCGCCGAGGATTACTATCTCTGCGCTTACCCGAAGGCAAGATCGCGCCTAGTTTTGGATTGCAGCTAGTTCTACTCTATCTTGATGGCGAAAAAACAGTGGGTTTTGAGCAGGCGCTAAATCCGCCGAGATTGCGGGAAAATGATGGCGGTTATAGCCATGTTGATGTGGGTGGACACCAATTTATTATTAACTATCGCCGATCGCGAAAAGGATTTGAGATCGTGCGGATGGGAGATGTGTTGGAAGGTAAAATTGCCCCAGATTTATTGCGCGATCGCGTGGTCATGATTGGCTCAACGGCGGTGAGTCTGCGCGATTGGTTCTTTACACCCCTTGATAGTGGACTTGGCAGTACGCGTATTTCCACAGCAGGAATCGAAGTTCATGCTCAAATTGTTAGCCACATCCTCAGTAGCACTCTCGATGGACGGAGCGGTATCCAATCATGGGAAGAGCATTGGGAATGGCTTTGGATTTTGGGTTGGGCTTTGGCTGGCTCAGCCTTGATTTGGCAATGGCGCAATGCTAATTCCAAAGATCGTGAACTTCAGGTACTAATAGGGCGATCGCTGAGCGTGTTTGTCCTTGGCGGAAGTTTGGTTGGATCTTGTTTTATTGCCTTAGCCTATGGCTGGTGGTTGCCTTTTGTGCCTGCCATGATCGCATTCATTGGGGGCGGGGCGATCGTGACTAGCTATCTAGCGATTACGGCAGCGCAAATCCGTACATATTTCAGCCGTTATCTAACTGATGCCGTGGTTAAGAGCTTGTTAGAAACCCCTGAAGGACTAAAACTCGGAGGCGATCGCCGTAAAGTGACGATCCTGATGTGTGACCTGCGCGGCTTTTCGACTATCTCTGAAAAAATGCCCCCTGAAGAAGTCGTCGAAATTCTCAATGTGTTTTTGGGAACGATGACTGACGCGATCGCCCCTTACCAAGGCACAATTGATGAATTTATTGGCGATGCTATTTTAGTTCTATTTGGTGCGCCGATCTATCGTGAAGATGATGCGGCACGGGCGGTGGCAAGTGCGATCGCCATGCAGTTAGCGATGCGATCGGTAAATCAAAAATTAACCCAAATGGAACTGCCTGAAATCGCTATGGGCATTGGCATTAACACAGGTGAAGTCGTGGCGGGTAATATCGGTTCTCAATCTCGCGCTAAATATGCTGTCGTTGGTAATCATGTCAATCTAACAGCGCGTATTGAATCCTATACCGTTGGCGGACAAATTCTCATCTCTGAAACCACTTATAAAGAAGTCGAAGCCATAGTCAAAACCAATGGCTCAATGGAAGTCGAACCCAAAGGCGTATCTCACCCGATCGCTATCTATGATATTTGTGGAATTGGCGGCATATACAACCTTGAACTTCCTTCCATTAGTGCCTCGCTACGAATATTATCCACGCCCATTCCGATTACCTATCGCATTTTAGAAGAGAAATATTTAGGTACAGAAATATTTGAGGGTGAAATACGTCGGTTGTCTCCCGATGGCGCTGAGATTTTTTGTGAACAGGATGTCCCTATTTTAACCAATCTCAAGATCTATCTTGAAGTTCTATCTCCCAACCAAGAGACCCAAATCGAAGGTGAGATCTATGCCAAAGTTTTAAAGCATCAGCAACCAAATCAAGCCATGCCTTTAGCACTAGAAAATAACCTCACAATCTCTTCTATTCCCAAACAGCGATCGCCATATGTTAGACAAATCTATATACATTTCACCACGATTCCTAGCGATCTAAAAACATGGATTAATTCAGTTACGCTCTAGCTAAAACCAAACACGCTATCAAAACTAGACCAAACAAAAAGCACCTGCGTTGCAGATGCTTTCTATTTGGTCTCATAATACCCCCAGGGGAATTCGAATCCCCGTCGCATCCGTGAAAGGGATGTGTCCTAGGCCTCTAGACGATGGGGGCGTGTTATTGACCTTTATAAGGATACACAGCGATGAGAGAGTTTGTCAATACCTAAACCAAACTTTTTTGCAAAATTGCTAAAACTATAGCTATAGTCATCTTTGTTAATGCAAAAAGCCCAAAAGAACAAGTGGCAGCGCGAAGCGCCGCCACTTGTTTTTCTGGTTTTACTTGTTTTTCTGGTTTTATAGGCGTGGACGAATGCCATAGGTACGATAGCGCCAATAATCTTGCAGGATTTGAGCATGATCGAAACATAACTTAGCTGGCATTTGCCAAGATCCAAAAATACCGACAGACTGGGCATCATCATCAGCTTGAGGCTCACCGATCGCTTCAGCCATATACACGGCGCTAATTGTATGTAGGCGATCGTCACGGCTAGGATCAGAATATATCCCCAGCAAGTCGATTAGTTCTACCTTCAGCCCCGTTTCTTCCGCCGCCTCGCGTCTAGCCGCATCTTCCATACATTCGCCATAGTCCACAAATCCACCCACGATCGCCCAGCCGTGAGGAGGATTTAGTCGTTCAATCAAGACAATCGGGCGATCGGGGCGATCGCGCAGGGCAATAATAATATCAACCGTAGGAACAGGATTTCGGTAAGTCATTTATTTTTTAATCTTATTTTTTGCCTATTTTAACGTCAGTTCGGTTTAGGGCTTAACGAAAGTGCCGACAGCTTAAGCCATAGAGAGTAATTTCAGCTACAAAATGTGAATCAACACTAGGCTATTATTCAGAATCATCATTCGAGAGCTATAAACGTTACTCGTCAGGAGAGTATTTCTTTGATTCCAATCAGCATAGAAATTGTAGAAGGTAATCCAAACCTTGCCTCTCTCTTGGGTTGGCATTTACAGCAAATTGGTTATTCAGTGTTTCAGGCTGTGAGTTGTCAGCAAGCAAAGTTGGTATTCCAAAAGCAGCAACCCAGCTTGGTGATCATGAGTACCGATCTGCCCGATGGTGACGGGGTGGAGCTATGCCGATGGCTGCACAAGCAAAGAAGTTCTCTGATATTTGTTATTTCATCGCGCACGGGTGAAGCGGACATCGTGGAGGGGCTGAAAGCAGGTGCAGATGACTATTTGTCTAAACCTTTTGGGATGCAAGAGTTTTTGGCAAGGGTTGAGGCGCTGACGCGGCGCTTACGCACATCGGCTCCGCCTGCTTGTTTAGACTATGGCGTGCTGAAGATTGATCTTGTCCAACGGCAAGTCAGACTCAAAGGGAGTGCGATCGATCTAACGCCGCAGGAGTTTAGTTTGCTCTATGTTCTCGCCCAATCTGAAGGACTGGCGTTGAGTCGTGCTGAGCTTTTGCAACGGGCTTGGCCAGATGAAATTAATAATCCGCGCACTGTGGATACTCATGTTTTATCGTTGCGAAAAAAACTAGAGGTCGATCCCCAACAGCCAAATTTGATTCAAACGGTGCGAAATATTGGCTATCGGTTTAATCCAGAGGCTTTGGCGCGATCGCCTTTGCGTCCTAATCTTCAACCAAACTCCAACAACTTAAATAATTCAAATAGCGATCGCCTTCCACAATTTACGGCTCCACCTAGCCGATCTTTTGCTAAATATTAACGTCAGTGCGACAGAGCGCTATGGCAATCCTAAATCATTTATGAGAAAAATAGGGCTTCGACACTTCGACAAGCTCAGTGCATCGCTTTGCTCAGCCAGCGTATATCGTTGGCTGAGCGCGATGTCCTGAGCTTGTCGAAGGGAAGTCGAAGCCCCTCCCAACTCGTTCAGGATTGCTATATATCGAACTCGCGTTAAAATATGGAAAGTTGATAATTAATTTTTATGGCACTCAAACGTCGACAGTTATTGATATTAGGTGGCTTGACGATTGGTGGTGGACTGGGTGGAGCCGCATTTTCGGGAATATTAAAGCGACAATCTGAAGCGATCGCCCCCACGCCGCCGATTAACACAAATAACCCCAGTAAACCTGTCAAAGCCACCTCAACTATTGCCCGATCGCCAAATCCTGCACCCAAAGGGCTATATGCGCCGCCCCGTGGCGATGTGCGGATTATTTTAATTAGCGATCTTAATAGTGCCTATGGCTCAACTGATTACATCGAACAAGTTAAACAGGCGATCGCCTTTGTGCCAGATTGGGAACCTGATTTGGTTTTATGCGGCGGTGACATGGTGGCTGGGCAAGATAGCGCCCTGAGTACTTCCGAGATTAATGCGATGTGGCAAGGATTTGATAAACATATTGCTGCGCCAATTCGGAAAGCTAAGCTTCCATTTGGATTTACGATTGGGAATCATGATGCTTCAGGCTCTTTGTATGGCGGTGGGAAGTACGCATTTGAAAGCGATCGCAGTGCAGCTACCAAATATTGGAACGATCCTAAACATGATGCAAATTTAAACTTTGTCGATCGCGCTGGGTTCCCTTTCTATTACACATTTCAGCAAAATGATATTTTCTTTTTAGTTTGGGATGCTTCTACCGCCACGATTCCATCTACACAATTGCAATGGGCGGAAAAGAGTCTGGCTAGTGAAGTGGCTCAAAAGTCAAAATTACGCATGGCGATCGGGCATTTACCACTCTATGCGGTTGCGAAGGGGCGCGAAACATCTGGTAATTATTTAGATGAAGCCGATCGCCTGCGAGGATTGCTCGAAAAATATCAAGTTCATACTTACATTAGCGGACATCATCATGCTTACTATCCTGCCCATAAAGGCAAATTAGAACTGCTCCATGCGGGGGTGTTAGGTGATGGACCGCGCCGTTTATTGAGTGGTGATCTTGCGCCAAGTAGAACTGTGACGGCGATCGATATTAAGCTGGCGACCTCAGAAACGATCTACACAACTTACGATATGGATACGCTCAAAGTTGTCGAACAGAGTACTTTGCCGCCCTATATTGATGCACCCAATGGGCGGATCACTCGCCGCGATATTAGTATTTAATCAGCTAACCCCTAAGACTTTGAGGATTAATCCCTGCTTTTAAAGCCGTAAGCACTCCGATCGCCTCCCAATAGTTTTCCACCTGAATACCTGTTAATCCCAGCATGTTAGGTGTGACATTCAAAGCAGTTTGATTTTCTTTGACAAAAATAGTTTGTACATGGGGAAGGGGATTAAGCGCCAGTAAACCTGCGCCACCACAGGCACTATAAGGCGTAACGATCGCATCAATATCATCAGAGGTAAAATCATCAGACTTAAATAAATCACGATTTGTAATGATCTGCGGGGCGCGGCTCAAGCCCACTAATACACATGGCAGAAATGTATAACCCAACTCCTCAGCAGCAGCACGGGGCGACACAGTAGCATCGGGAGGCAAGGGTTGCAAAGCAGGAGCGTGGGCGCAAGGTATGGCAAATTCACGCACGATCGCATGGCTAATTATGGCTTCGGCTCCTGCGAGAGCGTCAACGCCTTGACCTTGGCGATAGTTTTGTAAAGCTTCGCTATCTGAGTCATCGGGAAATCTAGCGACAACGGCGATCGCTTGTACTTGAGCAACCTTAATTAATTTTTCGGCAGCTCTGAGCAAACTATCAAGATTGGCGATCGTTCCCCATGTTGCGCCCGAATCTCCCGATCGCAATTCCACACCCAAAGGCTGATCGGTCACTAACACATCGGTAATATTTAAGCCTAAGGTGGCTTGGGCGGCGGCGATCGCTTGACGGTGACGCAATTCTAAGTCTGGCTCGATACCGCGATCGAGAATCACCCCAATCCGATTAGACCGCACAGGGCGCAATCCCCAATCCCCCTTTGCCATGCGATCGATCGCATAACCTTCGGTATACAAAACGTTTGGCATCGACCAATATAAACTCGCGCCGTTCAAGACATTGGGATGGGTGATCACGTTATCGGCGATCGCCGCGATCGCCCTTGCCACAGGCAACGCATCCCCCGCATAGCCTCCGATCGCCGCATTAATTCCCGTTGGCACCAGCAGTAATACATTAAAAGATTGAGAAAGAGATTTTAAATTCATAAATGCTAAAACTAGTGCTTAGGTAGTGACACCTTACAAAATTTGCGACAAAAACTTCTTAGTCCGCTCTTGTTGCGGATTTTGAAAAAACTCTTCGGGTGTTGCCTCCTCGACAATCATGCCGCCATCCATAAATACAATGCGATCGGCAACTTCGCGGGCAAATCCGACCTCATGAGTTACTACTACCATCGTCATTCCTGAATCGGCGAGCGATCGCATCACGTCAAGAACTTCGCGCACCATCTCAGGATCAAGGGATGAAGTCGGTTCATCAAAGAGCATGATTTTGGGCTGCATGGCTAAGGCTCTGGCGATCGCCACCCGTTGTTGCTGTCCGCCCGATAGCTGTAATGGATATTTGTGCGCCTGTTGAGAAATACCGACGCGCTCTAATAACTGAGTGGCGACTTCCATCGCTTTAGGCTTTGACCACTTGCGAACCCATAGTGGCGCGAGGGTAATATTTTGTAAAACAGTAAGATGTGGAAATAGATTGAACTGCTGGAATACCATACCAACCTCTCGTCTGATTGCATCAATATTGCGATGATTGTCAGGTGATAGCTCAAATCCATCAATAAAAATTCTGCCCTGTTGATATTCTTCTAAAGCGTTAAAAGTTCTGGCAAAAGTGGATTTTCCTGAGCCAGATGGTCCCATAATCACGACTACTTCACCCCGATTCACGGTCATGCTTACATCTTTAAGCACATGAAAACTGCCGTACCACTTATGGACATTTTGCGCCACAATCATCGGCTCAGTCATCGGCTCATTCATTAATGGATTTACGGGTAATATTTGCATGGGTAAAACTTTAGAGAATGGGATGCGCCGCGTGTAATACTATAAATTATTTTGATGGATTACCCGCGCATCTACGCCAGTTTCCGATCGCATAATATTTTTTAAAACTTCAGCGCGATCGCGATCGGGATAGCCTTGCACCATGATGATGTTGCCGAATCGGGAAGGAATGATTTTAGCCGTGGGAACAACGCTCTGGACTCGACTAAGAGCTTCGCTATCTGAAGATGGAATCACCACTAAATATGGAGCGTTACCAGTTCCTGATGTTGGCACTAACGCCGCGATTTGGGAATTATAGGGGATTGATGGCGCAGGGGTAGGTGTGCTGGTGGGAGTAGTAGAACCAATATCTTCTGGGCGTTGGTTAGGGATGGATTGTGGGCGTGATTGCGGAGTTCTAAAGGGCTGCGGAGGGCTGACAGGAATTGGATCGCGATCGATCAGAATATCACTGGGATTTTGAGAAGAATTTGTTAATGGTGTGGCTAGTTTGGGATTGGTGATTTGTGGCGGCACATCGGGTAATGGCTCGATGATTGTCGTATTGCTAGACGGAGCTAAAGCTCTAGGTGGCGTGGTTGGACGATTAAAAGTTGGACGATCAAAAGTTGGTTGTGGCGATCGCGTGATTTCGATAGTCTCAGGACTTGTCCGATTGCCGATCGCATTATTGGCAAGCACCTGTGGCGCAGGATCGGTTGGAGTCTGCCCTATAAAGGCAATTTGACCCGCGATCTTTTTGAGGTCGAGTTCATTCCCAACTGCAACTTGAGTTACCCCAGAGTTGTTATTGAGATCTTTGCCAAGATTATTGCGGAAAATATTTTTGCCAAGATTGATAGAAGTCCCAAGATCGGGTGTGGGATAACCTTTACGGTCTTTCAGAATCACAATTCCATTACGTTTACTATCGGCAATTAAATTATTTCGTAAAGTTGGAGCCGAAAGATTAGAAATTATAATGCCATCGATGTTATTAAGAATGTTGTTGTTGATTACATTCACTCGCGATTTCTGTCCGATCGCTAGTCCAAAACCCGTATTCTCAAAGATATTATTACGGATTTCGCCGATGCTATTGCCGACTGCCGATAGTCCATTTGCGCCATTTTTTTTAAATAGATTGTCACTAACGATCGCATCAGATGTCCCCGTCAAAAATACACCTTCGCGATCGCTATTGGTAAAAGTATTATTGGCGATCGCCACCCGTTTACCCGACTCTACCCAAACTGCCGTACCTCTAGTATTGAGATTGGTTAAAGTAATGCCTTCGATCCTGACATCATCTTCAGCGAGGATTGTAATATTTTGACTAGCAAAAGAGGTGCTAATAAATTTACCGCCGCCATTGATGAAAGTGTTGACACCTCTAACAGTTGGCTCACCTCGGAGCGTTATCCCAGACGGAAGCTTAATTGGGAAAGACTCACCTGTCTCGGCGCTATATATCCCTTCAGCGAGTTGAATGACTGTCCCAGACAAAGGCTTAGTGGCGATCGCCGCCGCAATTGATGGATAAGGGTTATTTGGCGAACCGTCAGGACTTATATTAGGATTTATATTAGTGTTAAGGCGCGGGGCGACATAAATGAGCGAAGCGGTCTGCGGCAATAGATTGATATCTTGTTGACTGACTTTCGATGGGAAACCAATGGCACTAGCTCGCATCGGTGGGGCGATCGCCAAAATGATCATGCTGGTGGCGATCGCGCTAAAAAAACTAAGTTGAGACCGCATACAGAAAATCCTCAATTAACCAACAAAATATATCGCAACGCGTAAGCTAAATAGGAACTACCCTTAACAGGATGGATATGGTGGCAGTCAGATGGTGTCAATCAAAATACACGAAAAGCTCTGCACTTGCAAATATCCAAACTGAACGTTTGACTGTTAATTAGCCCCAAAAATAGAATTGAAGCGCTTCGCACCAACTCTATCTTGGGGATTTATGTATGGACTCGCTTGGCTATATAGCAACCCGAAATGAGTCGAAACAGGCTTCGACTTCGCTCAGCCAGCGTGGACTGATGGCTGAGCGGAGTCGAAGCCACAAATAATTTAGGATTGCTATAGCTGTGGCAGCCCTTGATTTAGACAATTTCAGAGATTTACTTCTGCGTAAGGTGAGGTTCTAATTGCTGCAAAGCCTCAGCCGAGCCAACCACCGAAATCGCGGGACTAGTCAAATACTTTTGCGCCACATATTGCACATCGGCTATGGTTACGGCGGCGATCGCCTCAACAAACTGGCGATCAAACTCTAGCCCTAAACCCATCACCTCATACCAGCCATATACTTGAGCGATTTGGCTATTAGTTTGCTTGCCAAGGGCATATTGACCGAGCAGTTTACTTTGACAAATTTGTAACTCCTCCTCTGTAATTGCGATCGTGGCTAAGCGCTCGCACTCATAGCGCAAACCGTCTAAAGCCGTCGCTGTATTTTGCGAAGCCGTGCCAATATAAGCAATAAATTGTGAAGCTTCTAAACGCGTGGGATAAAAAGCCGAGACTTCATAGGCAAGTCCCCGCTTTTCTCGCAACTCCACAAATAGACGACTCGATAAACCATTACCTAAATAGGTGGAAATAATCTTTAGCGCCGCATAGTCGGGCGAGCTGACCGATGGCGCGGGGTAGCCGATCGCCACGATCGCCTGTTGCGTATCCTGCTCATGGGTGACTAATCGAGGCTGAAACTGGGGGATCGGCGTAGCAATAACCTTGGGTTGATCATGGCTGTGCCAATCGCCAAAAGCTTGATCAATAAAGGCGATCGCTTGTGTGGGCGAAATATTTCCGGCAATGCTCACCACCATTTGATCAGGGCGCAAATGATTTTGATGAAAATCAATTAAGTCATCGCGGGTGAGTTTACTAACGCTCTCTTCAGTGCCAAGGCTCGAAAATCCATAGGGATGATCGCCATACATCAGGCGTTGCAAATTATCATACGCAATGGTAAACGGTCGCTCTTGTTGCGATCGGATTGATTGGATAGTCAGCCGTCTCTCAAGATCGAGTTCGCTATCAGGAAAACTCGGCGATCGCAAAATTTCTGATCCCAGCAGCAACATGTCCCGAAAATCAGATGCGATCGTTTTTAGGGACATCACAAAATAATCACTAGAAGATTCTGTCCCCAGTGAAGCGCCAATCGACTCCACTTGCTCAGCAATTTCTAATGAAGAATATTGCTCAGTACCGCGTGTCAAAAGCGATGCGACTAAATGGGTTAGCCCTGATTTTGCCAGAGTTTGCCCGCGCTCACCCCCTGCAAAAAAGCACCGCGCCGCAATAATATCCGCCGTTGGGTTTTGAGTTACTAATACCACCAGTCCATTGGATAGCACCAAGCGATCGCAAACTCGTTTTGAAATTGTTGGTGACAAATCTTTTTAACCAAATTACAGCCTATCAACTATCATATTTCAAAAAATTCGCGATCGCTATAGCGTTAAATTAATAGATTTACAAGCCAAACTTACGATATACATAAACTCAAACTTAATGAATTATAGATATTGATATGGATTTAGTTAGTTCTGAATTGACAATTCGATTGGTGGCGATCGCCATTTTACAATATCAAGATAAATTTTTAATGCAATTACGCGATGACATCCCCACCATCGTTCATCCAGGTGTTTGGACAATGTTTGGCGGACATCTTGAAGCGGATGAAGACCCTCTCACAGGTATTCGCCGTGAGTTGCATGAAGAAATTAGCTATATTCCAGACCAAATCCAGCTTTTTAGGAGCTATTTAAGTAATCAGTTAATTCGTTATGTATTTTATGGTCGTTTAGACGTAGGAATAGATATACTCGAACTGCACGAAGGATGGGATATGGATTTACTTTCATCTGAAGAAATTGTTAAAGGCTCACATTACTCATGCCAAGCCTCACAAGATCGTCCACTTGCGCCTAGTCATCGCCAGATCATGTTAGATTTTCTGTCATCTTCTGGCAATCCAGCCTATTGAGGGGTTTCATGCCAGCGCCAAGCGCTGTAACAATTGGATCTGATTTGTGGCTGAGATGGTCGAAAAAACGCTGGCAATACTAATTACATACGTTACTAATACGTTAAATGCGGAGATGCTTGGATGAGTACTGCAACGGATAAACAAAAATGTCTAGATTGCTTAACAACAGCGATCGTTGATTTGCAAGGTCAAGTTGACAAAGCCCAATTGACTAAAATTTCTGACTTGATCATTCAAACCATGACAGGACCTTGGCGATCGTTTCACACCCCAAATCATATTTTTGAAGTTGGCGCGGGCGGGGATGCGATCGAAGTGATATCGGCTTTATTTCATGATTTAGTCTATGTCCAAGTCGATCAAGGCATTAGTGTTAATATCAGCCGCTACATTTCACCCTATGTTAAAGAAGATCGCGAGCAGCTAGTCATTCTTGATCCCCCTGAATTGCAAGAAGATGTGATTTTTAAAATGGTGTTATTGCTGTTTGGGTTTCATCATGGACAGCCGCTATTGCCGATGTCTGGACAAAATGAATTTCTGAGCGCCTTAATTGCAGGCAAAGCTCTAGAAAATATGCTGCCATTAAAAAGTTTGACCGAAATTGTGGCTTGCATTGAAGCAACTATTCCATTTCGTACACAACTAGAGTCTGGGTTGACATCATCAGATCTATTATTTGGTCGTTTGGTCACAGCTAATGATTTATTTGAATTGAATTGGGACGATCAAGAAATTGCCGAAATCGTCAAGCGATCGGTGCGTATGTGTAATCGAGATGTCGAGAACTTTGCTAGTACTAATTCATCGCATTTTTTAAATAATACTTGGAACTTAATTCCAGAAACAAATCATGACCTTAAAAATATAAATTCTTATACTGTGCATGGTTATCGAGTTTCTATGCAAAAAATGGAAGGATTTATGAACTTCCTTTCGCCCGAAATAGTTTTTCGACGCTATCGCAATGAGCCAAATGAGAAAGACTATTACAAATTACTGGCTCAAACCAACCAAAACCTAGAAGTATCACGATTGTATCTAGGTACAAAATTAACTTCGATCGCCATATTAGAAGCCTTATCATTTCGGATTGGTGATGATATTCCTCTCTCCACGATGATGGGCGAACTACCGCGAGAAGACAGGCGGGTGCTAGGATTAGAACAGTTTTTGCCTGAGATTTCTAATCCCTACCAGCCTTTGACTCCTGTCGAAGCCGAAGTATTAGAATTATTAGACAAGGGGAGAACGGTTGATTCTAGTTATGATGTGAAAAACTCACCCGTGGCGACTTTTATGGTGAAATCGATCGGATTTTCGGAAATGCAACGGATGTTGAAACTCTCAAAAGAATTTTTTAAAGGCAATCTCACACACGAAGAACTAATTGGCAATTGCGATGCTTATGTGATCCGCACGATCAAAGCTGCGGTGTTGAAATTGTTCGACTCACGCAAAACCGCGCTGTCACAGTAATGGCGTAATAATCAAGGGCGTAACAAAAGCATACTCAGCGACAATCTTACCGCCAATAATATGCTCTTGCAATATTCGTTCTAAGAGGTCTGGGGTTGCGGAATGATACCAAACACTGTCTGGATAGACTAACAAAATTGGACCGCGATCGCATACTCGCAAGCAATTAGTTTTTGTCCGAAAAATTTTAGTTTCGAGATCGAGTTCTTTGATGCGACGCTTGAGATAGTCCCATGATTGCAAGCCAATTTCTTTTTGACAGCACAGTGGCTTAGTTTGATCGGCACAGAGAAATAAATGCTTTTCGATTTGGGGAATCGATAAATTCGCAACCCGTGTGGCTAACTGTTGACGGACTAAATCTAGATCTACAATTGGCTCTGAGTCTGGATTAATAACTTCAATAGGGACTTGCATAAAAGTTCTTGAATGATATAAGTACTTGTATAAAATAAATTTGCGAAACCTTACAAGTTTTGGTTTGTAATAAAATCCAAATGAAAATTTTATTGGTTGAAGATGACGATCGCATTGCAGCCGCGCTAATCGAGGCTTTAACTGATCATCATTATGTGGTGGATGTCGCATTGAATGGGGAACAGGGTTTTGAATTTGTGCAGACTTTTCCCTATGAGTTGTTGATTTTAGATGTTATGTTACCTAAAATGAGTGGGTTGGAACTATGTCAAAAAGTTCGCCGCTATGATTACAAAATGCCAGTTTTGATGCTGACCGCAAGAGACACTTACGCGGATAAGGTGACGGGGCTAGATGTGGGCGCGGATGATTATGTGGTTAAGCCCTTTGATTTAAATGAATTATTAGCGAGAATTCGAGCGCTCTTGCGAAGAGGGGCTACCGATCTGACGATGTTCATGGAATGCGGACATTTACAACTCAATCCCAATACTTACGAAGTCACCTATGCTGGTGATTTGGTACATTTAACGCCTAAAGAATATCGGATTTTGGAGTTGCTCTTGCGCCATCGCGATCGCACATTTAGCAAAGCCGAAATTATTGAGCATCTGTGGTCATTTGCCGAGCCGCCGAATGAGGAAACTGTAAAGGTACATATTCGGAGTCTACGCCAAAAACTAAAACAGGCTGGTGCAGAAACGGATTTAATTGAAACAATTTATGGATTGGGATATAAACTTAAACATTTATGAAAAATAACTATATTCTAATTGACTACTCCCTTCCCAGTGAATAATTAGGCGTGCGCGGCGAAGCCGCGAGTGTCCCCCGCCCCCCCAATCTGACGATTACGCCTTCCTTTGCGCCCTTTTTTTACTTCTTCGGGGTTGCCCTTGTGTCCTGCCGTCACATACACTTCATCGCACTCGACTGAACCCGACAAATTTACTTCGGACTTGCTTTGTGCTCAATACCTTCTCGCAATTGAGTGGTCATATCATGCACTACGTCCTTGTCTAGGTCTAGCTCTTGGGCAATTTGGTGATTCGAGAGATTTAATCCCATCAAGTACAGACACAATATCCATATCCGTAAGGGCTGATGGTGTCCTGCGAATATTGTGTCGGTCAGATCGTCAAAGTTCGCGTTGCAAGTTTTACACTGGTATCGTTGGCGAGTAGGCTGTGTTTCATCTTTCCCTCGCTTTATTACCTCTGAGCTTTTACATTTTGGACAGCATACTCCTGTGCATCTGACGCACTGTTTCGTAGCATTTTCCGTCATCAATTAGATGTGTTAAGTTTAGGCTCAGCATAGCGATCGTCGCTTATAGATTTCGATACAATATTGCCAATTTCTTCCTTTTTCTCACCTCCCCGAAACACCTATTGAGCCTATGTATTTATCAAGGATTGGGAGTAATTTCTACAATCCTTTTCTATGTCGGGGTAATAATATTGGCTGTTCTGCCTTGGCATAGAAAGCCAAAATCTGAACCAGAAAATACTAAAGAACCTCCTAAACAATAGCGTCACACAATTAAAACCCTATCAAACTCGTTGAATAAGGAAACAAAATGTCACAAGAAGAATTTCAGCAACAGGTCATTAGAAAATTTGAAGAGCTAAAGACCGACATCGACGATCGCTTTACGAAGTTAGAGTTTGACATCAAAGAAGCAAATATCCGCCTCGATGCTTACCAAAAATCATCAGGTCAAGTCATCAACTTAGCATTCGGACTAATCGCCAACGCCACAGTCATCACCGTAATATCATCAGTTTTCAAAAGATAGTTTAATAGCGTAACGCTAAACGATTTTAAAGCGTGGCTAGCCAAGCAAGGAAAATAACCAGATGAGCATGACATTTGAGCAACTGCAAATTATTGCCGAGCAAGCCTTGATCCTTTCTGAACGAAATACTCAGTCAATCTCAAGGCTAGAGACTTCATTAACAAGACTTGAAAGTTCGCTGGTAGAGACTAAAGCGATCGCTGATTCTAACGCCAGAGCGATTCAAGCAACAGCCAATAAACTAGACGAAAAGTTTGACCAGATCGCTAATGCTGTCATTAGAAGTCAGGATAGGCTCGAAAGGCTAGAGCGTAGAGACAAGCGAGTAGATAAAGAAATTCGTGGTTTAAGGATTGAGACAAGACGGATGTTAGAGCGATGGTTGGGAGAGCCATTTACAGACGATCCAGACCTTGACGATGATGACATTGAATAAATTTTGCCACCCTCACCAATGAGGACACCTAAAAATAAGCTCCTTCAGATTGGTCTGTAAGGGGCTTATTTTTAGGCTTTTGTCCGATCGCATAATCAGCAATCGGCTTTCTTAATTTTGAGCGCTAGACCTGAGCAGATATATCTACCGTATCCCCTAGCCTTCTAAAAGGAGAAAGATATAAGCCCCAAAATAAACCGCTTCCTTTGTAAACAGGCACAGGAAAACTTGATAAATCATTAGATACAGCGCTGTCAGGAGTATTACCGAAATAAATTGATACATCCACGAGATTGCTAATTGTCACAACACCGTTAGGATCTATAACCCATCAAATCACCCTAGCTAATAATGAAGCTCTGGAGCAGAAAGTAAATCGATCGCGACAACTCACTCTTTATAGCTATTAGCCAGTCAAGCTAGGACGCAGCAAGGGCAAGAACGGAGTCTATAGCATCATGAAAATTAGCTGAATCTCGTAGGAGTTTGCGGATGCGAGATTTCGACCAAATCGATAATCACCCATTGCCCAGCCTTGAGAGTTGGAATCAAGCAAAATTTTAACCAAATTTCAAATACATTTTTTCATGCTATGATAGGAACAATTGGGATCGTAAGGGTTTCGACGTGTTAGTAGAAGCTATCCCTTGATGCAGGTCGAGAGCGAATTATCTCTCGTAAATCAATGATTCAAACAAGTACATGCGAACAACATTGTATCTTTTTCTCGTAAAGCAGCTCCTGTAGCCGCCTAAGAACCTTTTTGGTTTCGAGGTGTGATGTATGACTCCGTTAAATATGTCACTCCAACCCCCAACGGATGCTGCTTATAACTTTCTCTGGTAAGTTATTCGCTCAAGACTTTATCAGTGCATCTTTGGCTACTAGAGATAATTAGTAATTCCCTCCGTGAGGATCAAATCGGATAAGCCTGTGAATGACTGGGAGGTTAGGCGCTAGTGCGGACGGCAGTTCGACTCTGCCCGATTCCATTAACCTAATACAAAAAAAGCACTTGCTCAGCAAGTGCTTTTTTGTTGGAAAATTGAGTTTATCCCGTGCTTTTAGCAGGGCTTTTAAGTAAGCAGGTACAATTAAATATACAGATCTATTACCTGACCATCGCGCATAGTGGGCGTTTAGGGTCTTGGAAATTTCTGCATAGACTACTCAAAGCCAAGCCTTCTGAGGGCAAGGCGGCGGTTTTGCCATGTATTTGGCTCGCGGGGGGAGATTTGGATGGCGCGATCGTAAGCAACGATCGCTGCTTCTAGTTGCCCTAGCCCACTGAGCGCATTACCCCGACTATACCAAGCAAAATGATCGTCAGGATTGATCTCTAAAGCGCGATCGTGACTGGCGATCGCCTCTTCGTATAGCTCTAATTTGCTAAGGACAATACCGCGATTATTCCATGCATAATAGTCATCGGGACGGATGGCTAACGCTTGATCGTAGCTAGCGATCGCTTCTGTATAATTTCCCCACTGCTCAAGCGCCTTAGCTCGTCCATACCAAATTTGGTGATCGAGGGGCTTATATTCTAAAGCGCGATCGTAACTTGCCACCGCTTCTTCATATTTGCCAATACTTTCCAGCGCATAGGCGCGGCTAAACCAACCTTGCACATAGTCTGGTTTGAGAGCTAACGCCTTTTCACAATATTCGATCGCCTCTTCATATTTTCCAAGGACTCCACAAACCAAGCCTTTACCACCAAATGAATAGTAATAATCGGGCTTATATTGCAACGCAGTGTTGTAACTAGCGATCGCTTCTTCATAACGCCCTAACATGCTTAACGAAGTGCCAAGATTGTGCCAAGCCGCATAAAAGTCGGCTTTATAAACAATAGCTTGGCGATAGTTTTCGACAGCTTCTATATGGCGATCGGATAGATCTAATGCTACGGCGCGATTGTACCAAGCTAAATGATTTTCAGGGCGAATATTTAAAGCGCGATCGCAATTGGCGATCGCCTCTAGACAACGATTTCCAGCCACTAACAAGCCGCCCTGCTCAAGCAAAAGCTCAACGCGGCGATCAGAGATAAACGGTTGAGCCGCAATCAACTTTTGCAGATCGTCATATTTGTGATCGCGATCTTGTTCACTGATTTGAGCATAGGCTTCATAGCGATCGCCACTGACCCAACGGAAGGATTCTTGGCGCAGCAACTCCATATCGGTAGGAAACTCAAACACTTCAACGGATTCGTCAAAGAATTCAGCATAACTATCAATAAAAAATTTGAGGGCAAATAAAGGTAATAAGAACACAAAACAAATTGAGAAATGGGTCTTTAGTTGCGTCTGCGACAAGCTGATATGCGCTAGTGGACGCGGGATAGCGGCAAACTTTTCACCTAATTGAATATCTGCAATATCTTTAACCTTTCCCTCCAAAAAATCTTCGATCCCCGTGACAAATAGCACCTTAGCCTCGTGCAAATCTGACCGATCAACCAACATGTCATAAAAATCAGCAACAGGGCGATCGAGCCTTAATACAGCTATACTTTGCCTTAATTGCTCTCCTATGTCACCCTTGATCCTTTTGATAATCTGTTCACCTTCGGCAGGCGAGCAGCGCACAAAAAATATTCTGAAGTCTTGTTTTTGACTTAGCAACTGCAATAGAGTCTGATATTCTGTTTCTGGGTTTTTCAGAGCGTCTTTATCCCAAACATTTCCAGCAGATTTCATGATTTTTTATTGCACTGAATACTGTTGCCAATCATACCAAATGTCAGCTACTCCCTTTGTAATAACTAGGGGGTGCGCGGTGTAAATGAAGGTTATCGAACTCACGTTAAAATAGTACCCAAACGTTAGGAGAAGTTTAATGAGCGATCGCTTAATTCGGGCTATTGCTGCCAATGGCAGGGTCAGAGTCGTTGGGGTAACTATCACCGACTCGATCAACGAAGCTCACCACCGCCATCACTTATCATCCGTGGCGATCGCCGCGCTCGGACGGACGATGAGTGCCAGTTTATTACTTGCATCAAGTATGAAACAGCCTCAGGCGAGAGTAAATGTGCGGGTTACGGGTGATGGCGGTTTGGGACTAGTTTATGCCGATGCTGGTTTTGATGGCACGGTGCGCGGCTTTGTCACCAATTCAAGTTTTGATTTGCCACCCCTTGCTAATGGGACTCAAAATGTGGCTAAGGCGATCGGGGCGATCGGATTTGTCAAGGTCTTGCGAGATCTCGGCTATGGCGAACCCTACAGCAGCACCGTTGAGTTGATTTCGGGAGATGTTGCCGAAGACATAGCTTGGTTTCTCGCCACTTCTGAGCAAACCTATTCCAAATTAATTCTTACTGAAGTAATCGATCCTGAGCAGAGCAAATCGCCCGTCAAAGTCGCCGCAGGTTTGTTACTCCAAATCATGCCCAAGGCCGCTTTGAGGGCTGCCAAAACATCAAGTTTTTCTCAAGAAGAGTTGCTCTCGCAACTAGAATCAAAAAGTGATATTGCCAAATTTACAGATTTGCTAATGCAAGGCAACGACATCGAAGAGGTCATGACTCAGCTATTTGCGGACTTAACCATCGAGATTTTACCGATGAGTAAAGATGTCTGCTTCAACTGTCGATGCACGCTCGATCGCATGTTAGCCGCCATCAAGTTATTTGGTGAAGACGATTTGCGATCGATGATCGCTGAGGGGAAAGGTGCTGAGGCAACTTGCCATTTTTGTGGTGAAGTTTATCAAGCCACCACCGATCAGTTAAATAATTTATTAATGGAATTGCAAGTTGCAGCTAAAGCCTAGTTTTTAAAAAGCCCCCCAAACCCCTATGACAGTCAACGCACAAATCGGCATTATCGGCGGCAGTGGACTTTATAAAATGTCTGCTCTGACTGATGTTCAAGAAATTAATATTGATACACCCTTCGGCAAAACTTCAGATGCATTTATCTACGGCAAACTATCAGGAACACCTGTCTTATTTGTTGCCAGACATGGGCGATCGCACCATTTACTACCATCCGAAGTCCCCTATCGGGCTAACATCTATGCTCTAAAAAGTCTCGGCGTGGAATATATTATTTCCGCTTCGGCAGTTGGGTCTTTACAAGAATATGCACGTCCGCTTGATATTGTGCTACCCGATCAATTTATCGATCGCACCACCCGCCGCACCTCCACATTTTTTGGAGAAGGCGTAGTTGCTCATGTTGCCTTTGGTGAGCCGATTTGCAAATCATTGCTATCGGTTGTCGCCTCTGCTGCGGAAGCTGTGGATTTAGGTCGTAACAAAGTCCATAAGGGCGGTATTTATCTATGCATGGAGGGTCCCGCCTTTTCTACCAAAGCTGAATCTCTGCTCTATCGCAGTTGGGGCGCGAAGGTGATCGGCATGACCAATGTCACTGAAGCAAAGCTAGCGCGTGAAGCCGAGATCGCCTATGCCACGATCGCTTTAGTTACTGATTATGATTGTTGGCACGATGATCATGAGAGCGTCACCGTAGACATGATCATCCAAAATTTACATAAAAATGCGGTCAATGCTCAAACCGTAATTCAAAATGCCGTGGCAAAAATTGCCGCTAATCCACCCAAATCTGAAGCTCATCATGCTCTGAAGACTTCGATCTTGACTGATTTGAGTCAGGTATCTGATGCTAGCCGCGATCGCCTCAAAGTGATTTTGCAAAAGTATCTATAAAAATATCTATACAAAAGGCGGCGCAATGCGCCGCCTTTTGTTATGTTTTTGGCTCGATACCAGCCGCCCGTGACTGACCAAGATATAACTCATTGCGGATGGCAATTAGTTAGCACGTTCCCATAAACGTTTAATTTCAGATAAAATTTCAGTGTTGGGAGAAGCGATCGCTTGGACGTTCGGCTTAACTTCCACACCAGGGATATTCTGATTCCAAGGGCTATTAGCCACCGATTTTAAGTCAAAGTTGCGATCGATTGGGCGAAATCCATACTGCACAAACACGGCTTGCTGCTCAGGTTGAGCCAAAAAATCAATAAACTTACGCGCCGCATCAGCTTGACTATTATCAATATTACGCTTAGCGATCGCTGCTGTAGAAATCGTCTCAAAAGTTGGACTAAAATAATAAATCTGATAGGGTTTACCCTGCGAAGCGGTGGATTGTTGCCAGCGATAGAGCGCCACACTCTCATAAACAATTCCCACATCAGCATCATTTGTACCTCTGCTAATAAACTCCTTAAGTAAAATATCAGTTGATGATGCAGGTTGATAGACCGATCGCTTGACCAAGCTAAATAGAGATGTAATGTTAGGATTATTAAGATTGGCGGCGGTTGGGGTTGTGCCTAGTTTGGATTGCGCCCACAAGACCAAAGTTAGTTGTCCGCTATTGGAGCGGGTCGGATCGGTGGTCACAAAATCAAAGCTACCCCAACTAGGATTACCGCCGATCGCTTGCCAATTACCCGCTTGCATTACTTGTTCGACCCGATTCCAATCAAAAACTTCTTTAGGAAATAAAATTTTGCCACGCTCTACCCACGAAATACCAACTAGCATAGTTTTGGCGATCGCTTTTGGTTGCTCATAAAATGCTTCGCTACCATTTTGAGCTTGCCAACGAGTTTGCAATTCTTTCAAGCTTTCGGCATTGGCAGGAATGAGAACTGTCGGCGTAAATTCATTCTTATTGTCAATATAGCGATTAACGATATCTTGAGAGCCTTGAAATTTTAGTTCTAATTGAATCTCTGGATGAGTTTGCTTGAACTTTTCTTGCAATGCTTGTAATGGTTCTTGGAGTTCAGTCCCGCTAACGATCACAATCTTTTTGTTGAGCCACGGCATGGGCGCGATCGCGAGGGCGATCGAAAATATAGTAATTCCCAAGGAGACAACTAGATTTTTTTGTTTTTGGGCAGGGCTTAAAGGTATAGATTTAAAGGTGTTAGCTGTCATTTTGTTTATTTAGCAAGTAATAATTCAGCATTTTCTTGAAAACAACTTAGCTCATCAGTCAGCGATCGCAGTTCGGCTGTTTGTTGTAAATCAGCAAGATTGACCACGCGCAACTTGTTCTGTAATTCCTGCAATACGCCTGATGCATCGACAATCAATGTCGCTAAGCTAGCAACTTGGGCTTGTCTGGCGCTTTCTCCACCACGCACAAGATCGATATTGCGCTGTAAGCCTGAGGCAAGAGATTGCAATTGAGTTGAGGCGACTCCCGTACTATTACGCAGCTTTTGATTGACTTTAACTAACTGTTGTTCTAGATCCTGAATAGATAGAAGTGCATTCCCGCCTTTTAGCTTCTGCACCAAAAAATCAATTTTACTAGGAAACTCTGATGCGCGATCGCAAGCATACTGCACCGCTACCAATAAATCCATTTGTTCGGCTTCTGTGAGTAATCGACCCGACTCAGCCCTGAGCAGATGCGCTTGTTCTGAGAGAATAAGCGATTGCTGCTTCACCGCGATGATTTCCATTTCTAGTTCAGGATCGCCAATCCCTAAAGATTCTGGCTCGTTCCGTTTAAGAAGAATCGCACCTGATGTGGCGATCGCGGCTGATAGCGGTAATGCCACGGCTACAGGTATATTAACCAGACGCACACCTAAGACTAGTGCCACACCACCAACGGCGATCGCCAAAGGATAGTAGAGAGGGTTTGCTAATTTCTCTGATTTTTTCATGGATTAGAACTCCACTTGGATATCAGCTAATAAACGGGCGATCGTTTCAGGCTCACCTTTAGTATAATAACCCGCATTTTGCTGAGCAATATCCTGCAACGCTTTGGGATTAAATTCCTTCTCATTGCCATAGCCAATTGTGAATACCGAAATTCGTTGATCAGTTTCAAATCCACTCTTCTTTAATTCTGCTAGCAACTGCCCAATATTAATTGCAGAACCCGAATCTGCACCATCAGTCAACACTAGCACGGCATTAATGCTATCCTTGCGGAGATTTTGTTGTAGCCAGTTCCGCCCTGACAAGGTAGCATCATAGAGTTTGGTCGCTCCTGCGGCCTTCAGCGAAGCCACATATTGCAAACCCTTGGCTTTACCCTCTGGCGTTCCTTCAATCAACACAGGAGGATTAATTACAGAATTAAAGTCCATCATGGCGATCGTGTCTTTCGGAGTCAAACTATTTACATAAGTTTGCAATGTACTTTGCATAGCCGCAATTCTGGCTCCAGTCATCGAGCCTGAAGTGTCAATCACCACCATTACTAAAGATGGTTTTTTGGCTTGCTCTTGCCAATTTTTGATCATTGCTTCCACAACTTGCGGTTGCGGTGGGCGGTAAGAATCATACTTAGCCTGTGGATCGACCCCAAAATCGGCAGTAAACTTTGCTCCTAGAGCGACACCCGATGCACCGGGGCGCAAGCCTAACTCGGTGAGAATTTGTTGAGCTTCATTGGATTGCAAATAGGTAACGACTTTTTGCGCGGCAGCTTTTTTATTCTCATTCATCCAAGGGGCATTAGGAACAATTAAACGCATATTTGATGAGAATGTTGATTTTGGATAAACGGCTTGATAGCGAGGCTGTCCTGCTTGGAGGCTAGAGTTTGCCGCAATTACCGAAGACTCATAAACCGAGCCGATCGCCGCCCAAAATTGTCCATTTGTGACCATTGATTTAGCCAGAGCATTGGTGGAAACTCCATAACGAGTAACCTTGCTTTGAATCTGTTTGACTTGATTTTGATAGGTCTGGACATCAGCCACAGTAAGCTGTTCAGGACGTTTACCTGAGACTTCAGCATATTGAGCAACTAAACTTTGCAAGCCAGAATTAGAACGCGTTGGCGCAGTATGCACATAGGTAAAAGGAACAACTCCTGCTGTCGAAGAGATATCTTTAAGCACATTCGCATTCACAAATGTCTTGAATGGAGTGTCAAGCTTACTCAATCCCTGCGCCACCTCTGGCGTGGTCATAAATACCATCGGACTACTTGCCACTAAAGGTGAGTCAGCGATCGCAGGAATATAGTTTTGTCCAGAAAAGATTTGATTAACTTGAAAGATTAACTGATTCTGATAAATTTCTCCATCGACAGAAATCACCGCAGGCGCATCCGCAGCTAATTTGCCAGCTTTAAATTGTTGCGCTTGCGACACCACATCCGCAACCACATCCCCACTACCCTTGATCTCGCAAGAAATATAAAATTCCTGACCATTATCTAATTTTGGCTTCTGTTGATTAAACTTAATAGCCGCTTGCTGACAAAAATCACCGAGGGCGCTACCAAATAAAAGCTTGATTTGTATTCCCGTATTGGCAGACGTGTTCCCAGATTTATTGGCATCACCACAGGAAACAAATAGTAATGAGGTTACGAATACAAAAGCAACAGACTTAGAGGATATTTTAGTTTGCATCTTTGTTTGAACAAATTCGCCATCTTCATCGTAATGGCAAATGGTACGCATCAATCACCGCAAATAGCCAACTGGTTCGCGTAATTGGAGATGTGCGATTGATTTAGATTTTGGAGTACATCATGCGATAAACGTGCCAGTAACTGCCGCTATATTTGACGGGGTTTAGAAGCTAAAATCGAACCAAAATTTTTATTTATTTTTATTTATTTATTTTTATTTGTTTTTTGCTTGCCAAGATCGCAAACTATGTTATTATTAGATTCGCGAGTTAAGGGCTTGTAGCTCAGTGGACTAGAGCACGTGGCTACGGACCACGGTGTCGGGGGTTCAAATCCCTCCTGGCCCGTTTGAAAGAACCAAAAAGCAGCACTAAGTGCTGCTTTTTTTATTTGATTTTTTTTATTTGATTTATTTAGGGCTAGATTTGGTTGTAAATTTGTTGGCGATCGCTTGATCAACATCATCAGGACTGGCGATCCAATAGCTAAACCGAAACTCATTTGGCTCACTTGGTCTACCTTTTAGACTCGAAGACTGGATCTGTTCAGGCTGCAAGGTGATGCTGAAGGTGGCGATCGCCATTGTTTCATCAAAACTGAGGTTAGAGTCTACATGTTTTTGCATGACGCTGATCAGATCGGGCAGTCGAAATACCATCATAGGACTAGCGAGTTTGGCTTTGATAGCTTTCAAAACAATTTGTTGGCGATTGATGCGCCCAATATCCGCCTCTTCATCCTGACGAAATCTAGAAAAACCTTCGGCTTGTTCCCCGTTCAGAGTTTGCACACCCGCATAAAGGTCAATCTTCAGTTTTTGAGTTTTATCAACATACTTCATGCGCTTAGGCACATTCACTTCGACACCGCCCACAGCATCAACTAACGCCGATAGTCCTGAAGTGTCCAGTCGCACATAGCGATCGATGTCGATATTGTTTAGCTTCGTTGACAGCACCTCTTGGGCAAGGGCTGCGCCGCCATAGACATTGGCAGCATTGATTTTAGTTACGCCATAGTTGGGGATTGGGACTTGAGTGTCGCGAGGAATTGACAGCATCTTGACGGAGCGATCGCTGGGATCAAAACGAATTAGCAACATGCTATCGCTGCGACCATTAAAGGATTCTGACGAACCGATGGGCGCATCTAGCACCCGATCTACACCCATAACCAAAATTTGATAAGGGCGCTCTAATCTTCGCCCTAGCCCTTCTATCAAAACTTCTTCAGGTTTGCGACCACTCAATAATCCGCCCCAGTCTAAGGCATTAATCGGCACAATCCGCCCTACAAATGCACCCGCGCTGACAGAAATTAGTAAAGATAAAGCAAAGCCGATCTTGGCAAAGGGGATGCGCTTAGTTTTGGTAATAACGGGACGGGCTGTATCGATTTGCATTATTTGTTCTGGGTAATTAGTAGACAAACCAGCCCTATGCGCGGGATCGGCTGACCGAACTTTGGATGCCGTATTCAGTCTATTGGTCATACACCTCTCCATGATCCTATAATGCTCTCGTACAAGATATACCGCAAATCATCATCAAACCGTCAACTATATGCAAGCTGTAATTATTGCTGGTGGAAAAGGAACTCGACTCAGACCCTTGACCTATGGATGTCCTAAGCCAATGCTACCCTTGATCGATCGCCCGTTTTTAGAATGGATGATTAATCGTTGCCGTGAAGCTAATGTATGTGATATTTTGCTAAACGTACAGTATCAAGCGCGACAAGTGATCGATTATTTTGGCGATGGCGATCGCTTTGGGGTAAAAATTCGTTATATCGAAGAATCTACCCCGCTTGATACCGCAGGCGCGATTAAGCTTGCCGAGCCATATTTTACGGGAGAGTCGCTGATTGTTTTCAATGCGGACATTCTCACTAGTTTAGACTTGCTAGAGTTGATTAAGTTTCATAAAGAGACTAAATCTGATGCGACTGTGACTTTGACCAAAGTTGTGGATATTAAGCCTTTTGGGTTGGTGGAGATTAATGCTCAAAATCAAGTACAAGCTTTTCGGGAGAAACCAAATGCAGAACAAGCTATAGAATTTCTGGCTCAAGGTATTGATACGATTAATGCAGGAACCTATGTTTTGGAGCCGAAGATTTTTGATATCTATCCAATTGGTGAGCCTTTGAGCTTTGAACGCAAAGTATTCCCAAATGTCTTAGAGCGCGGTTTGAAGATGATGGGTTTTGTGTCGGATGGTTATTGGATGGATATGGGAACGCCTGAGAAATATTTCCAAGCGCAGGTTGATGTTTTGGAAGGACGTGTTGCCTACGATTTTGGCGATCGCGTTGACCAAATTCGTGAGGGAGTGTGGGTTGCGAAAACTGCCAATGTGGCTGAGGGGGCAGTTTTAAATGCGCCTTGTTATATTGGTGAGTTGGCTTCAATTGGTAAAGATGCTCATATTCCATCTCAAACTTTAATTGGGGCTAATTCCATTGTAAATAAGGCGATCGCCTCAGGAATGTACGCCACAGGATCAATGTTGATTTCGTAATAGCCACAAATAACTGTTTAAAATTGTTGGCACTGGTTTCGTACAGTGAGTGAGCCAAGGTGTTGCAATATATAGAGTATAGGGTTAATGATAAAAGATAAACGTTCGCTAAGAGTAATTGTGAAATGAACCTATTTAGCCATCCTTGTCCAGAATGTGGAAGCGAAGATGTGTGCGCTGACCACCAGTATAAAACAAAAAACAATGGAGTTCGGACAATTTATCATTGTCGAAGATGCGATATCTATTTTAGTGAAACCTTTGGTACAGCAGGTTGACGACAAAGCTAAGTCGGATCATCGAGATACTCAAAGCGCGAAGTGAAGGGATGGGACTAAATGCGACAGCACGCACTTTTAGCGTATCGAAAAAGAGTGTAATTGATTGGGGTTAGGAGGAATCAAACCAACATTGATGCTCT
>JANODY010000016.1:0-34903 GCA_031412945.1 Cyanobacteria bacterium SOY_65_metabat_81
CTCGATCCGCGGCGCGATGATCTCCAAGATCACCCGCGCGAGCGTCTCGCTGCGCGACGTCCAGCTGCTCACCCAGATCAGCCGCGACCATCGGCCGATGCTCGCCGCGACCGCAGAGGCCATCGCATTCGCGATCGATCCCGGCCCCGGCCGCAACGTCTAATCTTTCACTGGGAAAGGAGTAAGCCCCTACAAGGGGATCGTCTGAAGCGCGAATAATTCATGACACTAACAAATTTTGCGTAATTCCTAAAAGTGTAAAGGGTGTGTGTGGGACTATGCTGAACACCCAACGCTTTATACTCTTTTATGCTGGCAAGAGAGTATCATCAAATTAGTGAAAGCTTGAATTGAATTAAAAAACACCTATGGGAAAACCGACAGGATTTATTGAGTACCTCCGCGAAGCACCGTCTGAAATACCACCAAGCGATCGCATCAAAAATTGGGACGAATTTCATCTACACATGCCCGATGAAAATCTCCGCACACAGGGCGCACGCTGCATGGACTGCGGCACACCATTTTGCCATACAGGAAATCTGATTAGCGGCATGGCAAGCGGCTGTCCAGTCAACAACCTGATTCCAGAATGGAACGACTTGGTTTATCGCGGACTCTGGCGTGAGGCGCTCGATCGCCTGCATAAAACCAATAATTTTCCAGAATTTACAGGGCGAGTCTGTCCTGCGCCTTGCGAAGGCTCTTGCGTATTGGGTATCACCAGCCCACCCGTGACGATCAAAAATATTGAATACTCGATCATTGACAAGGGTTGGGAAGAAGGCTGGATCGTCCCCGAACCTCCTGCTAAGCGCACAGGCAAAAAAGTTGCCGTGATTGGTTCAGGACCCGCAGGATTGAGCGCGGCGGCTCAGCTAAATAAAGCAGGGCATTGGGTGACGGTGTACGAACGTAGCGATCGCGCTGGCGGATTGCTAATGTATGGCATTCCTAACATGAAGCTGGATAAAGAAAAAGTGGTACTGCGCCGCCTGAATATTCTTGAGCAAGAAGGCATTAAATTTGTCTGCAATACGGAAATCGGTAAAGATCTGGCTGCGGAAGATTTACTGAAAGAATTTGACGCTGTAGTCATCTGTACAGGCGCAACTAAGCCGCGTGACTTGAGCATCGAAGGTCGCGAACTCAAGGGAATTAATTTTGCTATGGAATTTCTGACCGCTAATACGAAGACGGTTCTCAATGGCGAATCAGGGGATGACTTTATTTCGGCACAGGGCAAAGATGTCGTCATTATCGGCGGCGGCGACACGGGTACAGACTGCGTTGGCACATCCATCCGTCATGGCTGTAATAGTGTGATCCAGCTAGAAATCATGCCCAAGCCACCCGAAACCCGTGCTAAGGATAACCCCTGGCCAGAATGGCCAAAAGTCTACAAGATGGACTATGGGCAGGAAGAAGCGAGTGCGAAGTTTGGTGACGATCCGAGAGCTTATATCACCACGGCGACTAAGATCGAAGGAGATGAAAACGGTCAGGTCAAAGCCGTTCACACTGTGCAAGTGCAATGGGAACGCAATGACAAAGGTCAGTTTATTCCTAAGCAAGTGGCTGGCACTGAGAAGATCATCCCCGCTCAGATTGTCTTGTTAGCGATGGGTTTCCTTGGACCAGAGCAACCCTTGCTTGATTCTTTGGCTGTAGAACGCGATCCTCGCAGCAATGTCAAAGCCAATCACGGTCAATTCACGACTAGTATTCCCAAGGTTTTCGCAGCAGGCGATTGCCGTCGCGGTCAAAGCCTCATCGTTTGGGCGATCAATGAAGGTCGTGGTGCTGCTCGTGAGTGCGATCGCTATCTTATGGGCGATACCGATTTACCCTAAATCAATCTATTAACGAGGGGCTTACGCCCCTTGTCTGTAAACAAATAAAGGAACAAATTATGGAAAGCAATGTTGCAGTTTCTCCTCAGACTGTCTATGACAATCTCAATCAACTCGATCAAGCAGACCTCACCACTAGTGCTGAGATTAGAGAAATGGCGCAAGATGTTCTTGCTGATCCTGAAGTTAATTGTGATGTGCGTGAAGCGATCGCCGATCGCCTAAATCAAGCCAATCAGCAACTAACCAATACGACAGTCAGCAAAACCGATAGCTACTAAAATTGTCAGACAGTTATTTAAGATTAACCAATCATTTGGGCAGGTTTTTAGGCAAAACTTGTCCTGTTTGGTTCGACAGACATTGAGGTGGTTGTTTGGGCTGCGCGGGTGGTAAGTATGGACTGAAAGAATATAGTGCGATCGGGACGGCAATATGTGTGCCGATGTAGGTAAAGGCTCTCACCAATTTTCGGGAAATCACAATGCGAATTTTGTCATCGTCTTTTGGGACTTGAGATGGTTCTGATTCCGCGTGAGGTTGCGATATTTTTGCCATAATAGTTTCACAATTAATTTTTCAGGCGTTGGGGCTTCGGCACAGCGCTTTTTTTTATGAGCAAAGTGCTATTAGCTATGAATAATAGTATATACATTTTATGTATATATGTCAATATTTAAAATCGCCATATTTCCTATTGTCTCATTTGCTTCTAATAGGTAAATCTGGGGGATTTTGTTATAAATTTTTTTTGTTGTAAAAAAGCTTGCGTAGAAAAAGTATTTCCTACGATAATTTTTCAAAAGTTAGTCGAATATTAAAGATGATCGTCAGGCTATTTGAGAAATTACCAGTAGAAGCAAAGAATGTCCTCTTGCAAATCGACTCGGATGTTGCATTTGCTCATAAAAAGGATGGGAGTATATATCGCAACAGAGATGGCAAGTTGCCAGAGCGATCGCTTGATTATTATCGGGAATATACGGTTCCGACTCCTGAGATAACAACGAGAGGCTCACGCCGTTTGGTTATTGGTAATGAAGGGGAAATCTACTATACTGATGATCACTATCTGACTTTTCAGAAAATCATCGAATAGTATGACTAAGCACATAACCCAGTTACTTCCTGTTAAGCCTTTAGCTGATCTTGATTCTGTGGCGATCGCAAATAGTGCTGATGGTTTACAGAAGTTAAAAACTGAAATTTTTTATCTTGATGGTCGAGAAATTCGGGATAAGCAGTCTTTTTTGCGGAAAGTCGCTGAGGTGATGCGGTTTCCAGATTATTTTGGTTATAACTGGGATGCTTTGGAGGAGTGCATTACGGATTTAGATTGGTGTCCTGCGGCGCGATATATTTTGATATACGACTATCCAGAAGCGTTTTCAAAAGCGGAGCCTGAAGAATCGAAGATGGCAAATGATATTTTGCGATCGGCTGTGGAATATTGGCAGGGGATGAATACGCCTTTGGAGGTTTTGTTAATTGGTGAAACCACTACAGAAAAAACGTTGTAGGGGCAAAGCATTCCCGCAGGAATTTATAAAATCGTCAGATCCCTCCAATCGGGAATGCTCTGCCCAAGACCTCAAACATCTACCAATATCTCCAAACCGCAGGGATAATTTATCGGTAAAAGCGAAGAGGGTTCAGCATTTGCAAATGGAGATTTTGGTGGGGAGTTGAGAGATTTTGGTGCAAATGCTAAACCCCTACAGGTATATACATTACAAGGTTTTTCCTTTTTACTTTTTCCTTACCTCGTGGCTCTGCGGGTGGCGAGAATGAAAACCTTGTCGATGCCAATATGAAAGGCAAAGCGAGTGAGGCGATAGAAGGTAATTAGCGAAACGAGACGATGATTCATTCCCTTTGATTGCATTCTCGTCCGATCTTCCATAATGTCGCTAATCCAGTGCTGCCATTCATGTAAATCTTTTGGAAAAATTTCAGACAAGCCTTTTGTGAAATCTCTAATTAAAAGTAAATCCCATGATCTTTGTTTAATTTTTAGTGTTGTATTTTTTTTTGTAGAACCATAAATACTAGATAAAAGTTTAATTATTTTAATAGCTAAAGACCAAAAAAATTCGCCCCACACAAAAACAAAAAGGAAGCAAAGTAAACCCACTAAAAATGGTAATAATGCTACTAAAAATGGTAATAACGCTATTAATAAAAAGGTTCCTACCCCTAGTAAAAATAGTACTAAAAAAAGTACCAAAAATGCTACTGTCATCGCTATATCCCCCCGATCGCCATAACAGATCTCAATCCACTCAAAAACATTTCCTTAGCATTAAGAGCGCGATTACCCTCACCCGCGATCACATAATAACGCCGCCTTGCGCCAGTTAACTCCTCTGGAGTCTCATCACCCCAACGCGAAGTCACAAAACCCTTTTCCTCAAGTTTTTTCAGCGTCGGATATAGCGAACTAAACCCGATCTTGCGCCTGCCATCACTAGCTTTAGCGATCGCATCGATAATTTCTAAACCGTAACGCTCGCGATCGCGCACCGCATATAGCACCATCTCCTCAGTGGGCGTAAGGTCTAGGGGATCATCAGACTTTTTGCGTGCCATAATCTAATATACATACAATCTATAACTGATTATACATTAATTAGATATATGCTCAACACAAAATTGTTGCAATTCCAAAAAAGAATGCACCCAAAAAGGGCGCACTCTCTCAGACCTTTAAGAAGAAGTTCCCATGCGGCGTAACCAACGGAAGTGCGAAGAAAATCCTGCCCAGAGCGAATCATGTTGGTTATATTGCACCCCAAAATCTTGACAAGTTTGCTCAACGACTTTAGATAGCTCTGGATAATTAATATGGCAGATATTGGGAAATAGATGATGCTCGACTTGAAAATTTAGCCCACCCAAAAGCCATGTCAGCAAATGGTTATTGCGAGAGAAATTTACGGTTGTCTCGATCTGATGCACTGCCCAATCATTCTCAAGGACACTCACTTCCGCAAGGAGTAATGGAAAATTAGCTTCTTCGACTACATGAGCGAGTTGAAAGACCACGCTAAGCAATATTCCTAAGGTGACGGCGACTAATCCATAACTGGCTAACACTAACCCGATCGCATGAAACTGTAACGGAATGGCAAATACAAGCGTGAAAAACATCAGCTTGCCAGCAAAAAATATGGCAAGGTCGCCACGTTTAGGACGAGGAAAAGGGCGATCGCCAATTTTGCCAGTAATCAAGCAGTAAAAATCATCATAGAAGTGCCACTTAATCGCCAATAATCCATACAAAAGCCATAGATAATAATGCTGCCATTGATGGAATGCTAAACGCGGATGGGAAGGAGAAAGCCGCCCAAAAACCCCCACTTCTAAATCCATATCGTAACCAGCAATATTGGTATAGGTATGATGCAGCACATCATGTTTCCAATGCCAAATATAGGAACTACCCCCGATCAAATCTAAACTCATCGCCATCAGCTTATTTACCCAAAGAGAATGGGAATATGCGTGATGCCCGCCATCATGTTGAATACTAAACCCAATCGCGGCGGTAACTACGCCGAGGGCAATGCATAGGGGTAGCACTTGCCACCATGTCTGCGCCGCAAAAACCAATAGTGAATACAAACCAAAAAAACTAATCAACAACATTGCGGTTTTAGCATACATTTGCGGACAATCACGTTGTTGGAGATCTGTTTCTTGAAAAAGTTGATCAACCCGCCGTCTCAGTTCAGTTTGAAAGCCACCGTTTTTTGCAAATCTTAATTTTTTTGTTGATTCTTTTTCTAGAACCATAGACTGTAAGGATTTATTTTGTGCTTGCATCTTTTACCATTTTTAATAAATATCTTTTAATTCTTTGATTCAAATCAAAGATGTGTAGCGATCGCTACTTGGTTTACTCGCCAGTCTGGTTTTATGTTCCAACAAAACTGGCGACAGGTTACAAAAACGATCGCTTGGTTACTTTGGCAGGAAACTCTTTATTACGAATTTGGACTTGGACAACTTGTCCATTTTTGGCAAGCTGAATCGGAACATAACCAAAGGCGATCGCCTTGCCAAGGGTTGGCGACATCGTGCCACTGGTGACAATGCCGACGGTTTCGCCTTCATAACGAATTGGATAATCATGACGAGCAATATTACGTCCTTCCAATTCCAGCCCAACTAATTTGCGCGTCACTCCATGCTGTTTCTGAGCTTCCAACACCTCACGCCCAATAAAATCGCCCTTCTCCTTAAGATGCACGACCCAATTGAGATCGGCTTCGAGAGGGGTGATGGTGTCATTCATATCTTGTCCATAGAGATGCATTCCTGATTCTAAACGGAGAGTATCGCGACAGCCTAAGCCACAAGGTACAACGCCAAGATCGAGCAGCTTTTGCCAAAGCGCTTTACCTGTTTCGATGTCGGTCATGATTTCGCAGCCATCTTCACCTGTATAGCCTGTCCGTGCAATCAAGCTAGATGCACCTAACAACTCTGTGCGAGTATGTCCAAACCGTAACCGAGGTAGTTTTAACAGATCCGCCGTCACTAGTTGCTGAAGAGTGGCGATCGCCGTTTTGCCTTGCACTGCAATTAGCGTTTGCGAAGCTGAGTGATCAATCAGGCGATCGCCTGATTGATCACTTAAATGTTGTTGTAACCATGCTTTGTCTTTGTCAGTAGTTGAAGCATTAACGATTAATGTCCAATTTTGGCGATCGCCATCAGATTCATGACGATAAAAAATTACATCATCAATAATTCCTGCTTGCTCATTTAATAAAACGGTATATAAAGCTTGCCCCACCTTTAATCGCCCCAAATTAGATGGCACAAGTTTATTCAAGGTTTCTAAAACACCAACGCCAGAAATTTCAAATTTGCCCATGTGCGACACATCAAACATCCCCACCTGCGATCGCACAGCATGATGTTCGGCGACCAGCCCTTGATACTGCACGGGCATCTCCCAACCGCCAAATTCCACTAGCCGCGCACCAGCAGCAATGTGGAGATCATACAAAGGAGTACGTTTGAGAGGGTTATTCATGATGGTGATTAAAATTAAATATTTATCAGAAAATTAGGTTTGAAAACCCGTGTTTCTACCACGGCTTCATATTACAATATAGTGAATACCGCAAGACATAGGGAAATTCAAGCTTGAGAAGCTCGCAATCGGTTTCAGCCGATTAACTCTACGCAGGCTTGGTCATTATTCTTAACGTCAACGAGATGACTGATTTGTTCCAAATCCGATGATTAGCAAGTATATAACTAGCGCTATCTTGGGTGCAATTATTGCCCAAATAGTAGAAACCATATGGCTATAGCGATCGCGCTTATCAAAAACAAAAAAAGGCGACGCATTGCGCCGCCTTTTTCGTTCAAAAAGAATACCTAGACGGCATCTAAATCCTTCTCACCAGTACGAATTCGGATAATTCGTTCTACAGGAGAGACAAAAATCTTACCATCACCAATTTCACCAGTACGGGCGGCGTTGATCACCTTATCTACCACCATCTGAACTTGGTCATCTTCTACAACAATCTCAATCTTGAGCTTTTGTAGAAACTCAACCGTATACTCAGAACCACGATAGCGCTCTGTTTGTCCTTTTTGACGACCAAAACCACGCACTTCAGACACAGTCATGCCTACTACGCCAGCATTGACCAGAGCAATTTTGACTTCGTCTAGCTTAAAGGGACGAATGATTGCTTCAACCTTTTTCAAATTAACTCCTCCACTGATTCTTCAACCTTAATACACTTGAAGCGATACTCAGATTTGTAGCCTAGCATACTTTTTGAGATTGTCATCACGCGCTTACAGCGCTTTGCGCTGACATTAAACCTATAGAAAAGTTTAATGCCAGCAATTTGCTTTCAAACCCGCCACAAGTAGAAATATAAAACCCGTTGCGGGGCTTCGCCTTGCGACCCTTCATGTGGCGGATTTGATCGAAGACTGCTGTAACATCAACAGGCTGTAGTTAGGATTGGCGTTGCCATGCCCACCAACGGATTACCAGTTTCTCTAATTCTATCCAAACAAACATCAAGGCACTAAAACCAAAGCACACAGCTAGCTCTTCTGGTCTGAGCAAATGCGTCCCAAAAAATCTTTGAAATGGCTCGACATAAATTAGCACTAGTTGTAAAACCGTGGTCATAATCACCGATCCCCAAACATAGGGATTAGTGCGTGGGTCAAGTTCGATGGTCAATTGGGTGTTAGAACGAATGGCGATCGCATGTCCCATTTGCGCCAAACAAAGGGTCGTAAATACCATTGTTTCCCAGCGATCTTTTTCGTAACTCACCCCATCAAAAATAAAGTTGGTGGTGGTATAGCCATGCGCCCAGACCATTAGCGAAATCGTGATAATCGCTAAAATAATCCCGATTCGCACCATGTAAGCTCCCATACCGCGTGCAAAAATATTTTCGCGAGGGTCGAAGGGCGGACGCTTCATGACATTTGGTTCGGCTGGTTCAACGGCTAGGGCAAGGGCGGGTAAGCCATCGGTAACTAAATTCATCCATAAAATTTGCAAAGGAATTAAAGGTACGTTAAGCCCTAACAGAGGAGCGGCGGCGATCGTAATTACTTCACCGATGTTACTGCCGAGAATGTATTTGATAAAGCGGCGAATATTGGTATAAACGACGCGACCTTCTTCGGTGGCGGCGACAATTGTGGCAAAGTTGTCATCAAGCAGGATCATGTCACTGGCTTCTTTAGATACGTCAGTACCTGTGATCCCCATGGCGATCCCGATATCGGCTTGCTTGAGGGCGGGAGCATCATTTACGCCATCGCCTGTCATGGCAACAAAATGATGTTGTCTTTGCAAAGCTTGGACAATTCGCAGCTTATGCTCAGGGGAGACGCGAGCAAAGACACTGACCACTTCCACCTCGCGATCTAAGTCTTCGGTACTCATATACTCAAGTTCACGACCTGTGAGGACGCGATCGCCTGCTTTGGCAATACCGAGATCTTTGGCGATCGCCTTGGCGGTGAGTTGATGATCGCCTGTAATCATCACAGGGCGAATACCTGCGTCACGACAACGCTGAACCGCATCGCGAACTTCTGGGCGGGGTGCATCCAGCATTCCTACTAGTCCAACCCAAACTAAATTGCTCTCATCTTTTACCGTAATTCCATTTTCGGGTAAATCAGACAATGTGCGATAGGCAAAGCCTAATACGCGCAAACCTTGACTGGCGAGTTGGTTATTCTGTTCAAGAATCTGATGACGTTGATTATCGGCGATCGCGTGGATCTGATCGCCAATTTGAATGTGGGTGCAGCATTCTAAGGTTAATTCGGGCGAACCTTTACAAAACATGACATGCCCACCATGCTCACCCTGCACTGACACACTCATGCGTTTGCGTTCAGAAGAGAATGGCACTTCAGACAGTCGGGGCATTCGATGTTGCCATTCTGAGAAGTCACATTTACCTTTGGTAGCCAGAACCAGCAACGCGCCTTCGGTCGGGTCGCCAATAATAATCCAATCCCCGTTTTTTTGCTGCAAGATCGAATCATTGCAAAATACACAAGCCATTAGCAATTGCTGGACTTCGGGTAGATTCTGTACGGCAAAGGTGGAATCTGTTTCCAAAGTTTCAGAAAGATTAAATTCTCCAATTGGCACATACCCATTTCCTGTAACTTGTAGCGAGTGCTGTCCTGTGCGGATACTCTGGACTACCATTTTGTTTTGGGTGAGCGTACCTGTTTTGTCAGAACAGATCGTGGTAACAGAGCCAAGGGTTTCGACGGCTGGCAAACGACGAATCAGGGCATTTTTTCTGACCATGCGCTGTGTACCTAAGGCAAGAGTGACAGTCACCACCGCAGGCAGTCCTTCAGGCACTACGGCTACCGCCATACTTAGGGAAGTTTCGAGAAGATCCCCAAAAGCTCCTACGCCTTTATTTAAGACCCCGATCGCCACAACTACTGCCACCAAGGCTAAAGAGCCGCTAACGAGGACGTTACCTAGTTGGGTCATCCGTTGTTGTAAGGGCGTATCTTCTGTTTCCACGTCTTGAATTAGGGTGGCGATTTTGCCTAACTCAGTTTGCATTCCTGTTTTGGTGACTAGCACTTTGGCGCGTCCCTGCACCACTTCAGTACCTTGATAGACACAATTTAGGCGATCGCCTAAACTCGCATCTAATTCTAAAATCAATCCCGCCTCTTTACTAACGGCTTCGGCTTCCCCTGTTAGGGCTGATTCGCGGACTTGCAGGTTTTGTTCATCGATCAATCTTCCATCAGCAGAAATTTGGACTCCTGCTTCTAGGAGCATAATGTCGCCAGGCACCAGTTCTTTACCGTTGATTTCGCTCACTTCGCCATTGCGGATCACCCGCACTTTGGGCGAAGACATACGTTTGAGCGCAGCGAGAGCTTTTTCGGCATTTATTTCTTGCATATAGCCAAGAATGCCATTGAGCAGCACAATCGAGAAAATGGCAACTGCGTCTTTAGGAAATTCGGGTACAGGCTTGTTAATCGCTAAGAAGCCTGATACTACGGCGACCGCCATGAGCATGATCAACATGATATTGGTGAACTGATCGATGAAAATCTTTAGCGGCGATCGCCCAACTTTTTCGACTAGTTCATTTGTGCCATAGCGATCGATTCTAATGGCAACTTCTTGATTGGTAATCCCCTGATTTGCGTCACTTTGTAATAAGTTAAGCGATGTATCGGCATCAAGGGTATGCCAATTTGCAGGAGAAGGCGCGTTGGACTCTATTGCCATAGATATTTACGGGTAAACGATTATGATTATGGTACTAAAAAATAGTACTTGTTGTTTTAAATAATATGCCCTGCGGTATCTAATGTATTCTGATATGAAGTCTTCCTAGAAAGATGGGTTTTTAAGCCCAATTCTTCGATAAAAATCTATAAATTTCTATCAAATCCTCTTAATGCCTGAAGTTCTGCAATCAATCCTGCAATCAACCGTTGATGGTATCGCTGTCGGCAGCATTATTGCCCTTGCCGCAGTTGGTTTAACGCTTACCTATGGCATCTTGCGCCTTGCCAACTTTGCCCACGGTGACATTCTCACCTTGGGTGCATATCTCACATTTCTGGCTAATACTACGCTCAAACTCGATCTATGGCTATCGATCGCTTTTGGTAGTGCTATTTCGATCGCCTTAGTGTTAATCTGCGAAAAAATCTTGTGGCAACCATTACGCGCCAAAAAAGCCACATCAACCACCATGATGATTGTCTCGATTGGGCTTGCCCTCGTGATTCGTAATGCGATCGTGTTAGTTTGGGGTGCAAAACCACAGAAATATAATTTGCCGACTTTTCCTGCGATCGAAATATTTAATTTGGCGATTACCCGCAATAAAATTGTGGTGATTGTGGCGGCGATCGCCATCATTGCAGGGCTTTACTATTTATTACAAAACACTAAAATCGGCAAGGCGATGCGAGCCGTGGCGGACAATCCTGAGCTAGCTAAAGTAGCGGGAATTAACGTGAATGCTGTGATTTTATGGACATGGGTAATTGCGGGGGGTATGACCGCTTTTGGCGGCAGTATGTATGGCTTAATTACCAATTTGCGCCCAAATATGGGTTGGTTTTTGATTTTACCCATGTTTGCGGCGGTGATTCTCGGCGGTATTGGTAATCCCTATGGGGCGATCGCGGGGGCGCTAATTGTCGGTATTTCTCAAGAGGTCGCCACAACTTGTCCTGCGGCGCTGGGTGAGTTGCAGAAGTACTGTATCGGCACAGACTATAAGCTGGGTGTCGGTTTGGCAATTATGATTTTGGTATTGTTAGTCAAACCACAAGGCTTATTTAAAGGTACGATCTGAGAAGCTATTTAAGAATTGCTTTCTGCACTGAAAAACCCTAAGAGATCCCCCTCAATCCCCCTTAAAAAGGGGGAAGAAGAAAATTCTCCCCCCCTTTTTTAGGGGATCTGGGGGGATCTCAATCAATCTCGTCTCGCCAGATCCTGCTGTAATCAAAAGCCAATGCAACCAACCGATCCGAAAAAATTTACCGAAAAAGCATGGGAAGCGATCGTCAAATCGCAAGAGGTCGCTAGGCGATCGCAACATCAGCAACTCGAAGTTGAGCATTTGCTGATGGCGCTGTTGGAGCAGGAAGATGGCTTGACCACAAATATATTTACGGCGATGTCTGTGCCGATGGCAAGGGCGCGGCGACAGGTGGAAGAGTTTTTGCGGAGACAGCCGCGTGTGGCTAGTCAGGAACAGTTATATTTGGGCCGTAATCTGGAAATATGGCTCGATCGCGCTGAAGAAAGTCGTAAGGGTTTTGGCGATGACTTTATGGCGATCGAGCATATGCTGATCGGTTTGGGCGATGACGATCGCCTTGGCAAACGACTATTTCGAGATTTGAGCATCGATCGCCAGCGCTTAGAAGAGACAATTAAAGCGATGCGCGGCAGTCAGACTGTCACCGATCAAAATCCTGAAGCCAAGTATGCGGCGTTGGCAAAATATGGGCGTGATCTGACTGAACAAGCCAAAGAAGGCAAACTCGATCCTGTCATTGGGCGCGATGATGAAATTCGGCGGGTGATGCAGGTCTTGTCTCGGCGCACCAAAAATAATCCTGTGCTGATTGGTGAACCAGGGGTGGGTAAAACGGCGATCGCCGAAGGACTTGCTCAGCGCATTATTCGTGGTGATGTGCCAGAATCACTCAAAGACCGCACGATTATTAGTCTAGATATGGGTTCGCTAATTGCGGGGGCAAAATATCGTGGTGAATTTGAAGATCGACTGAAGGCGGTACTTAAGGAAGTTCTCAATTCTGATGGAAAAATTGTGCTATTCATTGATGAGTTGCATACGGTGGTTGGAGCGGGAGCCACCCAGCAGGGCGCAATGGATGCAGGCAATATCCTCAAGCCGATGCTAGCGCGGGGAGAATTGCGTTGTATTGGCGCAACGACTTTGGATGAATATCGTCAATATATTGAGAAAGATGCGGCTTTAGAACGCCGTTTTCAGCAAGTCGTGGTCGAGCAGCCGACTGTTGAAGATACCATTTCGATTTTACGCGGATTAAAAGAACGTTACGAATTACATCATGGCGTAACTATCTCTGACTCAGCACTGGTAGCGGCGGCGACCCTTTCTAATCGCTATATCACCGATCGCTTTTTGCCTGATAAGGCGATCGATCTTGTCGATGAGTCAGCCGCAAAATTGAAAATGGAAGTTGATTCTAGACCATTAGAACTAGACGAAATCGATCGCCGTATCAGGCAGTTAGAAATGGAAAGATTTTCTTTGCAAAAAGAAAAAGATGCGACCGCAGTTGAAAGAGTAGAAGCAGATGGCAAGGTAATCTATAAAAATAAGAGTAGCAAGGCGGTATTAGATCGCCTCGAACGTCTTGACAATGAAATGAATGAATTGAGCGATCGCTTTACCAATTTAAATGATCGTTGGCAACTTGAAAAAGATGCCATTGCCAACCTGCGATCGCTAAAGGAACAAATCGATCAAACTAAGCAGCAAATCGACCAAATGGAACGCGAGTTCAATCTTAATAAAGCCGCAGAACTAAAATATGGCAAATTATCTGAACTAGAGAACAATCTTGATGCAGCCGAGTTAGAAATTAGCCGCACAGGTGCTGATGGCGCACTCTCGCGTGAGCAAGTTACGGAAGATGATATTGCGGAAATCGTCGCCCGTTGGACAGGGATTCCGCTTAGTAAATTATTGCTGTCAGAACGCCAAAAATTACTAACTTTAGAAACCCACCTCCACGATCGCGTCATCGGTCAAGAAGAAGCCGTAACTTCAGTCGCCTCCGCAATTCGTCGCGCCCGTGCAGGCATGAACGATCCCAATCGTCCCATTGGTTCATTTTTATTTTTAGGTCCAACGGGAGTTGGTAAAACTGAACTTGCCCGCGCCCTTGCCGAATTTCTATTTGATGCGGATAACTCAATGATTCGCATCGACATGTCGGAATATATGGAGAAGCATTCAGTTTCGCGCTTAATTGGTGCGCCCCCCGGATATGTCGGTTATGAAGAAGGCGGACAGTTCTCTGAAGCCGTGCGCCGCCATCCTTATTCAGTAGTACTTTTTGATGAAGTCGAAAAAGCGCATCCTGATGTATTTAATATTCTGCTGCAAGTTCTCGACGATGGACGCATCACCGACAGTCAAGGGCGTTTAGTTGATTGCAAAAATATCGTCATCATTATGACCAGTAACATTGGCAGCGATCGCATTTTGCAATTTTCGAGCGAGCTAACTGATGATGCTAAATATGACGAAATGCGCGATCGCGTCCTCGAAGTTCTTCGCAATCACTTCCGTCCTGAATTTCTCAATCGCATCGATGAAACCGTTATATTTCATGCTTTACGCCGCAATGAGATTCGTTCCATTGCCACTTTGCAAATTAAACGCATTGAAAATAGATTAAGCGATCGTAAAATTTCGCTAAACTTGAGTGAAGAAGCTAAGGACTATATCGCGGCAGTTGGGTACGATCCATCATACGGAGCGCGTCCACTCAAACGAGCGATCCAGCGAGAAATTGAAAACCCGATCGCCACCAAAATCTTAGAAGGAACTTTCGCTGAAGGTCACACAATTTATATCACCGTTGAAAATGACAAGTTAGCTTTTAGCTAAACTCAAATAAAAAATAGTGATAGCGCTTTGCGCCGCCACTATTTTTTGTTTGAGAGTTTAGGGCAGAACATTATTTGGGGCAAATTCTTGCAAAATTATGCGGACTTGTTCACGAAATTCTTGAATGTCATTGGATGTACGCGGCTTACTCAGAAATCGACAATTTGCCCATTTTGCCCGAAAGTTATTGGTGATGCTATTTTCAGACGTTACCAAAACTAGGGGGATACTGGCTAATGATGGCTGGCGACGAATTTGTTTGATCAAATCAAAGCCATTCAAATTTGGCATATTAATATCCATAAACACAATATTTGGCTTTTCTAATAACATTTGATTAGTCGCATTGGCTGAGTCATTAACTAAGGTCAGTTGATAGCCCCAATTGGTGAGCAGGTTGCCAAATTGTTTGAGCAAGACGGGTGAGTCATCAACAATCATCACTTTGGGTATGTTTTGCGCTTCTGCACTGTCATCCAGCTTGTCATCACTCGCTTGGCTAATATTGATCGATCGCTTTGGCAGTGGCAAAATCGCGACCGTCCGATTTTCAGCGAGTTTATCTAGTTTCAGGGCTGTCCGCAAAATATGTTGTTGAAAATGATCGGCAATTTCACTAATTCGATACTTGCCATTGGTAACTTGAGTGAAAAGTGGGACTTGAGCAATGCTGCATTCAGTGTCTAATAGTTGAACTGTTTGATAGGGATGGCGAATATGCGTAAAAGTGCGCCACTGCTCAGTAACTTTGGCGATCGCTTTTTCGAGATCGGCTAGTTGCCAAGTTGGGATGGCGATTTTTAGGTCTGATGGTAGAGGTTTCCAGAGGAGCGAAAATTTTTTTTCTAGAGAAATAGCTAAAAGATTTTCAAATAATATTTCTTTAAAAACTGTTGAGATATTTTCGTGATCTTGGTCATAAATTTCACCAAGTAAGCGGCAGGTTTCCACAGTGCTGATCGGCTTTTGAGAAATTGCTTGGATCAGTTTTGGCTGATGTTCAATTTTTTGAATTTTTAATTTGCGGATTAAAGTTGGCAAGAATTCATCTTTATCTTCGATGAAAGCAATGCTTTCACTATGAATAAATATTTTCCAACTCAAGTGAGAAGTTTCGACTTTGGCAATCCCTGTTTGACTCATGAGTAGTCGCAGCATCACTATCAGGCTAGAGTAAGTCAAGTCAGGGATGACTTCTCCGACAGGAACAATATTGATTTGTTTCTTACTACTTTTGCCTAATAGTAGGTCAGAAGCATCGTTATCTTGATCTTGTGTAGTCTGCGTCATTGCCAAGTTAAGGTAGGTTAAGACTTGATTTATAGAAAATGTATTTTTGAGTTAAATCTTTAATGAATAGCGATCGCCCTTTTAAGATGCTTAAAGTGCTTTGTTTGCATGGACATCCCGGAAATAGCCATGCTATGCAAATGTTTGTCAAGCATTTTCAGTCGCGAGGATTTAGGACGATCGCCCCTAATCTTCGTGGATATGGAATAGATGTGCTTGAAGATTGTAAGACTATTTCAAATTTTACAATGTTAGATCACATACAAGATCTATGGAATTTATTGGTAAGCGATCGCGCTGCCGAGGAATCAGATATTGAATATTTGATTTTAGGATGGTCGCTGGGTGGCATCTTGGCGATCGAGTTAGCTCTTAAGGCGATCGAGTTACAAAATTTAGCTTCTAAAAATTCAGCCTCTAAAAGTTTAGCGCCTAACCTAACACCCAAGATTGCAGGTTTAGTCTTGATTGCCACCGCCGCCAAGCCGCGCAGCAGTTTGCCGATTATCGCTTGGTGGAAATATGTAAACTTGGCGATCGCCGTGATTTTACATTTGATTTTACAAAAAATTTCACCAAAAGCCCGTTGGCATATTGAATGGTTTGGTAAGCGATCGCTAATCAAATATTTGATCCAACAGCACACGCTAGCCGCCTATGATCAAATTGCCACGACTGGGGCAGTTGCTTATTTCCAAACTTCACGACAAGCGCAAATGGCTTTGAGTCAAGCCCTCCGACAAGGTTACGATCGCACTCAAGATTTAGCCAAAATCGAAATACCCTGTTTGGCGATCGCGGCGGATCAAGATCGACATATTACATCGGCTTCTACGGCCGAGACTGCCAAGTTATTACCTAATTGTGAATTAATTTGCTATCCAAATACGGCTCATTTGTTGCCTTGGGAAATTGGCGATCGCTTACTAGCTGATATCGATGCATGGGGCGATCGGCATTTATAGCGGTAGCCTAAAAGAGAAGGGCGGCGCGGAAGGGAGTATGCTAGTTTGAAGCTATCGGCTTGCTTTATCACAATATTGCTTATGTTCCCTCAAAAATTTCTGGCGCGAATGGCGCAAACACATCAACTTTCAGCCGATCAAGAAAGTGTGTTTCTATTGCGATTTGGGGAAGATCGTGACGATCGCGAAATTGCTAGTTTTTTAGGTGTTTCTGAAGAAGCCTATCGTAAACGGATGGGGGAAGTTTATCGGAAGTTTGACATTGGCGGTAAGGGACCAGGCAAACATAATCGCCTCTTGCATATTTTAAAAAACTATCTAGAGTCAGAATCTGTTGCCGCCAAGGATATCAATCAAGATCAGCCTAACATATATGCTCTAAAAATTGCGACCGCAGATATCGAAGAACTGGTTCAGCAAATGCGCGATCGCAGTTGTCAAATTATTCAAGAGCGCTGCGCTACTATGCGCGTTTTGGATATGTCGCACCCGATGATTTTAGAAGATATTTATACGGGAACTGATGTTTTAGAAAAAATTACCAGCCGTCGCCGTTTGGGGATTGCTGAACTATTGGCGACTTATGACAGTCGCGATCGCCATGGGATCGCAGCTAACAAAGAAGATCGGCTGTCTAGCATGGACGCGCTAAACCGTCATAGCAAACTAATGCTACTCGGTAAACCGGGAGCAGGTAAAACCACATTATTAAAATATACGGCTCTTAAATGCGCTCAAGGCAATATTTTTAGTGAATTAGTGCCGATTTTTATCACTTTGCGCCAATATTCTGGATCGGGATCGCTTCTGCTCGATTACATCGCTCAAGACTTCCTTAAATACAACATTGGTGACGAGCTAGCACTGACCCAACTTTTGGAGCATGGTCGCGCTATTTTATTTTTAGATGGACTTGATGAAGTTCGCGAAGACGATTTGCATCGAGTACTTGAAGATTTACGCAGTTTTTCAGAACAGTACTACATTAATCGCTTTGTAATTACCAGTCGATTAGGAGCGCAAGAATATATATTTGAGAAGTTTACCGAAGTAGAAGTTGCTAACTTTCAGTCGTTACAAATTTCCCAATTTGCTCAACGTTGGTTTGTTAGCAATTCCCGTCATACCGAGCTTTTCTTGCGGAAGATAGAAGATAATAAACCGATTCAAGAGTTAGCCACTAATCCATTACTGCTCACGCTCTTATGTTTGGTTTTTGATGAATATGGTGATTTCCCGAACAATCGTTCAGAACTTTATCGAGAAGGATTAGATGTATTGCTCAAAAAATGGGATGCTAAGCGGAATATTGAACGGTATCAGATTTATAAAAATTTGTCGATGCAGCGCAAAGAAGATTTGTTAGCGCAAGTTGCCTGTACCACTTTTTATCAAGGTGACTACTTTTTTAAACAAGCTGATCTTGAATGTTATATTACCGAATACATTCGCAATTTGCCCAAAGCGCATATTGATGACGAGGCGCTACAACTTGATAGTGAGGCGATTATTAAGGCGATCGAATCGCAACATGGTTTATTTGTAGAACGGGCTAAGGGAATCTATTCTTTTTCACATTTGACTTTTCAAGAATATTTGGCAGCGCGGGAATTTGTCTACAATGGCAGTCAACAAACATTGGCGATATTGGCGAATAAAATCACCGATCCCCGTTGGCAAGATGTTTTACGGCTGGCGGTGGGGATGATGCGATCGGCGGATGAGTTATTGCAGATGATTAAAGACAGGTGCGATCGCCTATTGGCTGACGATCGGCAATTACAAAGTTTGTTGCAATGGGTTCAACACAAGGCTGAATCAACCCAAATTAGCGATCGCCTGCCATCGGTACGCGCTTTTTATCTAACCCTCGGTCGGGCGATCGCCCAAAGCAACTCCCTTAATCTGGCTAACGTGTTAGCCCGCAGTCTCGTCCTCGACCTCGATCTTTGCCAAAATCGCAACCTCAATGTCGAGCTTGCCTTCGATCTTGCTCGCGCCCTAGAAACTAAAGACGGTGAAGATTTGGGACTTGATTTAGAACTAGATCTAAGCCTTGCCTTGGAATATGCCCAAGAAATGCCCGATCCCAGCTTGGCAAAAGCCTTAACAGAATTGATTGATACTTGTCCTGAAGATGCTGCTAGTGATATCGCATGGCAACATTGGGCAAATAAGCTACGCCAACAAGCGATCGCCCATCGCAACATTGGCCAAATTTGGGATTTCACATCCGATCAAATTGGACAATTATCTCAATATTGCAAAGCCAATCGTCTACTAGTTGAGTGCCTCGAAAGTGATTGCTATGTGCAGCAACCAATCAGACAGGCGATCGAGCAGAGTCTATTATTACCACAGGGCTATTCCAATCTAAAAAACGAGACATAAATCAACGGTCGCGGCCTGAAGGATATGATCAACCTCTGGTTTTAAGAGATTTTCACAGTGGAAAAACTTTTCTTTCAGGGTCTTACCGAAAATCTAAAAACAAAAAGGGCGGCGCATCGCACCGCCCTTTCTGTTTAAGTTAAAGCGGCTGCGCCACCGACAACCTCAAGAATTTCTTGAGTAATCGCGGCTTGACGAGCTTTGTTGTATTGCAACGTCAGAGACTTAATCAAGTCGCCCGCATTTTCAGTAGCGTTGTTCATGGCGGTCATCCGTGCCGCGAGTTCACTAGCTACAGACTCTTGCAAGGCGCGGAGGATCTGATTGCTGAGATATAAAGGCAGTAAGGCATCGAGAATCTGTTCAGGATCTTGCTCAAAAATTAGTTCTTTAGGCAATTCTTTGATCGTGATCTCGCGCTTTTCACGCTCGACTTGAAACTTGCCGCCGCGAGTAATCAGACGGAAAATTTCATCGTCTTGGGGTTCTAAACCTTGTGGCTCTAGCGGCAACAAAGTTTGAACTACAGGGCGAGAGCTAATCAAAGACACAAAACGGGTGTAAATCAACTCCACGCGATCGATTACGCCGCCCAAAAATGCGGAGGTGATCTCATCGCCGATCGCATTGGCTTCAGCCGCGTTAGGGATCTGATTGACATTCACAAACTTAGCGGCGATCGGTTCTTCACGACGCGCAAAGTATTGAGCCGCCTTGCGACCAACCAAAATAAAGGTGTAATTAATACCTTGTTCTTTTAGTTCTTTGGCGCGAGCTTCAGCACGACGGATAATCGTGGAGTTATAGCCGCCACAAAGTCCGCGATCGCCTGAAATTACCAGAAGACCAACAGTTTTGACAGGACGCTGTTCGAGTAAGGGCAGAGTGACATCCTCAAAAGAGATGCGCTGCTGGAGACGATATAGGACTTGAGCTAGGCGATCGGCAAAGGGGCGAGTTGCCATAACTTGCTGCTGAGCGCGTCTGACCTTTGCGGCGGCGACAAGACGCATTGCTTCAGTAATTTTACGCGTATTCTTAACAGTACCGATGCGATCGCGGATGGATTTGAGGTTAGCCATGAAACTAAATTGCTACTTGCTATAGGAATACTATGGAAAATTTGAGATATCACAGAAGACACTAGGATATATTAATAAAAAATTGCGCCTTCAAACTGCAAACTGTTATATATCCTTAAATTGATTGCAAATTTTTGATTACAAGTCTTCAAGTATTATGATCGCCCCTTCATCTTTCACACTTTCGGCAAATCAGCCATCTGAACTATCTTCTAACGATATTTTGGAAATTGCGGGGCGAAAGTTCCGATCGCGCTTAATGACTGGCTCAGGAAAATATACTAATTTCGAGATGATGCGTCAGGCGATCGCTGCCAGTGGCTGCGAAATTGTCACGGTGGCAGTGCGGCGTGTCCAAACCAATGCGGCGGGACATGAAGGACTTGCTGAGGCGATCGACTGGAGCAAGTATTGGCTCTTGCCTAACACTGCTGGCTGTCAAACTGCTGATGAAGCGGTGCGCGTGGCAAGATTAGGCCGCGAGATGGCAAAAATTTTGGGTCAAGAAGACAATAATTTTGTCAAGTTGGAAGTAATTCCCGATCTCAAATATTTATTACCCGATCCCCTTGGCACTTGCAAAGCGGCTGAACAATTGGTGAAAGAAGGTTTTGCGGTATTACCTTATATCAATGCTGATCCCCGTTTAGCAAAAACCCTCGAAGAAATCGGTTGCGTCACCGTGATGCCATTGGGATCGCCGATTGGTTCGGGGCAGGGGATTAATAACGCGGCAAACATTGCGATCATCATCGAAGAGTCAAAAATCCCTGTGGTTGTCGATGCTGGGATCGGCGTACCCAGCGAAGCGGCGATGGCGATGGAGATGGGTGCATCGGCTCTGTTGATTAATACGGCAATCGCCTGTGCGCGTAACCCAGTGGCGATGGGGCGAGCGATGGGTATGGCAACTGAGGCAGGACGCGCCGCTTATTTATCAGGACGGATTCCTGTCAAGGCTTATGCGAGTGCCAGTTCACCATTGACTGGCGTGGTAAGAAATGCATAAATAACATTTGTTCCTAAAATATTATTTATGATTACCTTGTTTACAACTTTCTACATTCCCTGTCAGCCACAAAGACTTGTCGAATATATTAATTGCCTTCGCATTAATTTATCTAATCCGTCAATTGAAAAAATCAAAGTTTTATTAGAAACAAAAACAAGCCACAGCGATACAAACCTAAGTTTTCTTGAAGAAATAAAACATGAAAAACTAGAAATTATCCAAATCGATCAAAGACCAGTTTATTCTGACTTTTTTGCTATTGCCAACCAAATAGGTGATGGTAAAGTAATTGCGATCTGTAATGCAGATATCTATTTTGACGAAACCAGTAAAATTGAGATTGCTGAAACTATATCCAGTGATTCTTTTTGGACAATTTCACGCTATGACGAAGAGGAAGAGAACAAATGGACATTAACCGAAAAAGCTGACATTGGCTCTCATGATTGTTGGGTTTTTCGCACACCAATTCGGAGTTTTCAATCTAACTATCATTTAGGGATTTTAGGTTGCGATCAGATAATCGCGCAACGCGCAGTCGAAGCAGGATTGATGGTCTCTAATCCCTGTTTAAGTATTGTATTGCGTCATTTACATCGCAGTGAGGTTCGTAATGATACTTTAAATACATATGGAGACTCATACTGGCAAGATAAAGAGTTCTTAATTTTGGGATATAAGCTCTATTGTGCGCGACCATCAACCATTGAGAACCTACATATTTGTTCAAACAAATCCCGCCAATATATTACAACCAAAATATTTACACTTTGGTTTATGTTGATTTATAGAAATATATTTTATGAGCTTCGCAAAATCAAAAAATTTTTGCTGAAGTTAGCAAAGTAATTTATGACTAACGTTAGTGTTGAAAATTCAATTTCTTTTTGAGCTTGGCAAATATTCTTTGCGATCGCAGTTTCATAATGTGCCAAATATTCAAGTCCTGAATATCACTTGAACATACTTGCTTGTGATCAAAAAATTCATTTAGCTCCTCTAGAATTATCTGTAAACGCCATGTGATATTTTCGGCACGATATTCTTCCAACACATGGGTAGACAAAGCCAGCTTCTTGTCGCTATGGATTGCCTTGAGAATTCTTTGTAAATCAAATCCTTTAGAATATCCTGCAATTTTGTGGCAGTTAAAAGCAGGATCTAAATAATCAGATAGTCCATGATTGACACTCGAAAAAACCTGACATCCGCAGGCTAAAGCTTCCATCGGTTGTAGCCCAAAACCTTCGCTCACGCCTTGAACTGCCCAATATTCTGCCGAGTCATATAAATAGACTTTGGCACGATTAAATAATGTTTCTAAATCTTCCACATAACTATCAATAACTCGTACCTGACAGCGCTCTTGCAAAGCGGGAATTAATTGGTTCATCAAATATTTAGATGATTTTCGAGTTTGCACTAACACATCGATATCGCGATCGCGTTTATCATGATCCTGTCGATCTTGAAACTTAGTAGAAATCTCATTTGGTAAATAATAAAGTAGCGAATGCGGCGATCGCTGTCCCCAATAGCCAAGCGTATTCCGACTGACCGTAATAATCGGCACACTCGCGGGTAAATTAAAGCCATACCCTGCACTATGAGCATGATAAACCGCGTTGAGAGATTTTAATTTGGGCGCAAGCTTCGCCACATCAAAGCCCCAACTCATCACAAAAATCACATCATCTAAGGCGCGAAATGTATCATCAGCATTTAATAAGTCATCTAGCCATAAAGTATCTGGTTCGCGTTGGCGATAGGTGACTACTTCCGCAGGACAAACCTGTTGAGCTAGTTTCATCGTTTTTAGCTCAGCCCATAGCCCTCCACAGGCAAATTTGCTGGTAGTGCCGGGCAGTAAAAAGTATAGTTTTCTCATTCTTTGGCTCAAATTTTTGTTGAAAAAGTTAAAGTTAAAGTTTAAGGTAAATCCACCAACCATAGGAAAACTACAATCAAGATTTCTTTGCTTTTGGGTGATAGCAAACGCGATCGGTTACTTAGGGGGCGGTTTTGTTAGTGCCTTTGTCACCGACTATATTAAGAGGCGATTTGGGAATCTTGCTTAGCTTTGCCGTGATGAGTATGGCGATCGCCCCTCAACAAACCAAAACATCAAACAGCGATCGCCTCAACCATCATCCATATTTCCACCACACGAGCGATCGCCCAAAATCTGATCAAACAGCGATCGCCTAAAAATCCATACTTTCACAACACAAGCGATCGCCTCAACAAACAACAATATCAAAAAAGAAAATTACATGATCTATGGTGAATTTAAGCAATAGCAAGTAAAATGCGAATATGTTGATATAAGGCTTAGTATATGAACGCTGTTAAAGAAACTATTTTAGATAAGCTTGAACATTTGGAAGCTTTATCTGAGTCTGTTTTATTGGAGGTTTTAGATTTTGTTAGTTTTTTGGAATGGAGACTAAATACAAATCAAAGGCTATTTGTGACAAGTTCAAGTTTGCCTGAAACTGCTTTGGAAGAGGATACAGGTTCATTTCTACTTGGGATTGCTTCATCTTTTACTAGTGGTTTATCCAATGAAGATTTGGAATGTTTACCAACTGATGGCGCAGAAAATCACGATCGCTATCTCTACAATGCTCAAGTATGACTGAGATGATTTTTGCTGATACTTTCTATTGGGTGGCGTTACTCAGTCCTCGCGATACTTTTCATAGTCAAGCGATCGCTATCACGGCAAAACTCGGTAAGACAAAAATTGTTACAACTGATGAAGTGCTGAGTGAGGTTCTCAATTTTTTGTCTGATGGAGGCGCAAAATTACGCGAACGGACAGTAAGTACGGTTCGGCAATTACTCAATGTGGATTCAGAAAAAGTGACTGTATTATCTCAATCTCATACAACATTTTTGGGTGGATTGGATTTGTATGAGCAAAGATTAGATAAGGGGTATAGTCTTACGGATTGTATTTCGATGGTAACGATGAAGCAAATGGGGATTAGTCGCATATTGACTCACGATCATCATTTTACTCAGGAGGGCTTTACAATTCTCTTTTCGAGCGATCGCTAGTTTGCTTTTCATAAATTCAACAGCGATCGCCTAAAAATCCATACTTTCACAACACAAGCGATCGCCCCTAATCTCAATCAAAAAGCGATTACTTCAAACATCATGATCTGGCAATTTACGGAGATGAGCCAATAGTTTCTGTAACTCTTTAAGGCTTAGAATTGTGCGTGTGTTCTTCTGGAAATTATGCAGTAAATATTCAATCACCTGCTCCTTTGACCAACTAACCCTTTCCATTTCTTGATCGACTTCAATTATCAATTCGGCAATTGGGCAAAATTCATCACCCGTTAGCTCAATTACGCCTACGATTAGCCGATAGCACTTATCTGTTTTTGGGAAAGGCTGGCTCAGACTCATTACCAGTAAGCAATTTTGGCTAACCTGATGACCATTATCAAGCAATCTACATAATTTTGGGTCAGTAATGCTGGCATTTAGAACTTCATCACTATTGCCAATGGGCATAATTCCACGCCATTTACCTAATTCCCTTTGCCTTACTTGAAAATCATCAGTTTGCACAAGTTGCAAAGTACGACATTTATTTCTAGGCAGCGATTGCAGATATTTATATGGAACTGCCTGTAGCCACTCATCTTCTTCAAAATGTAATAGCTCTGACTCTCGAAACTTAAGCAAATCAGATGATGGAGCCTGTCCCGAAATTTTCCATTCTCCTGATCGAATTAGTCGATTTTCTGATTCATGTCCCTTTCCTCGTTCTTTCTCATTTAAAGGAATATTAACTACATCTAAAATCTCTAACGATTTGCCATTGATTAGTGTTAAATAATTGGGAATTGCACCATCTTCGGTGCTTGTAATTGGTCGAATCCATTGACCTGTTTTAAGATTAAGCCCTGCAACACATTTATTATTGTGCTTACGAGAATTGGCTAAACAAACTATTTCTGTCATTGCTTCTTGATTTCCTATTACAGATGCTTAATATTCACATTTCCCCAACTGTTTTGCAAATACTCAGCCACAAGTCGGCGATGGCAATTGTGAGGTTTGGCTTCGCTGCATAGAAAACAGCCATGATTAATTAATTCAGGTGTTACTTTCTTTTCAATTTGACGTTCTGAGATCAATTTAAGAAATTTCTCTTCATATACTCCCCAATCTCCTTTGTTTTTTTTGTAATCATCCAAAATATCTTTAGTTGGGGCTAAATCTGTAATATGAATATAATCAATACCACCAATCTGTTTGAGAAAATACTTTAAGTCATTTTTTTTAGCAAAACCTGCTAACTGAGAGACATTGTTTAGTCTTGTGTCAATTAATGTCTTTACTCCAGACTTGATCAAAGTTTCAAAAAATTGCTCAGCACTCTTTTGGGTAAAACCAATTGTAAATAGTTGAATCGCACTAGGCATAAACTTCTCCTTTAGTATCCACATAGGCAATTTCTTCAGCTTGTTTTCTATATGCTTCTACAAGCTGATCTTCAGGATCTAAGTGATGATGAAATGACATATCAAACAATGAGGTTTGAATAACACCCTTAAAACCATGTTTAGTCAAAAGTCGATCTTCTAATTCTCCGTGAGATTCTAGTTTTCCATCGGGTTGAATATGCTGCATATCCAAATCATATTCTTTGAGTTGAGGACAAACCAAAATCGCCCGATGACAGGTCATAGGATCTTTTTCGGCACACATCAACGCGATTCTATGGCGACTCTTGATACCTTTAAGAATGCGCCTAATGCCATCGGTAAATAAATCTGTGGCGGCAATTTTTTCGTAAATCGCTTTACCATCGATATAGCAGCTTTTGTCTTCAGGTCTAGCGCCTAACTCTTGACCTAGAAATACATAACGGATTTTGTCAGCTTCTAAATGATTTTTTAACTGTGCTTGGCAATAATCAGGTAGATAACGACTATAGGGATGCGATCGCACATCAGCTAAAGCCGTAATCCCATGCCTTTGTAAAAGCTCAATAAAAGTCTTGATGCTGTGATTTGAATGACCAACAGTAAAAATTTGCATTTTTTCAAAATCCTCTGTTTATCTAAGCTTGACTAACAATGGGTATTCTCAACTTAACCAAAGACTTTTGCAACACACTCGGCTTAACACTCAACCAAACCTGATTGCGATCATCCTCAGTATAGCCAACCACCACCGCCCCCACAGGCGAACCAATCTCAGGATACATTTCTGGAATCATCATACCACTATCCAAAAAATCTGGAATCTGGATAATTCCCTTAACATTCTCATCCCCAATATCAACAAACACTCCAAACGGCGCATAAAATTCCACTTTCCCGTAAATTAACTTCCCAAGCTGATACTTAGTTTTGACCTGACTCCAAAGTTGCCTATTTATTAGCTATTCTCGCTTTAAAACTCTAGGTAACTGGTTTAAAGTAGGAAATTAACGCATTGATAAATCTTCTGGAAATTGAGGATCGAGGATTTGGGCGATCGCATAGGGACAATCTGAGGGTAAATCGGGATAATCGAGAGGTGTTTCTCGGACAACCAAGGATAGAGCCAGTCTATGGGCTTCGATTACTGCTTGATCGAGATAGGACTTTAAACTGGGATTATCTTTTAAATGCAGCGTGATGCGATCGCGTTGTTCGATAATGGTTGACCGCCAACTTTTACCGCGCAATTCGGGTTGAAATTCCCACTTCAGCAAATGTCCAATCAAAACACCCAAACGATTGCGAAGTTCTTGTTTTTGCTGCTTACCCAACGACTCAATTTCCTCCACCAAATTGTCTATATCTAGAGACTGCCATTGACCACGACTTAATAGTGCTGACTGCTCCTGTGTCCAAGCATAAAAATCTATCTCATACAAGTCATTCGATAAATCATTACTTGTTTTTAGCTCTAAATTTGTTTTTTGTCCTAACTGAGATTTGAGCATTACGTTTCAGCCTACGCTAAGGTACATATCACTATAACAAACCGCTAAACTCACCATGTAACAGGTTTAAAATCATCATCATTAGCGATCGCCACACCATCACCCGAAGGCTTAATTACAAATAAACCTTGACGATAAGCATAACGATCTATCCCCTCATTAATCTCAATTCCTGCAACAGCACCATAGGCTTTAAAGTTAGCATAATGGGGAAAAGCATCTTTAAAGCGAGTTAACTTCTCAACAAACTCATCAACATCATCCTTTGATAAACGTGACTTACATTCCACTAGGACTAACTCAGTATCATCGACAGCTAGTATGTCAATTTCCATTGCAAATCCTTGACGCTTAGTTCTGGCGCGAGGATACACTTCTTTTACATCAATGCCTTTTTCTTGAAATAGTCGCAAAACCGCAGGTTCAACTAATTCCTCAACAAAACGTCCCCATCTTGTTGTGAGTGCTTCAACTGCCTTACTCGTTCTATCAACTGTTTTTTCTAGCTTTACCATACGGCGATCGGCTTCAGCAGCACGGCGATCGTACTCCTCTTTAGAGGCTTGGAATAGCATATAGATATCATCAATAGTTACAGGGCTACTCATAAATTTTATATTTGCTCGATCAAATTTTCTACACCTAAATTATCACATACAAAAACAAGGAGCATGAGTGTAGCGATCGCCCCCCAACCAACAACATCAAACAGCGATCGCCTTATTAAACTTGTGACAAAAAACTAAAAAGACTTTCTTAAATCACTTAAGGGAGGATGCCAATCAACTTTTACCCACGCTTTTCTGGCTCTCATAATTTCTCCTTCACCTCGAACTTCATCATTCAAATCTAGTCGGTTTACAGTTGCTCTTCCCACTTCCGTAATACCAATAATTCTAGATCCATCGTTACTCCAGATAAAATGATGATTCCATATTTGCTGACGGGGATGAAATAGATTTACGGCGTTTAATGTTTCTAGATCTTTGCCTAGTGTGAAGTTGTAATGATGCGAGTTGCAGCGCTGGCAAGCTAGAGCTAAGTTATCAATATTGTCCGAGCCTCCAAGAGATCTTGGTTGAATATGATCTATCTCAAACCTTGCGGGACTAATTTCTTCTGAAGAATGACAATATTCACATAAAAAACTAGCTCTTTGTCTTATTTGGAGTCTTACTGCTGTAGGAATTGCCATGTAAAATCTAGGCTTCGCTAATAATTTTGGCATTAAGCAAGGTAAAAATTTGGTCTAATTCCAAAATCCCTGCTAATTCTGCTTTTTCTTGGTCATTTAGTCCGATTCCTTTAAGACGCTCATTCAAATTATCTAGGCGCTCTTGTAATGGCTCAGAGAATTTAAATAAATAGCGATCGCGAACTTTTGCGGTAATAATTCCTGTGGATATCCACGAAGAGGGCTTTACCATTGTTTGAGTCATCATTTGTTTAACTTCATTCTCTTGCTAGTAACAATTATAAGCGATCGCCTAAAACATTGACACTTTCATTACACAAGCGATCTCATCAAAATTCCAACTACTTTGAGAAATATTCAAATCAATCATCAAATTGCGTACAATTATGATTAATTTTTAAATTATGCAAGATACTGTCGAATATAACTGTGCTTTTTGTGGGGAACCCAATATGACATTCGTTGACTTTAGTGCTGGAATGCAACAGTCCTATGTAGAAGATTGTCAGGTATGTTGCCAGCCAAATGTGTTGTATATCCAAATTGATGAAGATACTCTAGATATTGAAATTAGCAGTGAACCAGAAAGTTAGTTTTTGATATTCATAGCATCACTTAAACTCAATCACAAAGCGATCGCCTAAAATATCCACACTCCCAACACATAAGAGATCGCCCCTCAACAAACCAACAACATCAAACAGCGATCGCTATTTCAATAAACGAATAAATCCTGCTTGTTCAAAATGATGATCGTTTGTTAGAGATTCGGTGATTTTGCGATCTTGCATGACAATGAAACTGGAACAATCGACTAGACTCCATTCTTTATCTTGTCTGTTGATTAAGAGTTCCCATGCTTTTGTATCTATTTCTTTGCTGATATGGATGACTTCTACATAGGGAGAAATTTTTAAGCTTTGGATAAAGGCGATCGCTTTTGGTCTAGGTATGCGAAGTGGGCTAGAAAGTAGCGCAACAAGCTCTGTAAGGATATAGCTTGTAGTAATGATTTTGTGTTTTTGAGAACGCGTATTTTGATATATCTTCGCGCTGAGAGAGTGAAAAGGCTGACTGATATCTATCAGATTTGCCCAGCCTGATGTATCGACAAATAATTCAGGCATTATGGTTTTCTAGTAGTTCTTGTCCGAGATAGCGATCGTGATTTTCGCCCCAGTCGGGGATATCACTACGAAAAGCACCGATAAACTCTTCTAGAGGATCGTCAGCAAAGGCTTTTATAGTCTGTCCCAGTAATTTAGTGATTAGCTCTTGTGGGGATTGTCCTGCTTTTGCGGCGGCTTTTTGCAAAGGCTCGTAGATATTTTGTGGTAGCTCTAGAGTTATTGTGGTCATGGTTTTAGCCAAATTAGCCTTTGGCAATCATTCTAGCAGATCGCCCCTAATCTCAATTAAAAAGCGATCGCCTAAAATATCCATACTTTCACCACACAAGCGATCGCCCCTCAACAAACCAACAACATCAAACAGCGATCGCTAATATGCCAAATAAGGTATATTAGGTATGACGCAACAAATCTAGGAACTAACAAATGACACAGAATCAAGTGCCTGAAGTTATTCAAGGTGGGGCGAATGTGTTTGAAGATTTGGGATTTGCGCCTGAAGAGGCTCTTAATCTTAAAATTCGGGCTGACTTGATGTTGAATATTAAGCGGTTTATTCAGTCTCAAGGATGGACTCAAAAGCAAGCGGCTTTGTTTTTTGGTGAAACTCAACCTCGGATTAGCGATTTGATCAATGGTGATATTGAGAGGTTTAGTATTGATAAGTTGGTGATGATGTTAGTGCGTACGGGTATGAATATAAGATTTGAGGTGTCATGAGTAATTTTTTAGCTGTTTATCTTGATTCTTGTTGTTTTTGTCGGCTTTTAGATGATCCTTCACAGTATCGCGTTCGGCTAGAAACTGAAGCAGTTGTGACGATTTTAGAATGCTGCGATCGCGGGGAGATGTCTTTAATTAGTAGTGATGCACTAGAATTCGAGTTACAGAGGATTCCTAATGTTGAGGGGCGCGAACAAATTTTTGCTTTTTTTGGTGCAGCAAAGATTTTTGTTGAGACAAGCGACAATATTGAAGATAGGGCAGAAAGTTTTTGTAAACTAGGTTTTACGCTCTATGATGCTCTACATTTAGCGTTTGCCGAGGCTTCAGATGCAACGGTTTTTCTGACGACAGACGATCGCCTACTCAGGAAAGCATTAAGTTATGGTGGTAACATTAAGGTTAGGGTTTCTAATCCAGTAACTTGGTTAATGGAAAATCAAGAGTGAATTTAGGAGGTTTAGTGATGAAAGTTAGTGAAATTTCTAGACGTGGCTACCAAGCTTTGATTCAAGAGTTGGGCTATGCTGGGACTGCAAGATTTTTATTAAGGTTTGAATCTGGTTCGGGTGACTATACGAAAGATCGTCATCAGGGATTAGAGAAATTGACAATGGATGATTTTCGAGCTTTTGTGCAGAAGAAAAGAGAAAAAATGATTGAAAATATCTCCTAATCTCAATCACAAAGCGATCGCCTAAAATACCTATACTTTCACCCAACAAGCGATCGCCCCCTCAACAAACCAACAACAACAAAACAGCGATCGCCTCAAATATCCCTACTTTCACCACACAAGCGATCGCCCCGAATAAACCAACAACATTAATTAGCCCCAAACATAAGTTAAAATCAAGAAAGTCCCAAAATATACATGATCACTAAGCTTTAAAATGAGATTTGAGTGGGATGAACGTAAAAATCAGGTTAACCGTGCTAAACATGGATTTGACTTTGTAGACGCTTATCTGATTTTTAATATGCCTATGGTTGTTGAACTTGACGAAAGTGAAAACTATGGAGAAGATCGATATATCGGTATTGGTTTACTTCAAGGTCGCGTCGTAGTTGTCGTCTACACAGAACCTGACGAACAAACAATTAGGATTATTTCATTAAGAAAGGCACTATCTTATGAACGCAGATACTATGAACAATATGTCGAAGACTGATTGGGAAAGAATTGATGCAATGTGTGATGAAGATATTGATACATCTGATATTCCGCCGCTAACAGCAGAATTTTGGACTAAAGCAAAATTGAGAAGTCCTAAAAAAATTACAACATCAGTTCAAATTGATCCTGAAACTTTTGCATGGTTTCAATCGCAAGGTGAGAATGCGGCTCAGCAAATGTCAGTCGCTTTAAAAATTTACGCAGAAGCACACAAGTCTTATATCACAACGGTAAAAGCTTAGAATTTCTTGGTAATAGTCACCAACCTCAGTCACAAAGCGATCGCCCTTCAACAAACAAACAACATCAAACAGCGATCGCTAATATGCCAAATAAGGTATATTAGATATGTTTCAATAAATCAGAGAACAAACAAATGACACAAAATCAAGTTTCTGAAATTATTCAGGGTGGAGCGAATGTATTTGAAGATTTAGGTTTTGCGCCTGAGGAGGCTCTCAATCTCAAAATTCGGGCTGACTTGATGTTAAATATTAAGCGATTCATTCAGTCTCAAGGATGGACTCAAAAGCAAGCTGCTTTGTTTTTTGGCGAAACTCAACCTCGGATTAGCGATTTGATTAATGGTGATATTGAGAGGTTTAGTATTGATAAGTTGGTGATGATGTTGGTGCGTGCGGGTATGGATGTGAGGTTTGAAGTGAATATGAAAGTGGCTTGATAATTTCACTTGTCCATGTTTTCTTTTTCAGATTGTCGATATAGCAACATTTGCTGATAACGCTTTTGTCCGATTTCTATATCTGATTTTGAAGTCTTTTGAGTTTTCTTTTGGAAAGCATGGAGGACATATACGGCTTCTGCAAATCTGGCAACGTAAAAGATTCGATAAGCATCTTCAGTCCGAATCCGAATTTCTTCAACGCTTAAACCAACTTTCGGCATGGGTTTAAAGTCAGAAGGTGTATCGCCACTCTGAACGGCTCTTAGTTGGAAACCTGCTTTTTTACGGACTGCATCAGGAAAATTTGTTAGGTCATTTAGGGACGAGCCGATCCAACGTATTGGTTTATCGGTCATACCCTTTGACTCTCATGATTTTCTTCCATCACTGATAGCAAAAATTCACGCAATTGATCACGTCCTAAGCCTCGATAAACATTCACTTCACAGCAAATATTTTGAGGTTGCTCGGCTTTGGCAAATCGAACAATTCCTTTGGATGGTTCATCAGCATAGATTAACGGAAGTTCTGCTTTTCTGAGAATTGCTGCTTTTTTACGATCTGCTTCTTGGCGATCGGGGAAGTCATGATATGGACTTTGACGCTCAATCGCAATGATAGGAAGAGAAGACATAGCTTCATGGCGACAAATCAGAATGTCGAGTGAGCTACAACTTCTAATAAATCTTTGTAATTCGGTATGAAGACTTGCTTCTAGTCCATTTTTCTGAACTATCCGCGCAAGCGAAACTTCAGGAAATAAACGATATTGAGTTTTATCTTGCAAAACTCCTTCAATCAATTCCATTAAACAAATTTGTCCCTGATGAAGAAAAGATTTTCCTTCTTGAACTTGGTTCATGTACATAGTAGATTCTCTATTTATAACCATATTTTTACCTAAAAAGGATAATCATCAGATATAGATATTGATTTCGGCTTATCGATTTTAAATTCCTTAAATAAACTTTCAGGTTTATCCCCATTAGAACGAAGAAAAATTCCAACATTATCTTTTAGATCTGATAAAAAACTTTTAATATGTGAATAATCAGACAAGAAAATTCTAGAAGTTGATGGAAATCTTTGGTCTGAACTCAATTCATAGCAAATATTTTGCGCGATCATGTCAGTAATCAATGAAGAATTGTTAGGAGAACGTGGCATTTCAAATGAAAATGAATTGTTCTTTGAATATAAGCTATCTTCAAAATTAGATAAGATTGTATCGTTACCTCCCATTACCTCAGCAAGTCTCCCAACAAAGTCAGGCTTTTCAGATGGGAGAACATATAGATCTATATGTTCTTCATCAAGATATCCATATCCTTCTTCAAATACTTCCCAATAGAGTATAACTTGATGACTATTCCATATTCTTTCGTGAATAGATATAGCAAGCTCAGATTGTTGCTGTACAACATAGATAGCAACTTTAGGACGCTTAGAATCAGTTTTTGGAATAATCGTTGCATACTGTTTACGATATCGAACTTCGTATAAATCCTTTAAACCAAGTTCATCTAATATCGCAATTACCGTCTCAATAGTTGGTACACCAGCAGAATTAACTCCTGTATTTGTTGCTGAAGAAGAAGATAACTCTTCCTGATGGAGCAAATCACTGATACCCAATAAAGATTGGAGTTGCTTGATATCCCAAGCGATCTTTTGAGTACCATCATCGAGCGTTAGAAGCTCAACATTTAGGGGTTGCCTGTTCACGATTCTCATATACCCAAACACACTAATTTGGCTGCTTGGATTTATCCTAACACACTAATTTGGCTTTTTGGGTAATTTTGACAAAAAAATTTTAGTTGATAAAAATCCACTAGACTATTTGCGATCGCCCTGTTCTAAGGCAATATCTCAAAATAGTCACAATGTCTTGGGCGCATAATCGAAAAATCACGGCGATCCAAAGTTAAAACGCGAGTAATTCTTAATCTTTCAGCGATCGCCACAATTACTGCATCAACAAAATCAAGTTGACTATCAGCATACTGCTCTAAAATTTGATTAACTCGTTCCAAATCCTTTGCTGTCATCGATTCTATTTGAACTCCACTAACAACCAAATTAGCAATAAATTTCCGCATCGCCTGATGTCCTAACCTTGAAGCAATCAAATAACAAACTTCAGGCAAAACGACACTAGGAAGCAGTAATGGCTCATTGATACTTTGCACTACAGCCAGAACGCGATCGTGATTACGATCTGTTAAATCCGTTAGAGCAAACAGAAAGCTGGTATCAAGTACAACCGTCATACTTGTTCATCTGCATGAAGACTCCAACCACGAATCGGATTTACCTCACTTGCTAAAATCTCTTCATCCCTCTCCGAAATATCCTTTTCATTGGAGGTCCCCAAGCCAGCAATTGACAGTAAAAAACTGTTATGAGGTTGTGCTGTTTTTGTTTCAACAGCCTTGTAGCGAAGATAGCCAATAAAACTGACAAGCTCAGAGAAAGCATCCTCTGGCAAGTTATCAATTACTTCAATAATCTGTTGCCGCGTTGGAGTTAGGGTATTCATAAGCAAACATGAAAAAGATGCTCATCATATTTTAGCTACAAAATTAGGCGAATCACTCAATATCGCGGTTTTCAAGATAGTGAGGACAGAATTAAATGAGAACGGTCATGGCATCACAATGAGAAAACCATCCCAAAAGATCCTTCTTGGTGACGGTATTAAATGCATCAGTGATAGCTTGATCTAGTTCTTGACGAG